>CAZDJE010000025.1:0-42124 GCA_964505715.1 uncultured Desulfocapsa sp. | reverse complement strand
AGGGTTTGCCACATACGAAGAGGTCTGCAAGGAGCTAGGTGCTCGCTTAAAAGCCCAACGTTTGGCACAGATGCTCACCCAGGAGGATCTTGCGGTGCGTGCGGGCTTGTCTGTGGGAACCGTCAAGAATATCGAAAATAAAGGTCAGTCGTCGATAGAATCAGTCGTTCGCCTTGGGTTAGCGCTTGGCTTGGCTGACCACTTTCAGGAACTATTCAAGTTGGAGGTTGAATCTATCGCACAGATGGCTCAAGCCGAACAATCCAAGCGAATTCGTGCATCGCGAAGGGTTGTCAAATGAAGAAGCTTTTGGTCTACTATAACGGATGGGGCGAACACTGGCTGCTGGGAACGCTAGCCGATAACGGTAACCAGTTGCTGTTTGAGTATTCACCCGAAGCATTGAGGCAAGGTCTGGAACTGTCGCCGCGTCATTTGATGTTACGCGAGCAAGCTTACGGAAGCTTTCCGGAGCACTTGCAGCACTTGCCTGGTCTGATTGCTGATTCACTCCCAGACGGTTGGGGAATGCTGTTAATGGATCGTCTTTTTCGCAAGAACGGAATGGTGCCTGCGACGATGTCGCCTCTGGATCGGTTGGCCTTCATCGGCAATCGTGCGTTGGGGGCCCTGTCCTTTGAACCCGATGATATGCTGGTCCCGCAGAAAGAGGATGTGAAGCTGCTGGAGCTGGCCAAGGACGTTCAGGCGATTATTGCAGGTAAGGATAGTATTGCGCTGCGTCAGTTAGCCTTGATGGGTGGCTCTCCCCACGGTGCTCGCCCCAAGGTGCTGGTTTACTATGAAGAGCAAACGAGTGCGATGAGCACGATGCCAATAGCCGGCGGTTTGCCGTGGATAATCAAGTTCCAGGCTCAGAATGAGCACAAAGAAGTCTGCGCGCTGGAAGATTTGTATGCGCAACTCGCACGCAATTGTGGCCTGGACATGCCAGCCACGCACCACTTCGATCTGGACAAAAAATTGGCGGCATTTGGTATCGCGCGCTTCGACGTGGAAGACGGTATGCGGGTACCCGTTCACACCTTGGCTGGCGCCTTACACGCAAACTTCCGTCTACCCTCGTCGGTTGACTACACCACATTTTTACGTGCCACACGCATGTTCACGCGCGACGAACGTGAGGTGCAAAAAGCTTATGAAAGGGCTGTGTTCAACGTCGTTTTCAATAATCACGACGACCACAGCAAGAATATTTCTTTCCGGCTCGGTCGTGACCGTTGCTGGCGTTTGGCACCGTGCTACGACTTGACCTTTTGCGAGGGGCCTGGCGGTGAGCATCAAATGGACGTATGTGGAGAGGGGTGTAACATCACGCGCGCAAAGATGCTGGAACTAGCCAAACAAGGGGGCCTTAACATGGCTTGGGCTGGGGACGTTGTCGACCGTATAACAGAGCAGGCTGGTCATTTCCAGCAATTGGCGTCAATCAAAAATATTCATAAAGCGACTGTCAAGCTTGTCGGATCCGCTATCGAGGAAAATCGTAAACTGCTGCTGGCCTGAATCCGAAGCTATCTGGGAGTTTTATGATACAAAGTACATATCATGCAAAGTGTGATACATGAACTTAGCAATACTTAGAAAAATATCTGCACAAATTTTAAGTTAAAATATTCCGCCAGTGCATCGCAAACTCTATAGAAAAATTGATTTTAGAAGCAAGCTGGTCGGCATTAAAGGTGCTAGGGGCGGGGGAAAACTCAATTCTGAAGCAATATGCATCCTCATGATAGAGGCGAATTTACCGTTCACGATGAATTTGCCTTTGAGTTTGGTGTAAAAAAAGAAGAAACAACTTGATAAAGAAGTAATTGAATATATCGCCGCCGATGGTCGGATTAAATTGGTTTTGAGGGTTAGTGTGGCACATTAAGGTACTCACAGAGTGAACATCCAACTATATTTATAGGCCACCTGAAGTGAGATGGTCATCTGGTATCTATTGATGTTGAGAACTAAAATTTTATCAAGACGACTTCTCACCAGTATTCGCTTTGAATGTGCAGTTTGTCTTCTTATCTTCCTGCCAATAATATGTTATGCCGATAGCGCACATATCGGTGTCTATGGTGTTCCTGCTAATGTAACTTTTCAAGATCCTGGCCTCAGGTCAGTTTTTATTGCTCCCAACAAGGAAAACATACAATTCTATCACGATCAGAAGCTGAAGGTCTTCCTTACATTAAATGCTTTTGGTGGAAGAAGTGCCTGGGAAAAATATCCTGATTCTAGACCTGTTACAGCTGATGGTAGCCTTTTATCCGGCTCTTATGGAGGTGTGTGTCCGACGCATTTTGAGTGGAGGCAGGATCGTTTGCAACTCCTTGAGAAATGGCTGCAGGATTATAGGGGCGAGGCTGGGATATCCGGTGTGTGGTTAGATTTTATCCGCTATCCAGGTAGCTGGGAACATCCTGACGTTTCATTTGTGGATAGTTGCTATTGTGACCGATGCCTTATGCTGTTCCAGGTTGAAAAGGGTGTTACTATTCCCAAGGGCTTAAGTTCGTCCGAGAGTTCTCAATGGATTTATCAAAACGTCGCGTCCAAATGGTTGTTGTGGAAAAAAGAGCAGATAACTTCTTTTGTTCGTGAAGTGAGGACCCTTATTGATTTGCATGAGTCAGGCAAGAAAATCAAGCTGGGTGTTTTTCTTGTTCCATGGATGCAAGGTGAAAAGAATGCCGCCGTCACTTTTCTTTTAGGGCAGGATGCAAAACAGATCAGTCGATATGCAGATATCCTCTCTCCCATGGTTTACCACAAAATGCTTAAGGAGAGTCCCGATTGGATAAGAGACATAACAGGTTATTTTTCTGAGATTACAGACAGGCAGGTTTGGCCAATTATTCAGGCGGAGAACACCTCTGCAGCTGAATTTGAAAAAACAATTGATGCTGTTACATACGGTGGAGGAGACGGGATACTTGTCTATTCGTACCCAAAGCTCAAAGAGGGTTATTTACAACTGTTAACTGATTTTTCTAAACAGGAAGATTTCCTGGCGCATGAAAGTAAATCGCAAAGGAGCTGTGCCCCTGGAAAGGATTATTTGTTTGTAGGTGATTTTTACCGGGAAACAATCGTACCAAGGAGCTATCCAGAGGTTAAATTGTGGGGGAAATCGTTCCTTTTAAACACTCATAGAGTAGCTGGTAAGTTTCAGAATCTTAGAGTGCATTTCACATGTACAGAGGAAATGGCTGCCTCGGCTCTGGCACCTTTTGAGATGACAGTCCCGTCGTCTGATCAACAATTTCTCATACGTAATCCACATTTGTTTCAAAAACAAACTGTTAGCCGAAAAAATCGTGCAAAATTGAGTACTGATTATTTTCCCGTAGGTGCTTATGGCGGGAGTCTGAGCAATCTGCAACAGTTTAAGGAGAGTGGTTTAAACAGTAGTATTCTTGGACTGAGCAAAGAGGCGGTTGAAAGGTGCGTAGAGTTGGATATGCACTGTGCGTTTTCTCTGCCACGTGACGTAGAAAAAATCAAAATCATGCTTGATAGGGCAGGGCCTATTCCGGAAAATGGTCGCTTTGCCTTCTATGTGAATGATGAACCTGGGATCCATTCTTTTCCACGATGGAAGGCAAAAGATATTGATTTATTATTGAAAGAACGATACCCGGGAATTCCGACCATGATGGCAATTGTCAGGCCGCAAATAATACCTGATTATACACAAGCTGCTGATTATTTTATGCTTGATCAGTACCCTGTACCTTTTATGCCCATGACATGGCTTTCAGATTCCATGGAAATTGCTGCTAAAACTGTTGGTAAGAAAAGACTCTATTCCATTATCCAGGCTTTTGGCGGTGATAAGTGGAAAGTTCATGGTTGGCCTAGGCTGCCAACTTTTGAGGAGATGAACAGTCTTGCCTTTTTATCCATTATTCATGGTAGCCGTGGCATATATTTTTATAAATACCAGGCTGCAGTTGCCACGAAAGAGGGTAAGGATGCTTTTGAAAGAGTTATCTCCAATATTCAGCAAATTCAACCATGGCTGACTGCTGAGGACGATTTTGTGAATGTTTCGGTGGAAATGACATCGGACAATAAATTCGATCCTGCTGGAAATCCTGCAATACATTGTGGAGAGAAGCAAATAGATAGTGGGAAATTGACTATTTGTGTCAACACGATAGGGACTTATGTCTCTGCCAATATTCCTGTTCCTACAAACAAGCAACCGTTGGTACAAGAGATTAGTTTTAAGCCGTTTGAGGTGAAGTTGTATACTCATATAATGTGAGTTTTTACTTAGATTTCTACCTGAACGGCTTTTAGAAAAATCGAGGGCTAGGTCTTGAAAAGCAATATTAATTGTGTCGGCTTGAGTGGTGCCAACATAAAGAAAAGGATACTCTGCTGAGATTTCCGACTGGTTTAACGGCTGAAAAGCTCTGTCATGATTTCCTTGTATTTTTCCTCCGTCTTACATTTCCGTATCATTTTCCATGTTTTCTGCTCCGGTGGAAAGAAAGCACTCAGGGAAATCCAAAGCTGTTTCATTCTTCCTAAAAGATGGGCCGGACCATCAAGCAGTCCGCCATAACAACTGTAGAGTTCATCGTGGAAGCTTTGCAGGACTTCAAGTTTATTTGAAACGACGTTCCCCCTGATCTCTGCTGGTAGAAAGGGATTAGCCAGAGCACCTCTTCCTATCATCCAGCGTTTGATCGTTGGGAATTGCTGTTGCAGTTCTGTAAATACTTCCTTTGATACGATATCCCCATTATAGACGATGGCATGTTTGCTAAGGTGCAGACACTGTTCAAAACCACTTCTGTCTATTTCTCCCCTGTACATCTGTGACCCCAAACGTCCATGGATGATTATTTCCGATAGGGGATACTGATCCAGCTGTGGCAGAAGATAAAAAAGTTCTTCACGGTTTTGGTAGCCCAGGCGTGTCTTGATGGAGAGCTGTATCTCAAGTTTTGGAAGTATCTGATCTAGAAAGCTAAGGATCTTATCAGGAAAGGGCAGAAGCCCGGATCCTCTCTGTTTTTTTGCAACCATGGGAGCAGGGCATCCCAGATTCCAGTTCACTTCTGTGTAGCCGAGTTCCTGCAGGCGCTTTGCAAGAAAGAGGAAATCCTCCGGGTCGGTGTGAAGAAGCTGCGGCGTAACTTTGAGTTCCAGGTTGGCGGCCGGAAGAATATCTTTTAACTGTCCGGCATGGAACGAAGAATGACGCTGTGGATTGATAAAGGGTGCAAGGGCGGAATCAAATCCCTTGAAATGGCGATGGAAAAGGGTGCGGAAATAACAATCTGTGATCCCCCGGATGGGGGCAAGGACAAGCTTGGTCCGTGTTTCGTCCATATTATCCTTCTGCTGCTTCAAGCAGCCATGCCTTGAGCTGAACAGGTGTGGGATGGATTCCTGCAATTTTTACTGTTCCGTTAATCATCAGTGCAGGTGTTGCCAGAACGCCATGTCTGCCGATCTCATCAGGGTCATGTATCATGTCAATGTCAGCTGCAATACCAGCCTGCATCATGGCATTGATCACTGCATCACGCAGCCCGTTGCAACTGATACAGCCGGTCCCGAAAATCCGAATGGTAAGGTCCTGATCTTCCTCGACCTCATCACCTAGCAATTTTCTATATTCCCGTTTGAGTGCAGCTTTGTATTCCTCTATCATGCCTGGAGGAATATAATTTTGGCCACTTATTTCATTGAAAAGAAATTCAGCAACCTTTTCGACGGGAATTTTGTCGGCCAGTGCCCTGTTGAGTGAGATATCAAGAGCGACGAGACCAATTGTGGCCTTGCCGACTTTGAGCATACGCTGTGTTGGAGTGTCCATACACCTTTCAGTTCTATTTTTTTTTGTTAAGTGTTAAGCTTTTCTAAGTCAATAAGTATAAACATGAAATTTCAAAAAGAAAGAGGAGAGACAATGCTTGTGAATGATGTATCTAAACTGCGTATGCACATAGCTGATTATCCTCCTCAGCTTTTTACAGCACTGGCGGCAGTGGCCGATGAACTAGGACGGGATATGTTTCTTGTCGGGGGCACAGTTCGAGACTGGCTGCTTGGAAAACAACCCAATGATCTTGATTTCACGGTTGATAGCGACGCTGTGCACTGCTGTAGGTTACTGATTCATGCGCTAAATGGTGGAACTTTTGTGCCGCTTGGTACGGCAGAGGAAGATGCCGGCAGGGTGGTGTGGAAGAGACTGACTATTGATTTTTCCAGTTTTAGGGTAGGAGCAAAGAGTATTGAAGATGATCTATCCATGCGGGATTTTACCCTTAATGGTATGGGCATCAGTTTTCTTGAGTTTGTGGATTCAGCTGAAACATTATCAATCCTTGATCCTTTAGGAGGGATAAAGGATCTGGAAAACGGTATTTTACGTGCCTGCCCGGATGCATTTGTCAGCGACCCTTTGCGTATGCTACGCGGGTATCGACTCTGGGCACGATTTGGATTTATGCTTGAAGAGGAGACACTTGTCGATATTACCAAGTATGTCGCTCTTTTATCCAATGTCTCGGTCGAACGAATCAGCTACGAGATGGATTTGATTATGGAATCGAGCAGAGCCCACACGGTTTTCTCTGCCATGGCGGAATCGGGACTGCTGTTTCAGGTTATTCCTGCTTTGCAGGATGGGGTAGGCCTTACTCAGCCGGAATCACATCATCTTGACGTCTTTGGCCATAGTCTGGCGGCACTTGGCAATATGGAATCTATTATTGCCAAACCGGAGATGTTCTATCCTGAGTGTGAAGAACTGCTCCATGAATATTTGGAACGGCCGGGTATGACTGAAGTGTTGAAATGGGGTGCTTTTCTGCACGATCTTGGGAAACCGGTGACACGAAAAATCCGTGAAGATAAGGGGGGGCGTATTACCTTTTATAACCACGATGAGGTGGGGCGAAAAATGGTGCAGGAGCTGGGCCGTAATCTGCGCTGGTCAAATGAAAGACGTGATAGAGTGGCGTCATTAACCGGCATGCATATGCATCCGTTTCACCTCTGTAATGTTCGTCGCACCCAAGGCTTGAGTAAAAAGGCGTGTTTGAAACTGGCAAAACGGGCAGGAGACGACTTAATAGGTCTCTTTTTTCTTGCCATGGCCGATAGTCTGGCCGGGAAGGGCACCTTAAAGCCAGAGGCAATGGAGGATGAACTTGCGGTGCTGCTCTGCGAGGTTCTTGAAACCTATAGTAAAGATATTGAACCGGCACTGCATGGGCCCCGTTTTCTCACTGGAAAAGATCTGATTGAGATATTTTCTCTTGAGCCTGGGCCTAATTTCTCTAGAATTCTTGATGAGTTACAGGAGGCCCAAGTTGAGGGTGAGGTAAGTGATCGGACGCAGGCAATTAAATGGGTGAAACAGCGATTAGCTGGAAGCAGATAGACATTTTTAGGAGTATATCTCTTCCTTTTATCGTCGATCTAGACCCCTTTTGCTTCCAGAAAGGTGTACATGGCAAATCGTTGATCCTTATCGAGTAAAAGAGATTTCATCTGGATTAGCTTTTTGATAGAGAAAAAGAAGGTTTCAAAATTTCTGGAAAATGGACAAAGAGGTCACGTTCTCAAGCAGTTTTGGCAAGCCATTCCTGCTGTCGTCGATTCAGTCTTGTCAAAGGTGCCAGAGTGCGCTAAAAAGTGTTGAACCAGATAGAGAAGTGACTCCCTACAGCTTAAGTTGAGTAATTGTGCGTAAAGTAAAAGACTTTTATTATAAGAAGGCAAAAAAAGAGAAGTATCCTGCACGATCCGTGTATAAACTTGAAGAAGCACTTCAAAAGCACAAGTTTATCAAACGTGGTGACTCAGTCTTGGATCTGGGGTGTTGTCCTGGAAGCTGGTCACTGTATGCCTCAGAAGTTGTAGGCGAAACAGGGGTTGTGGTCGGTGTTGATCTGCAGGAAGTTTTGGCAACTCCCCGTCCCGGTGGCTCTGAGATTATATGGTTGAGGCAGAGCATTATGAAGCCGGAGATGATAACAGAGGTGCGGAAAATCAGACCATCCTTCAGGGTGCTTATCGCTGATCTTGCGCCTCGTACCACGGGGAATCGCTGGACTGACCATCAGCAATCCATGCTTTTGGTGCGGCAAACACTTGCGCTTGCCTCCGAATTGTTGCTTCCCAATGGAAATTACTACTGTAAGGCTTTTCAGGGAGAGGATTATCCGGATTTTGTAAAGGAAGCGGGCGAGCTTTTTAAAAAGGTAAAGACCGTTAAGCCTAAAAGCTCAAGAGTAGAGAGCCGTGAGGTGTTTCTGCTCGGCATGGGATTCCGCGGTAAATAAAATAACTGTTTTTAAATACGGTAACTCTCTTGCAGTGCTGCAGGGTTGTTACAGTCTATTCAAAGAAGAAGGAAGGGAATATGTCAGGACATTCTAAATGGGCCAATATTAAGCACAAGAAAGGGGCAGTTGATGCCAAACGTGGAAAAATTTTCACTCGTCTTATCAAAGAGATTACAGTGGCTGCAGGAATGGGCGGCGGCGATCCTGATGGGAATCCACGCCTTCGCAGTGCAATTGCCACAGCCCGTTCTGAGAATATGCCCAAGGATAATATTACCCGTGCCATCAAAAAAGGTACCGGCGAGATTGAGGGGGAAATCTACGATGAGATCCTCTATGAAGGGTATGGGCCAGGTGGTGTAGCCGTACTTGTGGAATGCATGACCGATAACCGGAATCGAACGGTTGCTGATATCCGTCACTATTTTTCAAAAAGCGGTGGTAACCTTGGTGAGTCCGGCTGCGTTGCCTATATGTTTGACAAAAAAGGCATAATCCTGGTGGACAAATCAACCACCAGTGAAGAGGCTCTGATGGATCTGGCACTCGAAGCCGGTGCCGACGATGTTGTGGAAGAAGATGAGCATTTTCAGGTGGTGACAGCTCCTGAAGATTTCGATGAGGTCCGTGAAGGGCTGGAAAAAGGTGGAGTCACATTTATTGAAGCGTCTCTTACCATGGTTCCTCAGACCATTATTGAACTGACGGATGAGAAACCGGCGAAATCGTTGCTGAGGCTGCTCGATAGCATTGAAGGACATGATGACGTGCAGAATGTTCATGCCAACTTTGATATTGATGATGATCTTATGGAGCAGTTGTCATAGAGGGTGATCCACGCATTCAGCGTATTCTTGGCATTGATCCCGGTTCCCGGATTACCGGATATGGGATAGTCGATGCGGGATACGGAAAAGTTGTGTTTGTCTCCTGCGGTGTCATCAAAACAACGGTGAAGTTTCCCTTGTCCAGTCGTCTGAATGAAATTTTCGAAGGGATAAATGAGGTGATCCAGCTCCATAACCCGGAAGTTGCAGCTGTTGAAGATGTCTTTATGGCCAGCAATGCTGGTTCGGCCCTCAAACTTGGTCAGGCGCGTGGTGCTGCGGTGGTTGCCGCAACTCAGAATGGCCTTGGGGTGACTGATTATAGTGCCAAAAAGGTTAAACGGGCCGTGGTTGGTTATGGTCAGGCGGAGAAGGGACAGATGCAGCGGATGGTAAAGGTTCTGCTTGGTTTGTCGGCAGAACCGAGTAGTGATGCCGCCGACGCTCTGGCTGTTGCCATCTGTCACGCAAACCATCAAAGGCTGTAATTGTAGAATAGTTACCTGCTGTTAAACGTAAATTAAACCTGAAACCGTATTCTTACTATGATCGCATCGCTTACAGGAAAAGTTCAATATATAGCTTCGGACAGGTGTGTTGTTGATGTCAGTGGTGTTGGCTATGAGGTCTTTTTGTCCAGCGAAGGCGTGGCTGGTTTGCCGGAAAGAGGAAATGCTGTTTTTCTCCACATTCATACGAATGTGCGGGAAGATGCCATTGTTCTGTTCGGTTTTGCTGAACGTGATGAAAAGGAGATGTTTCTGACGCTGAAAACAGTGTCCGGAATTGGTCCTAAGCTGGCACTTGCCATTCTTTCAGGAATGCAACTAGGAGATCTTGGTGAGGCGATTGCCACGGAAAACATCAAAGGGCTTACTACTATTTCAGGGGTTGGTAAAAAAACAGCGGAACGAATCTGTGTAGAATTGAAGGATAAGGTTGGAGATTTTCGCTTAGCAGGCAGTCGTTCAATAGATTCTGAAACAACAACTCTTGGCAATGATACAGAATTGATGGATGCCCTGTCTGCTCTTGTGAATCTCGGTTATGCTGATTCTGTTGCCCGGGATGCCCTGGGCAGTGTGAAAAAACAGATTGGGGATGAGACCTTTGCGGTAATGAAGGTTGAAGAGCTTATTCGTGAAGGACTACGGGCACTTGCATGAATTTTGAAGAAGAAATACAGGCAAACGATCGACTGGTTGCTCCCGCTCCTGTTCCGGAGGATCGTCTCCGCTCGGATCATGCTCTAAGGCCCAAAAGTCTTGAAGAGTATGTGGGGCAGGAGCAGCTTTGCAAAAGCCTTGATATCTTTATCCGTGCTGCAAAAGCGCGGGGAGAAGCACTTGATCATGTGCTTTTTCACGGGTATCCCGGTCTTGGCAAGACAACACTTTCCTATATCATTGCCAATGAGATGGGCGCCGGAATCAAGATGACTTCCGGTCCGGTGATTGAGCGCCAGGGAGACCTTGCTGCCATTCTCACCAGCCTTCAGGAGGGTGATGTCCTTTTTATTGACGAAATCCACCGTTTAAATCATGCCGTTGAGGAGATACTCTATCCTGCAATGGAGGATTTTCAACTTGATCTGATTATCGGCCAGGGGCCTGGGGCCAGATCGGTAAAGATGGATCTTCCTCATTTTACATTGGTTGGGGCAACCACCCGAACCGGACTGCTGACCCCGCCCCTGCGTGATCGGTTCGGAGTTATTCTGCGTCTGGAACTCTATGAACCGGAGGAACTGGTTCGTATTATCCTTCGTTCCGCTGCCATCCTTGGGATGCGGGTGGATGCAAAAGGAGCTCTTGAACTTGGTCGCAGATCACGGGGGACTCCTCGTATCGCCAATCGTTTATTGAGAAGAGTGCGTGATTTTGCCGAGGTGGGAAATCATTCCACGGTAACAGCAAAGGTTGCAGATGAGGCGCTCGAGTTACTCAATGTGGATCGTTTTGGTCTCGATGATATGGACAGGCGTATTATGCTGTCTATTATTGATAAGTTTCAAGGTGGCCCTATTGGCCTTGAGACTCTGGCCACCGTGGTATGTGAAGAAAAAAATACACTCGAAGATGTGTATGAACCTTTTCTTATCCAATCCGGGTTTTTAACGAGAACTCCGCGTGGACGTATGGCCACCATGAATGCCTATGAACACTTCGGCCGTCCTCTGCCCAACAGTATGAAACGTCAACCAACTCTGTTTGACAGGGAAGATTGAGAAACGATGAATGTTCGTTTTTTAGGAGGTCTTAATTATGCAGAAACGTAAGACAGTAGCCTCTATTCGTGGCATGAAGAAAAAAGGTGAAAAAATCACCATGCTCACAGCCTATGATGCAGCCATGGCTTCCATGCTGACAGCTGCTGATGTGGACGTGCTACTCGTTGGTGATTCGCTCGGTATGGTGGTCCTTGGCTACGATTCAACGGTTCCGGTGACCATGGATGAAATGATTCATCATGCCTCTGCTGTACGTCGTGGTGCTCCTGGAGCGTTCGTTGTTGGTGATATGCCCTTTGGTTCCTATCAGTCCGGTAAGCGTGATGCCATACTCAACGGTGGGCGCTTTCTGAAAGAGGCTGGATGTGATGCTGTGAAGCTCGAAGGCGGTCTTGAAGTGTGTGAAACGGTAACAGCATTGGTTCGGGCTGGCATTTCAGTGATAGCTCATATTGGACTGACCCCGCAAACGGCAACTCAGCTTGGCGGCTATAAAGTGCAGGGACGTGATATTGAATCTGCGCGTAAGATGGTGGAAGAGGCCAGGGCTCTTGAAAAAGCCGGTGCTTTTGCCATTGTCCTTGAGTGTATTCCCGATGAGCTTGGTCGAATTCTATCCGAAGAAATTTCAATTCCAACCATAGGGATTGGTGCAGGAGTGCACTGTGATGGGCAGGTTCTTGTGACCCACGATCTTCTTGGAATGTTTGATAAATTTATTCCAAGTTTTGTAAAATCCTACTGCACGCTTGCACCCGTCATTAAGGAGGCGGTAACGGAGTATAATGCTGAAGTGCGCAGTGGTGTGTACCCGGATGATGATCACAGCTTTTCCAGTGAATCTAATCTGCGGGAGCTACTGGATCTGTAACTTTCTTTTCCTTTCACCTTCCCCCCTTCAGCCTAGTTACATTAAAGGAATACAATGCCACCACAGTTTCTGATCCCCATCTTCTTTGTCGGTTTTGTTGCGACTGCAATTATGGTCGGCACCTATAATAAATTTGTCAAATATAGAAACAGAATTGAAGAATCCTGGAGCAGTATCGATGTCACTTTAAAACGTCGTGCCAATCTGATTCCAAACTTGGTGCGAGTTATTGAAGGGTACAGTGCCCACGAAAATAAAATCTTTGAAGAAAAGATAAGCCAGCTTCGTGGTGAGACGGATTCTCCACGGATGGAACAGGAAAGCAGGATCACCAAGTCACTCGGTGGATTGCTTGCCATTGCAGAGGCCTATCCCGACTTGAAGGCCAGTGAAAATTTTCTTGATCTTCAGAAAAGTCTTGATGAGATTGAGCAGGAAATTCAAGAGGCAAGGACTCGTTACAATAGCTATATCGGACGTTTCAATACTCTTGTCGAGTCGTTTCCCGCGTCCCTGATTGCTAGGCAATTCGGCTTTGTAAAACAGGAGTACCTGTCACTTGAACTTGCAACCCAGCGGGAGATGCCAAAGGTTGAATTTACCTAATAATGCCGTGATCACGAATTGGTGCAACGTCAGGACAATTTGTCCGTATGATTCCTCTTCCTCATATTTTTGATTCCCCATTTCTTCATAATCGTACTCACAGGAAAGTGAATCCATGGTGTCATAGGATTCACCAATATCACTTTCAATATCAATCATTTGCTCTTTTGAAATGTTCGGTGTGTTGCTTGTTATCGGTTCCGCCTGTTTGTTGAATGGGTGGCTGAGGGGGGGCGTTTACTTACGTTTGATGCCCAAAAACCATATAACCACGCCCCTGGCCCAGGACTTGTGGCTCCCCGCTTTCCGATCGTTGCAAAAGGTCAAGTTCAAAAAGTGAATCCGATAATGCTTCCCCGCAGGTCATGGTATTGACCTGGATAGGGGGACCGTTTATGGCATTGTTACAATTAAAGTTCTTTCCTAACGATATTGCAGTGCTATCCCACCACAGAAAGAAGTAAAGGGAACATGTGTCCTGTTTGCCCTGCTGATTAACAATGGTTCCGGACAGATTTATTTCGATTTCTTCATTTGTTTTTGTGATGTTGTCACATTGGACCGTTGTGGTTAGGCCTGTTGCCGTGTCTAGATCTGTATCGGGGGTATACCGAAAAGCGCAGGATTTTTTCCGGATCAGAAGCTTTTCCGTTTGTCCCTCAAAAAGAGAGTCAAGCACCTCGTTCACAAGAGTGAAGGGCACGGTCTCGACTTGTTCGCTGTCCCTGGTGATTGTCTTGGTGTTTATTGTTTTAAATTTCAAAACCAGCTCCTCTGTACTGTTTTATCTTCTTCGTAAATATAGCATTGTTCTTGATTGCTGCTTGGCATAGTGCGACAAAGAATTGGCACTTTACGACAGAACAATCGTTTTTTCTCCGCTCAGTACCTCGGCTAGTCTTCCGCCTCCACTTTGCTCCACTTGATTAATTTTAAAAAAAACTGCATAAATTTGGATTTTGTAATCATTTAGTATTATCGGTCTCTTCCCGGTATTTGCAGTGTTTAGCTCCTTTTTCTGGAGCGTCCTGGAAAGTCATTTTTCTACCTTATATGGTGGGGGCGTGAAGGCGTTGCGCTGTATGGGGTGTGTGTGCTGCGTTTCACTAACTACTCATAGTTCCTAGTTAAAATGCTTAAAAATTCTTGACAATAGGGGGGGTCTGATATAAAACGTTAACTAGTGGTGTGAAGTGGGGTGAAATGGGAACAGGTGGAGACGGATGGGGACAGGGAAGACCATAAAAAGCAGATTTCGCAGCAAGTCTGAGCATAGTCTGGACACCAAGGGGCGACTGAATTTTCCAAGTCGCTTTCGTGATGTTCTTGCTCAGTATGGCTCCGGGATTTTGATGATTGCTCCCTGGAATAACCATCTGCGTGCGTACCCAATTTCCGAATGGGAAGTGATTGAAGACAAACTTCTTGATCAGGGGAAAGAGCAGCCCGGCTTAACAAACTTTATCCGCCTTGTATTTTCTGGTGTCACGGCATGCACTCTTGATAAGCAAGGACGTGTTCTTTTATCAGCGCCTCTTCGTGGTGAAATCAATATCAAGAAGGATGTCATTCTTACAGGTATGCGTGACTGGGTTGAAATTTGGGACAAGGATGCTTGGGAGAATGAGCTTAAGCAAACTCGTGAAAACTTTGATAGTTTTGGCGAAGGTCTCTCCAAACTTGGGATTCTCTGATGGGTGAACAGAAGAATGCAGCGGATATTCATTGTTCTGTTCTGCCAATTGAAACTCTGGAATTTCTTAACCCGGAGAGCAGCGGAATATACGTCGATGGAACCCTGGGGCTTGGCGGACATAGTGAAGCGATCTTAAAAAAGAGTGCACCGGACGGGCGTGTTATCGCCTTTGACTGGGACGCCGCTGCCATAGAAAAAAGCAGGGAACGCTTAAAGCCTTTTGCTGATCGCGTAAGCATCGTAAGAAAGAATTTTTCTGAAATCGGTAAAGGACTCATAGAGCTTGGCATCACACAGGTTGATGGCATTTTAATTGATATCGGTCTCTCGTCCCTGCAGCTTGATATGGGGGAGAGAGGGTTTAGTTTCCAGCGGGATGAACCACTTGATATGCGGATGGATACCAGGCGAGAAGTGACCGCTGCATCCATTCTGGCCGATTGCTCAGAAGGAGAGCTTGCTGATATCTTTTTCTACTATGGAGAGGAAAAGCAGGCCAGACGCATTGCATCCTTTGTCGTGAAGGAGCGTTTGGTGTCGCCAATTGTCAGCTCAAAGCAGTTTGCAAATCTCGTTGTAAAGGCCGTACCAAGACGATTCCATCCCAAAAGGATTCATGTCGCAACGCTTGTTTTTCAGGCCCTTCGTATAGCAGTCAACACTGAGCTTGAGAATTTGGCCGGGATTTTGGAAGAGGGCGTGCAGTATCTGAAACCCGGAGCACGCTTTTGCGTCATATCTTTCCATTCCCTGGAAGACAGAATGGTAAAACGAAAATTTCGGGAAAATAAGGCTTTAAAAGTTCTTACAAAGAAGCCCATTATGGCAAGTCCTGAAGAACGAGAACAGAACAGAAGATCACGGAGCGCTCGGTTACGAGTTGCTGAAAGAGTTTAAGAAAAGAGGTGAGACCATGATAATTAATCCTTCAGCCCATACAATGATTCCACGAAGAAATGCTTTCAGACGCCATACGGCTCGTAGACGTCGTGAGGCACTGTCTCTTCCCGGTGGTAAACAGCTCTGGCTTTCGGTGACCAAGGTATTACTTGTATCATTCCTGTTTCTGTTTATTGGATCCTCTTTATTAAGCGGTACCGCCACTCGGGTAGCTGCAGAAATTGATGCCCTGGAGATGAGTCATGCTGAACTGGTGAGTACCAATGTTCTGCTTCGGGCCAAAAAAGCTCAGTTGTTTTCTCCTAAAGCGGTTGAGGTGACTGCTGGTAATCAGTTGGCTATCCATATCCCTGCTTCGGGGCAGTATCGAAAGTTTTAATGCCTTGCTGAATGCTCACCAGTGTTAGAAAATTGTAACTGTTCAGCGTGTTGTTGTTAAGGGATAATATTTCAAAAAGCACGTCATTCCAGATAAGTACACTCGGGAATGACGGATTTTATGAAGTTTTAGTCGGAAAAATACAAAATTCAGAAAATTTTGATAAAGAGTTTGCAGATAATTGATGGCCAGGAGATCTCGTCTTAAGACAGGGAGTAGCAGAAAAGGGCGGGTTTGGATTGTTCTGATTAGTATTATGCTTTTGGCTTCTGCTGCAGCAACTCTGGTTTACAGGCAACAGCTGACAAACCTGGTCGATATCTGGAAGGAGACATTTCCTGCAGAACGATCATCCGCAAACAGTGATCGGGGAACAATTTATGATAGGAATTTTAAAGAACTAGCCCAAACACTGGAGCGAGTGTCTCTCTATGTTCGTCCCCGGGAGGTCAAAAATATTCCGGAAACGGCAAGGCTTCTTTCGTCCACCCTTGCTTTACCGGAATCTGAATTGATCGTCAGTATGGAACGGGATTCCCAGCTTGTGTGGCTGCGTCATGAAATCGATCAGGAAGAAGAGGAAGCGGTTACCAACTTAACACTTCCTGGGATCTATCTGCACCGAGAGGTGGCCAGAACTTATCCGCAGCAGGAATATGCATCACTTTTAATAGGGTTTTCTGAGAATGATCTAGGGCTTACTGGTGCCGAGCACTACTATAACCGGCTTTTAAATCAGGATCGTGTTCGACAGGAAGATATACCGGCCATCGACCTGAAGGGGCTTGCTCAGACCAGTACCAATGGGCATGATCTAGTTTTAACGCTGGATATGAAAATCCAGGCCATTCTCGAAAGGTATGTGAAAGCTCTTGGCGAGAAGATGGGCGATGGCCGTCTTACATCCCTGCTGCTTGATGTGAAAACCGGTAATATTATAGCTGGTGCAGGCTATCCCTCTTTTAATCCGAATAGTGTGTGGCAGCACGATCGGGAATTACTTGAAAGTCTTTTTCTCACCCCCATGGTGATTCCCGAAGAGATACGGAAATTTTTTCAGGAGGCGTCATTTCTTCAGACTGGCTGGGAACAGAGTAAGCAGGTTTACCCGTGGAGCCTTGTGGCTGCTAAGGTTGATTTTTCCAGTCAGATTCGGCTGATGGAGCGCTTGCAGTTAACGACAGATGTTCATGTGGATTTTTCGAGTGGGAAAAAAAAGGCAACGACTTTGCCACAGTTTGAGGATACTGCTCCTTCTCTTTATTTTGGCGCCGTTCCCAAAACAGCAACTCCCCTGAAGGTTTTGCTTGGGTTAAGCCATCTTCTGAATGGCGGTAAAAAGATACAACCCCATATTCTTGATAGAATAATAGAACGTTCTGATAAGAGGGAATATTCATATGATATTTTTCATGGGGAATTAATGGGCAAAACCGTATTCCCCTCACTTGTTTCCACTGAATTGCGGCGATTACTTGCTACTCAGGGAGAGCGTGGGGTTCTTGGAGCAAGGACGCTTTCCGGGGAGACTGTTTCACTGGTCATGAATGATTCAGGGGGAAGCTACGTTCGGGATCGTATGGGATGTGTTGTTATTCCGGCAGAAAAACCGGAGATGATCCTTCTTCTTGTGGCAAGAGACGAGAAACTGCAGGTGGCAGTGGACAGAGCTGCTGCCTCAAGGTCTCTGTTCGATGGGGTAGATGCCATACTTCCATCCATGTTAGCCCTGCAGCAGATTCATCGAAACATTGCGGATATTGTTGAGGTGGCGGAGGGAGAAGAACATAACTTTAAGACGGGAATGGAAGACGAAGCTGGAAAGGCTCAGTATCCATCGGGAACACCAAAGGAAGTCGTCCAGGTGATGCCGGATTTAAAGGGCTTGAGTCTGCGAAAGAGTTTGCGTCTGTTGCAGAGTGCTGAGATGGATGTAGCGGTGAGAGGGAGCGGTCGTGTTGTCTCCCACAGTCCAAAGGCGGGCGTCAAGCTGGAAAAGGGCAGTTCCTGTTTGTTGACCTTGAAAAAGGATGCCATCCCAAAAGATATAATGCAGATACCAGATCTGCAGGTTGAAGAGTCGTTATCTCACTAAGAAAACGATTCTATAAGTACCCATACCGAAAGAACAGGACACAAAATGTCTCAGAAACAACAGGGCCATAAGGGCGAAAACTGGGTTTGTACGGTTCCCGGCACTGTTGTGTGTTCCTCAGATACTTTTCAGTTTGCCGGGCTTGCTGAGCAGCTCGGTCTCTCCTTGCTTTCCGGTAAGATCTTATCTTGTCATATAAATCAAATCACTGTTGATTCCCGTGCAGTAAAATCAGGAGGCCTTTTTATTGCCATGGCTGGCAGTGGAGTGGACGGGCATGATTATATCGAGCAGGCCATTGCCTCAGATTGTGCTGCCATAGTGGTTGAAAAGGGGAGAATAGATAGCTCACAATTTCAAAACCGCACTATTTGTGTCTTTGAAACCACCAGTACCCGGGAGATGTATTGTCAACTTGCCGAGGAAATATTTGGTTATCCCGCACGCGGTATGGACATGTTTGGTATAACCGGAACCAACGGGAAGACCAGTGTCAGTTATCTGCTTGAATCCATTTTACATGCAGCTGGCAAACAGCCGGGAATACTCGGTACCATCAATTACCGCTATTATAGCTCCCATGATGAATTGATTCAGATCCCCTCCTCCTTTACCACTCCGGAACCTCTGCTCCTTCAGTCCATATTGCGTGAAATGGCAGATAGCGGCGTGGACTCTGTGGTTATGGAGGTCTCTTCCCATGGCCTCGATCAACAACGAATTGGGAATCTTCTTTTTGATGTGGCAGGCTTTACAAATTTGAGTCGCGATCATCTTGATTATCATTTGGATATGGAGAACTATTTCACAGCGAAATCACTTCTCTTCAGCAAACATTTGAGGCAAGGCGGCAGGGCTGTTGTGTGTCATTCAGCAGAAGAGAACAGCTGGAGTAGAAAATTACAGGATAGCCTGGAGAAGAGTGGCGTATCACTTCTTAATTGCGGGCAAGAAGATCATTACGATATATTTCCTCTGTCCGTGAAGAGTAGTCTGCGAAAAACAGAGTTGCTGCTACAGACGCAAGATGGCTCCTGTTCCATTAAGTCGCCTCTTGTGGGGGAGTTTAATGTTGCCAATCTACAAACAGCATGTGGTATGGCCATGGCCTCAGGTATTGCAGTGAAGACCATTGAGGCTGCACTGAGCAGTGCAGCTGGAGCTCCAGGCCGTATGCAGCAGATACAGGTAAACAAGAGTGAACGAGCCTTTTGTCCCGCTGTCTTTGTTGATTATGCCCACACTCCCGATGCTCTGGAACAGGTTTTAAAAACGGTAAAGGGACTTCCACACGGTACCCTTTATTGTGTCTTTGGCTGTGGCGGGGATAGAGATACGGGAAAACGGCCTCTAATGGGGGCGGTTGCAGAGAAGTATGCTGATGTGTTTATCCTGACCGACGATAATCCGCGCAGTGAAGACTCAACAAAAATCCTTGCTGATATCGTGCCTGGAATTGAAATGCCTCCCTGTGAGCCTTCGTGGCTGCAGCAAAGAAAAAGCGATGAGCGTGGATTTGTGATTATTCCAGATCGACATCGGGCCATTTTGGCTGCTATTTCTTCGGCTGGTAGTGATGATATTGTGCTTATTGCTGGAAAAGGGCATGAAGATTACCAGATAACTCGTGACGGCAAGAAGTTTTTTGATGATACCCTAGAAGCATTGCAAGCACTGTATGGCTGGAAGATTGAGTCATTAATCCAGGCTACGGCCGGTGAATGTATTGGTCAGTACAATACTGCAACTCCCCTGGGAGGTGTTCAGACAGATTCGAGGACAATCAAAGCTGGTGATATCTTTGTTGCCCTTACGGGAGAACGTTTTGACGCGCATGACTACGTGGAGCAGGTAGTCGAGGCTGGAGCAGGTTGTCTGATACTTGAGAGAAAACCTGAATCTGCTGTATCTGTACCCGTTATACTAGTTGCTGACGCTGAACGTGCCCTTGGCGATCTGGCACATTACAGGCGTCAAAGTATGAAATCACTTTTTGCTCCAATGGTGGCAGGTATTACCGGGAGCAGCGGCAAAACAACCGTGAAAGAGATGTGCTCTGCAATTTTTAAACAACGGTGGCCAGAGCAGTCCGATGCACCCTCGGCGCGTGTTTTAAAGACCGAAGGCAATTTTAATAATCTGATAGGGTTGCCTCTGTCACTACTACCGATTTTGCCTAAACACAGGGCTGTAATTCTTGAAATGGGAATGAATGCTCCAGGCGAGATAGCAAGACTGACCGATATCGCAAATCCAGATACTGCCTGTATCCTAAATGTGCATGGTGCACATCTCCAGGGCCTAGGTGATATTGAGGGAGTGGCGAGAGCTAAGGCTGAGCTTTTTCAACATTGCGGCAAAGAAACTGTGCTTGTAGTTAACGGGGATGACCCACGAGTGGTTGATGCAGCTACGAATTGTGAGCAACGAAAAATTGTTTTTGGATGTGTTGGAGACAACAGGAAGTCGTTTGATATATACGCAACACAAACTGAAACGGGAAAAAAGGAGGATATCTCCTTTATGCTCCATATTGGTGCAGAGAAGCAAAAAGTACATCTTCAGGTTGCAGGCAGTCATAATGTTTCCAATGGACTGGCTGCTGCGGCAATTTCCGTTACGGCAGGGATTGATATTCAGCAAATAGCAGATGGGCTTTCAAATTTTATTCCAACGGACAGACGGATGCAAATAGTGAATGGTCCGCTGGGAAGCCGTATTATAAATGATACCTATAATGCAAACCCGGAGTCTATGAAGGCTGGGATTGAAACGCTGTGCGGGCTTGGTCAGGAGACGCATATTGCAGTGCTAGGAGATATGCTAGAACTAGGTCCTGAAAGCGCCGCTCTGCATCATAGAACTGGTGAAACAATTGCTCTTGCAGGAGTTGATTTTCTTGGGCTGATTGGTGACTACGCAGAGTCCACACAGGCTGGCGCCATAGCAAAGGGCATGGATACAAATAAGGTACATATCTGTAAAACCAAAGATGAGTGTCTCTCCTGGCTGAAAAAACTCGGCAACACAGGAGTCATCAGACCTGGAACGTATATTCTTGTAAAAGGATCACGTGGCATGCAGCTTGACAAACTTGTAGAACGACTGAACGGAGAACAATAAATGCTCTATCATCTGCTTTACCCGCTCCATAACAGTGTTGGGGTATTTAATGTCTTCCGTTATATTACTGTACGTTCCATTGGGAGCGCTGTTACGGCCTTTCTTATTATGCTTATTCTTGGTCCCTGGTTTATCAGAAAGTTAAAGCAGTATCAGATCGGCCAAGTGGTACGTGAAGATGGGCCGGAAACACATCTTGCCAAACAGGGCGTACCCACCATGGGGGGCGTGTTGATACTTTCGGCCATCACGATCTCCACTCTGTTGTGGGCGAGACTTAATAATCCACTTGTATGGCTGTTACTCTTTGTGATTCTCTTCTTTGGTGCTATTGGCAGTATCGACGACTATCAGAAGATAAAGAAAATGACGAGTGCCGGATTGAGTGCTAAAGGAAAACTGTTACTGCAGATATTTGGTGCGTCGGTGGTTGGGTTGTTTGTCCTGCTATACCCCGGATACGACGGACTGTTAAGTGTTCCATTCTTTAAAAATGTACAACCGGATCTCTCTTGGTTTTATGTGGTCTTTGCCGTTCTTGTAATCGTTGGGTCTTCAAATGCTGTGAATCTCACCGATGGGCTTGATGGTCTGGCAGCTGGTCCTACAGTGATTTCCGCTTCGGTGTATCTTGTTTTTTCATACCTAGCAGGGCATGCAGTGCTGGCAGATTACCTGCAGATCCCTTATGTGCAGGGAGCAGGTGAACTAGCCGTGTTTTGCGGGGCCATGGTCGGGGCTTGCCTTGGATTCCTCTGGTTTAATGCTTATCCAGCCCAGATTTTTATGGGGGATGTCGGTTCCCTTGCACTTGGTGGAGCACTTGGCGGGGTTGCAATAATTATTAAACAGGAAATCCTGCTGGCAATTGTTGGTGGAATTTTTGTTATGGAGGCCCTGTCCGTTATTATTCAGGTCGGATATTTTAAGCTCAGCCATGGAAAACGGGTATTTCTGATGGCGCCTTTTCATCATCATTTTGAGAAAAAAGGATGGCATGAGCCAAAAGTGGTGATCAGATTCTGGATCGTTTCAGTTATTCTTGGTCTTTTTGCTATAGCAACCTTAAAAATACGGTAACTATTCAGCAACACTCCAACTACATCTATTCGGGCCTTCTCGAATAGCACTAGTATGCTTCAAAGCCCTGAATGAACGAATTTGAAGTACGGAGTCTGCGTTTACCTGCTAAACGGTTACAGGTCAGAGTTTAACTTAGTTTTGAGAGCATGCTCAATAATTACAAAATATGATAATGAATTCAAACGATACAATACAAACTGCTGAGCGGGCTGTTGTCATGGGAATGGGGATCTCCGGCAAGGCGATGCTGGAATTTCTGCTCAGTAAGAATATTGTTGTATCTGTTACAGATAAACGAAAGTTTCAGGATCTGCCTCTGGAGGATCAAGAGTATCTGCGAAAGCATGATATTTTCTACGAGGGAGGAGAGCATAGCAGCGAATTTATGGCAAAAGGGGACTTTATTGCAATCAGTCCAGGAATACCAATGGATTTGCCGATCCTTGAAACGTTGCGTCAAAAACAGATTCCAATTTTCGGTGAATTAGCTCTTGCTGCACCCTATATCAAAGAAACTGTGATTGCAGTAACGGGCACCAATGGAAAAACAACCGTAACCGCGCTGATTGGTGAATTACTTCGTGCATCGGATAAAAAAGTCTTTGTTGGTGGCAATATTGGCACTCCTCTTTTGAACTATTTGCTGAGTGATGACCAGGCGGATGTTCTGGTGCTTGAATTGTCCAGTTTTCAGCTTGAAGCGGCAGGAATGTTTTGTCCACATATTGGATTATTGCTGAATATTACTCCAGATCATCTTGATCGTCATGGAACCATGGTGAAATATGCAGCGGCAAAAATGAAGATGTTCAGCCATCAAAAGGCACAGGATAAGGCGATTATCTGTAGTAATGATCCGATGTGCCAGTTTGTAGGTGAACTGCTGAACGGACAGGAATCCTATTGTTTTGGAGATGAGGAAAGTAAATGCGCTGCAACCATAACTGATATGGGGATCAATGTTTCGCTCAAAGAGAGGTGTGAAGATTACGGCCTTGAGGGAACGGTACTTGATTCGTATACGGGAGCGTTAAACAGCGCAGCAGCAATACTTGCCGTTACACTTCTTGATTGTCAAAAAAAGGATATTGAAAGAGGCTTGAACAGTTTTTCTCTGGCAAAGCATCGTCTCCAGCATGTGAAAAACAGATTTGGTGTTGCCTACTATAATGACTCCAAGGCCACCAATACAGGGGCCGTCTTAAGTGCACTGAACTCGTTTTCCGGAAATATCCTGCTTATTGCAGGAGGTAGGGATAAGGGAGAGGAGTATCTGGTTTTAAAAGAGGTGATCGCCCAAAGAGTGAAAGAGCTCATTTTAATCGGTGAGGCTGCTGATTCGATTGCAACAGCCATGGATGCTGCAGTGAAAATTATACGGGCAGGTTCCATGGAAGAGGCAGTTTCATTGGCAGCTGCAAGTGCAGTATCAGGAGATACGGTTTTATTGGCACCTGCCTGTTCAAGTTTTGACATGTTTGATAACTATGGGCACCGTGGTGAGGTCTACATGCAGGCGGTGCATGGGCTTTCGGATGTGGAAGAGAGGAGTCACTAATGGCAGATACGGTACGATTGATGCTTACAGGAGGAGGAACAGGAGGGCACCTGTTTCCTGCCATAGCGACGGCAGAGGCGATGTGTAAGCGTCTGCCCGGAAGTGAGATTCTCTTTGTTGGAACCAAAAGGAAGATGGATAAGACGAGCCTTGAACAGTATGGGTATGCCACCTGTTCCATCCATTCCAAGGGGTTAAAGGGGAAGGATTTGTTTTCGCTTTTGCAGGGACTACTGGTGCTGCCAATTTCCTGTCTTGAGGCGATGTATCATATTATTCGCTTTAAACCCGATCTTGTGGTGGGGGTTGGTGGATATGTAACAGGTCCGGTGGTGGCGGCCGCGAGGATGCTTGGCAAGCCAACTCTTATTCATGAACAGAATTCAATCCCAGGTCTTGCCAATAGAAAGCTTGGGGCGATAGTAAATAGAATATGTCTCTCTTTACCGGGAAGTGAAAAATCCTTTTCCAATGAGAAGACAGTGCTTACCGGTAATCCTGTTCGCAGTGCAATTTTGGAGTTGTCTGAAAAGCCAGATGCTTCAAAAGATAAACCTCCTGTTCTCCTGGTTTTAGGTGGAAGTCTTGGGGCTCACAGAATCAATGAACTTGTGAGCTCAGCCTTCGCTCTTGGTTTGCCAGGGCTACAGAATATTAAGGTTATTCATCAGACAGGGCCTGCAGATGTTGAAGGAATTGAGGTCATTTATAACAGGCACAATATTAACGCCACCGTTGCCCCATTTTTTAACGATATGGCAGCCATTTATAAAGAAGCCGATTTGCTGGTATCACGTGCCGGGGCGACCACCTTGGCTGAGCTTGCAGTTTTGGGAAAACCGGCCCTGTTGATTCCCTATCCCTACGCTGCGGATAATCACCAGGAAAAGAACGCTGAGTATTATGTGGAGGGTGGAGGGGCTCTGTTATTTGTTGAGAAAGATCTCACAGCTGAGATCCTTGCAGAAAACCTGATCAAGTTATTTGAAAATCAAACAGAATTGGATGGAATGAGTAATGCTATGCAAAATCGGGCATTTCCAAAAGCAGCGGAGCACATCGTTGATGAGTGTCTAACTCTGTTAAACCATACACGGAAAATCTGAACTCTTTTATCATATGTATAATAAAACGAAAAAAATACATTTTGTGGGTATTGGCGGTATCGGGATGAGCGGAATAGCAGAGCTGCTTCTCAATCTCGGATATGAGGTTTCCGGTTCTGATCTGAATGATTCCGTTACCACAAGAAATCTTGAATCCCTTGGTGGAATAATCCATAGGGGCCATGACGGGCGCTGGGTGAATGGGGCAGATGTGGTGGTGACTTCATCTGCAATTAAGCGAGATAATCCGGAGGTCGTGACGGCACTTGCTGCAGAAATTCCTGTGATTCAACGCGCTGAAATGCTCGCTGAACTGATGAGGCTTAAGAAGTTTGGAATTGCTATTGCGGGGAGTCATGGCAAAACATCCACGACTTCCATGGTAAGCTGGATGATGCATGAGGCAAAACTTGATCCTACAATTGTTGTGGGTGGAAAGGTGGATAGCCTTGGGGGAAATGCCAAACTGGGAGAAGGGGAATTTTTGGTGGCAGAGGCAGATGAAAGTGATGGCTCGTTTCTGAAACTGTCTCCAGTGCTTGAGGTCGTTACCAATATTGATCTGGAGCATATGGATCACTATGACGATATTGATCATATTAAGGCAACCTTTCTCGAATTTATAGATCGAATTCCCTTTTATGGTGCGGTTATCCTCTGTCTTGACGATGAAAATATTGCAGATATCCTCCCCAGAATTAAAAAGCGTAAAATAACTTACGGTCTGACCGCTCAGGCGGATTTAATGGCTGATCAGATAGAACCTGGGAATGGCCGCTCGAAGTTTGCTGTACATTTTAAAGGGGCCCTGCTTGGAAATATTGATCTCTCACTTGCAGGAAAACATAATGTGTATAACGCATTGGCAGCCATTTGTGTTGGTCTTGAACTTGAGATACCTTTTGCAACCATAAGTTCGGCCCTTGCAGGTTTTCAAGGTGTCCAACGGCGCATGCAATTAAAAGGCAAGGAGGGTGGAATAACCGTTATTGATGACTATGGCCACCATCCAACTGAGATTAGAGCAACACTGTCGGCTATCAAGGAGAGCTGGCCAGAAAAGAGGCTTGTGGTTCTTTTCCAGCCTCACAGATATAGCAGAACGCTCGCCTTGCTTGAACAGTTCAGAACCTGCTTTCATCGGGCTGACTATCTTGTGATGACGGAGATTTATGCGGCAAGCGAAGTTCCTGATGGGAAAATTTCAGGTGAGATCCTGCTCGATGAAGTGAAGAAACATGGTCAGCGTAAGACCAGGTTTGCCTCTCACGTCGAGGGGCTTGCTGAAGCCCTGTTACCGGAACTTCAGGAAGGGGATCTTGTATTGACACTTGGTGCAGGAAATATTGTTCTTGCGGGTGAAGCTTTGGTAAAGCTGTTGAAGGAAAAAGAATAGGGATGGCAATGTCGAAGAGTCTGCAAAAGGAACTCCTTGCTGTAGCTGGTAACGGGGTACAGTGGGATTGTCCGCTGGCTCCCTATACTTCTTTTGGGATTGGTGGTCCTGCAGATGCTCTTGTCGTTGTCGAAACTTCTAAAAAGCTAGGAGAGCTGTTAGACTTTTTTAAGAGAACTGATATCTGCTGGCACCTGATTGGCAGGGGAAGCAACCTTCTGGTTGCCGACGCAGGTTTTACAGGTGTTGTGCTGTTACTTGGGAAAGGGCTTTCCGAAATTGAAGATTTGACTGGGCCGGATGCAGAGAGTGTTCAGGTTCGGGCAGGTGCCGGCTGCAGTCTGGCCAAGCTGTTGAACTGGTGCACAGATCGAGGGTATTCGGGACTGGAGTTTGCCACGGGGATTCCCGGCTCGTTGGGCGGGGCAGTGGTTATGAATGCTGGTGCGCAGGGAGAAGAGATAGGCGGGCTTATTGGCGCTGTTGAGGTGATATCCCAAGCGGAAGGGAATGAAAAACTGAGCCGGGATAAATTGGAATTTAGCTATAGAAACTGGGTGAACCAAGGTGATTACGAGAGCAAACGAATGGTTCTTTTCGTTGAGCTCTCTCTTAAGCGTCAGGAGAAGGAAAAAATACGAAATCGCTGTCGTGAAAATCTTCAAATGCGTAAGGAAAAACAACCTAAAGTAGAGAAGAATGCGGGCTCTTTTTTTAAAAATCCCAATGGCGATTCTGCAGGACGGCTTATTGATGTATCAGGATTAAAGGGGAGATCTTACGGAGGTGCTATGGTCTCCCCGGTGCATGGAAATTTTCTTGTAAATACAGGGAGTGCAACTGCGGAAGATGTTTGTCATCTGATGGATATTGTGACAAAAAAAGTAAGAGAGGATAGTGGTATTCAACTTTTTCCAGAAGTGCATTTTTTATAGCTATATGTTGAGCAAATGAGAAAACAATCAGTATTAACAAAACTCAGCATCCTTTTCGGGAAAAAGGAAAAATCAGAACCTGGGATTTCTGCACTCTCTAGAAAGATAAATACCAAGGGTTATAAAGCAAAGCATCTCAATACCGGGAGTAGCAAGAAAAGTTTTCTGGAAAAGTGGCATTCGAAAAAGGAAGAACGCGACCAGAAAAAAAGAGGAAGTTTATCCGATCTGGAAACAGGGGGACGTCGGAATCCGGTAAAGCTGCTACTGCTAACTGCGGTTCTCTGTGTCGGCGGATTTTTTTTGATCACTGGCTCATTACAGGCTCTCTTTGGAGATTTGCTTTATTTTCGTATTCATGAGATTGAAATTAGTGGCTGTGTGGTTACTAACCCAAAATTATTAAGAAAGTACGCTGGGATAACCTATGAGATGAACATGCTGACCATTCATCCAGCCGGTATGAAAAAGAATCTTGAGGCGCACCCCTGGATTGAGCGGGCAAATATCAGGCGGATATGGCCCGATGGACTGTTGGTGACAATTAATGAATATCGGCCCCAAGCCTTGCTTGCTCAAGCGGATACAGAGGGGTTTCAGTATCTTGATCGCAATGGTCTTCCTTTTGCGGCGGTGGGTACAGGGCAGGATTTAGATTTTCCCGTGATAACCGGGGTTGATGTCTTTGATACAGAGCATGAAAGGAACGAACTGCTTGGTGCCGCAGCAACATTTTTACGCTTAGCAGGACAAAATAATCCAAGCTTACCGGCACAGAATATTTCAGAGATTCATTTTACCAGTGAAGGTGAATTGATTCTCTATTTGGTTCAGCATCCTTTTCCCATCTATTTTGGAAAAGGAGAAATAAGGAGAAAATTTTCTCAGCTGCATAGGGTTTTAAAAGTGCTGTACCGAAAGAAAAAAGGAAAAAGTTTAATTGGAAATGTTGCATTTATTCGTATGGATTATCAGAAAGATAAGGTTTTAGTGGCACGAAATCATTCAGGGTAGAAAATAATGGACGAGAGAGAAGAAAAGAAGTTAGAGGAGATCAGATTTGATCCTCAGGAAGAAGAACGGGAATTGGGTGATCTTGTTGTCGGGCTTGATATTGGAACCACTAAAATATGTTGTGTCGTAGGTGAAGTTTTTGAGGATGGTATTGATATTGTCGGAATCGGAACGGCTCCCTCGGTAGGTTTGAAAAAAGGAGTTGTTGTTAATATCGAGTCAACGGTCAAGTCAATTAGGCAGGCAGTCAAACAGGCCGAAGATTCTGCAGGGTGCGATCTTCATAGTGTCTATGTCGGGATTGCTGGGAATCATATTAAGGGCTTTAACAGCCCTGGTATTCTTGCGATAAATGGTCGTGAGATACGAGAGAATGACGTTGAAGATGTGGTTGTAGCCGCGAGAACAGTGAAGATATCAGAGAATCAGCAGATTATTCATGTTCTGCCCCAGGAATATATGGTGGATGATCATACCGGTATCCAAAATCCGCTCGGTATGACAGGGGTTCGACTTGTCACCAATGTGCACATTGTTACAGCAGATATGGCTGCCGTCCATAACCTATATACCTGTTGTGATAAAGCGGGACTTGAGGTTGCTGATATGGTGCTCGAATCGATTGCTTCGGCCCATGCAACACTGAGTGCCGATGAAATGGAGCTTGGAGTTGCCCTGCTCGATATCGGAGGAGGCACCACGGACCTTGCTGTGTTTTGTGATGGAACCATTCGCCATACCTGTGAGATTGGGCTTGGCGGCCATAACCTAACCAACGATCTGTCTGTTGGATTGCGTACGCCTTTACAGGACGCGGAACGATTAAAAGAGGATTTTGGCTGTGCGATTTCATCGGTTGTAAAGCCAAATCATGTGGTGGATGTACCTACGGTTGGTGATCGTGAACCACGCAAGGTAACACAGCAAGTACTTGTGGATATTGTTCAGGCAAGAATGGTTGAAATTCTTGAAATGGTGAATCAGAATCTGATTAACTGTGGCTTAAAAAACAGGATTCACGGTGGCATTGTTATTACAGGTGGTACAGCGATGCTTGCAAATCTTGCTGATCTTGCAGAACAGATTTTTGATCTGCCAGTACGGATTGGATACCCGGCACAAATAGGTGGAAAGGTGGCAGAGGTAAATACTCCACGCTGTACCACCGGGGTGGGTCTGGTTATGTATGGAAGGCAGCATCAGGTTGATAACCGCTACAGTGAGACATCGATGGTTGGCAGGATGAAGGATTGGTTAAGAAAAATTATGTAGGTTTTTTTGAAATTTTGAAAAAACTTGTTTCAGTGACAGGCTGTAAATGCTATGATTTATTTGTTTAAATTTTATGGAAATGTAGTGGCAAGGTGCTGCAGTTTTCGTGGACATGGGAGAGAATATGCCGTTTAGAATGGCTGAATCAGAAGGTGTTGCGGTAGTTAAGGTCATTGGTGTTGGTGGTGGAGGCGGAAATGCCATCAATACAATGGTTGAACATCGCCTGCAGGGTGTTGAATTCATCACTGCCAATACGGACAAACAGGCACTAGATCAATCTCGCGCCGATGTGTGTCTGCAAATTGGTCCCGGAATCACCAAAGGACTCGGCGCCGGAGCTGATCCTGAAACTGGAGAACAGTCAGCGATTGAATCCATTGATGAAATAACCGATAGCCTTAAAGGGGCTGATATGGTTTTCGTTGCTGCAGGACTTGGTGGCGGAACTGGTACCGGAGCAGCACCCGTTGTAGCTAAAGCTGCCAAAGAAATGGGTGCATTGACCGTTGCCGTTGTTACTAAGCCTTTTCACTTTGAAGGAAAGTTTCGTATGCGTAATGCGGAACAGGGATGGGAAGCACTGCGTAAGTACGCGGATACCATTATCACTGTTCCAAATGACCGCCTGCTCTCCTTGATGCAGAAGAATTCTAAACTCTCGGATATGCTGAGCATGGCCGATAAGGTTCTGCTTCAGGCTGTAAAAGGAATTACCGACCTTATTAATGTACCCGGTCTTATGAATGCAGATTTTGCAGATCTCCGCACGGTCATGCGTGAGGTAGGCCCTGCAATTATGGGAAGCGGCATTGCTGTCGGCGAAAATCGGGCCACCGAGGCTGCTAATCGGGCCATAGATAACCAACTTCTTGAAGACGTGGGAATAGACGGGGCGCGTGGATTGCTTATTAATATTTCTGCCTCTGAAGAGTCTTTTACCATGGCTGAATTTATGGAAGCATCGGCCCTTATCCAGGATAAGGTTGATGATGAAGCGAAGGTTGTAATTGGTGCTCTGTACGACGATGCGCTCGGCGACGAGCTGCATGTTACGGTCATTGCCACGGGTGTTGGAGAGTCAGTTCCAAAGAAAAAAGATCTTGTCCGAGTGACCACTCCCTCTAAGCCGGTACCTGCTGCTCAGGGGAATATGGAAGAGGATACTCGTCCAGTCAATACTACCCAGGCTCAGCCGAATCAGCGTCCTGGAGGCTCTATTTTTCCATCATCTAATTTTAATGGGTTTGAGAATCATGGGATCTCATCAAATGATTCCTCGCAAAATAAAAGTGAGGGTAAGCCCTGGAATGAGGAGTATATGGAAACTCCTACCTATTTAAGGAAAAAGGCCAATTAGGAAGCTGCCGAGAATGCCCTTTTGCCCCATATTCTTCAGAATTGTCAGAAAGTAATGCTCGCAATATTGTATGTATGGCTGTGCTTATTTTTAGAAAATTCTTCGATTGTGGACAAGATGCCTATTCTCGGAAAACCTACTAAGTTATAATCATCTTTCGATTTTCTCGGAAGGCGGAATGTAAGCGAGCACTTATTCTGGCTTTCGTTCTTTTTACCGAGGCTAACTCATTTGGGTAGGAGCAAAAAAAACAAAGGTACTGAGAACAGCAGCCTTCTTGAGCAGGAAAGCGGTACCTATCTTAAAAAATGGACAGGGCGACTCCCCGTTGCCCTTATGTATCCCAATAAGTATGGCGTTGGAGTCTCAAGTCTTGGCTTTCAACTGGTCTATTCATTACTGAATGACTATGACAATATCGTCTGTGAACGTTTTTTTCTTCCCGAGTACAATCATCTTCCTCTTCGATCATTTGAGTCAGGCAGGTCACTGACAGAGTTTCCACTTCTTTTTTATTCCATCAGTTTTGAACATGACTATGTAAATATTGCACGTCTTCTGCTTGGTGGTGGAATTCCACTCTTTTCAAGTGATCGCAACGATACCCCCATCACTTCAAAAAACCCTCTGGTTATAGGAGGTGGAGTTGCAACCTTTATGAACCCGGAGCCACTGGCTCCCTTCACCGATCTTTTCCTACTTGGTGAAGCAGAAGCTCTACTCCCAACCCTCCTTCCTTGCCTGTGTGATAAGCTTGCTGTACTGAATCGATCCGAGCTCCTTCTTCTTCTTCAGCAGGAGATTGAAGGGAGTTATGTTCCAAGCTTATATGATCCTGTTTATGATGAATTTACAGGCCGATTAACGGGTAACACACCCCTGGCAGCCAGAATTCCAAAACGAGTTGCCAAAGTGATTGTTCCAGCTGTTGATACGGCTGCTCATTCACAACTTCTTAGTCCTTCTGCCGAGTTTTCTAATTTGTATGTGACTGAGCTTGGTCGTGGTTGTTCAAGAGGGTGCAGATTTTGTGCAGCTGGTTTTATCTACAGGCCGCCAAGACTCTGGGACGCTGATGCCGTTGTTAAGGGAGTTGAAGAAAGAGGGGGCGATGTTCGGCGTATAGGATTGCTTGGTATGGAAATGGCTGCTCAGGATGAACTTGAAAGTCTTTCCTCCTATCTGCTTGATAGTGGTTGTTCCCTCTCCTTTTCCTCGCTGCGGGCGGATCGTATTTCGGGCCCGCTGCTAAAACTTCTTGGAAACAGTGGCCTGAAAAGTGTGGCTATTGCTCCCGATGGAGCATCTGAACGTTTACGTAGGGTAATTAATAAAAATCTCACTGAGGATGATATTCTTGTCGCTGCAGAGCGTCTTGCAGAGGTAGGTTTGTATAAACTTAAGCTCTACCTTATGATAGGATTGCCGACGGAAACCTATGATGATCTTCAGGAGATGCTTGATCTTATTAAAAAGGTTCGGGAACGAATGTTGCCGATCGGTAAAGCTCAGGGGAGACTCTGTGAAATAACGCTTTCGGTAAACTGTTTTGCCCCTAAGCCATGGACACCATTTCAATTTCATCCATTTGGAGCAGATGCTCTTACGCCTCACACGGAAGGGAAGGCAGCTGAGGTCATTAAATCCCTGAAGGCTAAAATAAACTTTTTAAAGAAAGGGGTACGGGCGGAGGCAAACGTTCGGATGAATCATGATAAACCTGAAAATGTTCTGTTTCAGGCTGTTCTTTCCCGTGGTGACCGACGTATGGCAGATGTTCTGGCTGCCATGGTGATTGATAATAAACCCTGGAAACAGGCCATGCGGAAAGTGGGTTTACAACCTGAATTTTTTGCAATTTATCAATATGGAGAAGATGATTATTTTCCCTGGAATTCTGTTGATCATTCTATTAAGCAGAGTTATCTCTGGCATGAATATCAAAAGAGTTTTGAGGAGAAAACAACCATAGCATGTGATACTGCCACTTGCAGACGCTGTGGAGTGTGTGGTGACTGAAAAAGAAAAAAAGCATCCTGAATTTATGGCAGTTGATGACCCGGAGCAGCTCGAGCAGCTCCGTGCCGGTCTGATGCCTTTTCAGCTGGTAAAGTACTTTTCCTTTACCAGTCTCGGGGTGATTCTTATCTTCACACTTTTTCTCTCCTGGATAATCTCCAATCACGCTCGCAGTGTGATGCTTCAGCAGAGTGAGGCGTATTCATTGCTCCTTGCTGAAAATCTTAATCAGCAGGTGTTTCGTGGCTTTGTGCTTCCCATTGTTGTTCGTTATGGAAAGATTGCCCTTTCAAATCCGGAACAGTTTCAGCGCCTTGATCGCATAGTTCGTAATGCCACTAACAGTATGAAGATGGAAACGGTAACAATCTACGATTCAAATGTGAATATTATTTCTTATTCAACGGATGAGCGGCAGATAGGAAAGAAAAATATGGGGGGCCTTGAGTATGAAAAGGCATTGGTTGGCATATCAAATTCCCAGATAACTTCAAGTGGTAGTATTTTAAATCTTTTTCCTGGGGCACAGGGAGCGCATTGCAGTCTGAAGACATTTATTCCTTTTCGCCAGGTTCGTGACGATTCCAGCAGTGAAGGACAGATAATGGGCGTTATGCAGATCACCCAGGATCTTTCCGACGAATATACAGCTATTGTTCGTCTTCAAGGAAGAATTATTCTTGTTTCATCCCTCGTTATGTTTATTCTTTTTCTTGTTTTGCTGATTATTGTAAGTCGCGCAGGAAAGATTATGGAAGAACGAGGTCGTGAGCGTCTGAGCCTGGAAGAAAAGCTGAGTCATGCTCAAAGACTGGCCCATCTGGGAACGATGGTGGCAACGGTCTCACATGAAATTAAAAGCCCGCTTGGAATTGTTCGTTCCACTGCTGAGATTCTAGTAAAGAGGATTAAGCGAGTGGCGCCGGGCAATGAAAATCTTGCTGAAATTATAGTGGCTGAAACCATCCGTTTGAACAATATTGTTCTTGAATTTCTTGATTTTGCAAGGCCTCAAAAGGTAAAACTTGCCCCAGTTGATATTAACAGTTCTTTCAACCAGGCTCTGCTCTTTATTAAACCTGAGCTGACGGAACATACCATAGAGCTTGAGACCCATTTTTCTGCTGAAATTGGTATGATCACTATTGATCCTGATCACTTTTATAGAGCGTTGCTAAATATCCTGATGAATGCTATTCAAGCAATGCCGGACGGCGGGTTGCTGCGGGTAAGTACCGGCATTCAAAAATCAGATGGTTCCGTTGTTTTGAAAATTCAGGATAATGGTATAGGTATGAGTGAAGAAAAAGTTGCTAATATTTTCAAACCCTTCTTTACTGATAAAAACAGGGGGACAGGGCTAGGTCTTGCCATCACCAAGAATATTATTGAACAGCATCATGGTACAATAACAGTGAGTTCAAAGGAAAATGAAGGAAGCACCTTTATTATCACCCTCCCCTGAGAGAGCAGAGAACAGTGGCCTGTCTCTTTCCCATATGTCATTTCTTGGCAATGGTCCCTATAGTGTAAACGTAAAACCTGGGGAATGTATTGGTTTGACCGGGACATCGGGTATTGGGAAGACTCAATTGTTAAGAGCCATTGCCGATGTGATCGTTCATGGTGGGAACTGTTCTCTTGATGGCGAACCCTGTTCTTCTTTTTCTCCACCTGTGTGGCGAAAAATGGTTGCTATGATCCCTGCAGAATCCTTCTGGTGGCATGATACCGTAGGTGCCCATTTTGAAGATACTTCTCAACGTCCCGAGTTTTTAAATCTTATTGAAAAACTAGGGTTCTCAAGTGATATTGTCGGCTGGCAGATTAGCAGGCTCTCAACGGGAGAGCGACAGCGGCTTTCACTTATTCGTACCTTGATACAGAGGCCACGTGTTCTGCTTCTCGATGAACCAACGTCCGCTCTTGATATAAAAATGGTGATGATTGTGGAAGAAATCCTCGCAGCCATCTGTGATTCACTCCAGATTTCCTGTCTCTGGGTCAGCCATGATATAGAGCAACTTTTCAGAGTGGCTGGAAAAGTGTATCGAGTCGAAAAGACTGGTTTTACAGAGGAGAGTGACGCGTGAATGTGATATCACTCAGCAGTTTTGACCTCTCGCTTGCCGCATTTCTACTACTGTTGCTTGCTGCCACAAGCCTTCGAATAGGGCTTGGTCTTGAAAAACGGATTATAATCTCCGGAATTCGGATGACGGTGCAGTTGCTGCTAATAGGCATGGTTCTCAAAGTCCTGTTTACCAGTGAAAACTTTTTTCTGGTGGGATTTATGTCACTCTGTATGCTACTTGTGGCAGGGTATGAGGTCCGTGCCAGACAAAAAAGAAAACTGCGCGGTAGTACTGGGTATCTGATCAGTACCGGATCCATGCTTGTTTCCTCTTTCACCGTTACCTTTCTAGCCCTCACTGTCATGGTAGGTGTTGATCCCTGGTACACTCCCCAATACGCCATTCCCATGCTTGGAATGCTTCTTGGCAATACCATGAACGGAGTCTCTCTTGCATCCGATCGACTTACGACTGAGATGTATAATCAGCGGGGCATGGTGGAACAGCGGTTGCTGCTCGGCCAAAGCTGGCAGGAGGCAAGCGGTGAGATCAGACGCGACTGTATGCGTACTGGTATGATCCCCATAATAAACTCAATGGCAGCTGCTGGAGTTGTGAGTTTGCCGGGCATGATGACTGGCCAGATTCTTGGCGGTTCAAGCCCGCTTGACGCCGTTAAATATCAGATTCTTATTATGTTCCTGATTGCTGCAGGAACCGGATTTGGTGTTATGACAGCAATCTGGCTGATTAGCCGCCGTCTTTTCGATGAGCGGCAACGTCTGGTACTTGATTGCCTGACCAACATCAAGTAATGAGAGTGGAGCCTTTTCTTCTTGTAATTTTCCTTATTTTACTGTTCATTTGTCCATATCGTTTTTTTCGTTAAATACTATTTTTTAAGATACTTTATATATTCAGAGGTAGTGAAAATGGGAACCAAAATAGTGATCGTAGGTGGTGTTGCGGCTGGGCCAAAAGCTGCATGCCGTGTGAAGCGATTGATGCAGGATGCCGATGTTACCATTATTGATCAGGATACTTTGTTCTCCTACGGTGGTTGCGGGATACCCTACTATGTATCCGGTGATGTTTCCGATGAGGCTGAGCTGAGATCCACCAGTTTTCATATGGTCCGAAACGAAGACTTTTTTAAGGATGCCAAGGGCATTACAGTGAAAAGCGGGACTAGGGCAGTGTCAATTGACAGACAGGCCAAAACTGTAAAAGTCCAAAACGTTGCAAGTGGTGCAGAAGAAAATATACCCTATGATACTCTGATGATTGCCACCGGATCACGTCCCTTTGTGCTACCCATTCCTGGCGCTGATCTTGATGGTGTTTTCACTATCTCCGATCTCCACAAAGCGATTGAAATTAAAGATCGTATTGCCAAGGGAAAGGTCAGCAAGGCTGTGGTAATTGGCGGTGGTGCAATTGGTATTGAAATGGCCGAGTCTTTTAAAGATCTCTGGGGCGTTGAGACCTCCGTTGTGGAATTTATGCCCCAGGTACTACCGCGTATTGTCGATAAACCAATGGCTGCCATGCTCACCAAGCATATGCGTGATAATGACGTTGATGTCTTTCTCGGTGAAGGTGCCACTGAGATTCTTGGCGAAGATGGAAAGGTGACCGGCTTGCGTACAGCCAATCGTACCCTTGAAGCTGATATAGTGATTATGGCAGCTGGTGTTCGGCCACGCACCGAAATTGCCGTGGAGGCAGGGCTGCAGACTTCTCCTATGGGCGCAATTGTTGTGAACGAACGGATGCAGACATCTGATCCTTCTATTTATGCAGCTGGTGATTGTATTGAAGTGATGCATCTTGTTTCCGGAAAGAAGTTTTATGCTCCACTTGGTTCGCTCGCGAATAAAGAGGGACGTATAGCAGGAGATAATATGGCTGGCATTCCCTCCACATTCAAGGGAGCCGTTGGCAGCTTTATTATGAAGGCATTTGATGTCTGTATAGGAGCTACAGGCTTAAGTCTTGAAGTAGCGCTTGCAGAAGGCTTTGATGCTGATGTTGCGCTCACTGCACCGTCCGATCGTGCCCATTTCTTTCCAACGGAAGCCATAGTTTGTTTTCAGATGGTCTTTGACCGCAGAACCAGGAAAGTACTCGGCCTACAGGGCTTTGGTCCAATGGGAGACGGTATCTCGGCGAGGATTGATGCCGCTGCAGCCTATATTGCAATGGGCGCCTCCATTGACGATTTTGGCACACTTGAGATGGCCTATGCCCCGCCATTTTCTGCTGCCATTGATTCCATCAATGCAATAGCCTATGTTGCAGATAATCTCTGCGATGGCAGACTGCATAAGACAAGTCTTGATTCTTTTCTGTCGTGGATGGATGATTTTACTACTGAACCGGACTGGATTGCACTTGATGTCAGACATCCGATAGAAGCTGGACCTTTTGTTGAAAAATTTGGTAGCGAAAAGTGGTGTGCCATTCCCTACAATGAAATACGGGCGCGCTATAAAGAGTTGCCGCAGGATAAAAAACTGATCATTCTCTGTGATGCGGGAACACGATCATTTGAAATCCAAAGCTTTTTGACAAGTGTTGATGTGCAGAACACCCTTGTGTTGAGTGGTGGCTTTAATATGCTCCGTCGCATGGGTGTTGACTGGTATCCTGGAAAATAAAGCCAATTCTTTGCAGAAGAGGATAATTATCCTCTTCTGCAACAGACTTTCCTAAACACATTTTTTTTAAATTATTGTCAATTCTTTGACAAGCTTCTAGACATCATTCTTGTTTTTGTGATATCCTTTTTTTGTGTTAGTTAATCAATAGTTGCTCTTTGCTTAACGACGTTTCTTGTTTAGTTTATGAAAAATAATCATTTCCAAATACTGTTTTTGAAAGAGGATATTTCATGGTCGATTTAAATACTCAGCATATGATTGATGAAGTTCGGGATAACATAGAAACTGGCGATACCCTGAAAACAAAACTTGTTCTGTCGCATCTCCAAGATGTCGATATGAAAACGCAGAACAGATTGATTTATGAATTGTCACGTGGTGATGTAAGATTTACCGTACCGATTCTTCTCTATTTAATGACGGAGCATGTCAGCATTGTGGATGATCTGCCAATCATCAAAGAAACCCTGCTGTCAAATCTTCTGGCCTATCCTGAGTTGCTTGTTGAATTCCTTTCGGACCCATCAATAAAAGATAAAACTCACCTTATTTATGTGGCTGGAGAACTTCGTTTTGAAGAGGCAGTCCCAGCTCTTTTATACCTGGTTGCAAATTCCCAGGATGAATCCGAAATCAGCCTGATTATTGAAACTTTGGGAATGATAGGTGATCCTCAGGCGATAAATACGCTTACCGACTATCTTTATGCCGCAAACAGGGATTTGATTGTAACAGCAATTCAAGCACTCGGACAGGTCGGAACACAATCTGCCATGCACAGATTATCCGAACGTATGGGTACTGACAATGAAATGGATTATATGATCCTTTCAATCTTTGCAGATGTTCAGGATCCTGTGTCACTTGAAAAATTAAATGATACCCTGGCATCCCATTATGCTCATATGCGTATTTACGCCAAGCAGGAATTGGTGCGAATTGGAGCGAAGGCAGTGCCTGCTCTAATCGAAAATCTTCTTCAGGATGATCCGGATTTTATTATTCATACCCTGAATGTGCTCGGTGATATCGCTGACGAATCGGCAATTATGCCCATCAGAAAACTTCTTGGCAAGGAACCCAAAAGTGCGAATGTTCGTTTTGCCGCTTATGAAGCACTTGCCCTTCTTCCTCTGCGTAAGGGAGCGTATACCTTAACTGCAGGGCTTACAGACGCAGAAGACCATGTTTGTGTAGCAGCAGCGAAGGCAATCGACCAGAATTATTCGGAGATATTAACGGCAGGAATAAAAAATCTGCTACGCAATAAAGATGAGGAAGCAAGGCATATTACCAAAATTCTAGTTAATGCCCAGGTCGATAAGGTGTTTTTGAGTTTAGCTTCGGAGGATTTTTTCCAGGAACTCGCTCTTATTTACCTTCCCCATGCCCATCAGGATACCAAGACCCACTATGGAAAGCTGCTTACTGATATTGGTTTAACGGATTTTGCGAGGAAAATTGAAGGCGGGGAAGATGTCGCCAATAAGGTGAAGGTAGTTGCCGTCGATGATTCCAGAATGATTCTAAATATCTATAAGGCAACTCTTCATGAGCTCGGGTTTGAGCCGGTGCTCTTTGAATTTCCAGCAACGGCTATTGAGTGGCTGCAGAAAGAAAAGCCTGCAATGGTCCTTACAGATCTTAATATGCCTGAGATAACAGGTGTGATGATGTCTGCTGAAATTAGGAAAAAGTATAGTCCAAAAGAATTGCCCATTATTATGGTAACAACTCAGAATGAAGCCAATGATAATGATGCTGCCTATATAGCAGGAGTGAATAAGGTTATACAGAAACCTTTTAATGCTAAATCACTAAAAGCTGCTATGGATGAGTATCTGTAGGATACGGTAGATGTGTATTCAATAGGGGGCTGTGTACAGTCCCTTATATGGTTTGCAGGTAGTGTTCGAGGAGGTCGAAGTCTTTCCCCACGTCTTCTGGCCTGTGGGCATCGGATCCAGGTGACAGCTGGATTCCCAGTTTGAGGGCATCCTTTATAATAAAGGGTGCTGGGAATGGAGTTCCTCTGATAGCGAATCCCGAGCTGTTCAGCTCGAGTGCCATCTCTTTTTTTCGTACCGCCTTTAGGAGTTTCTCTATCTGTTTTTGATACTGTCTGCCAATGCTGATATTAGGTTGGAAACGAAGAGCCGCATCCAAGTGACAAAGAACCGTTCCGGGTAAAAATTCAACTGCTTCTGTTAGAGTTTTGAAATAGTTTGCAAGAACTTTTTCACAGCCAATGGACTCAATGGCAAGGATATTGCGCTCTTTCCTGCTTACCAGGTTTAGGTGATAGCTACTTTCCGGTACTGGCATAAAGTGGTAGGAAACTCCAATTCTATCCCAATGCCTCCTTTCAAGGCGTTCGAGTAACTCTTCTTTATGGGTGGGGCTGTAACCCACTTCTACGCCAAGCGATACCCTGATACGGTGCTTAAATTTCTTTTGCAGCCGTTCTCCCTCTTGAAAGTAAAGATCAAAATCATCTTCGGTGAGCCAGGTGCTTTCAAAGTAGGTTACTCCAGCCTCCATATGCTCAAGAAAAACAATTTCATCCAGACCTGCAGCAATACCGCTTAGAACATACTCTTCCATCTCACCCTTGGCGTGATGGCAGTACTTTGTATGGATGTGCCCATCTGAAGAGAGTTGAAGGGGGCTATGTTGAAGGTTTTGTAAATGAGGGTCGGTCAAAAGATTGTCTAAAGAGAAGATGCAAGATGATTAGGCATTTCCTTTTGGAAAGAGGTGGAGCACACCGTCAATTTCCGATGTGTCGCAAATATGGCCTGTATTGAGTTCCAGTTCGAGGAATTCTTCGAGTCCTTCCGGGGGAAGGGTAAGGGCAGGGCCCTTTGGAAGATGGTACACAAGAGTACGAACTCTGGAGAAATCTACGGGGCGAGCAAAAAGTTTCATGCAATAGTATCCAAATAAAGAATAAGAAAATCGTTAAATCCAGGGGCGGACTATACGTATAATTCAGAGAAACAGCAAGGAAATAGAATAAAAGTTAAGTATATTATGAAATGCCAGAAACCTTATGGTAAATAGGTTTGACACCGACCTGCTATGTGTTTACTATATTCATTCAATGAATAGTGATTCATTCTCTTTTAAGAGATACAACGATACAATTAACGAATAAAAAGGTGCATGGATGAGTGAACAAGATATGTCAGGTAAAGAAAAAACGTTGTTTGGTAAGGGCTTAAACCCTTCAAATATTCTACCACAAAAATTGACTTTAGATTCTCCTATTAAATTTCGCTGTCATCCGGGGGTATCGTGTTTTACTGCCTGTTGCCGTGGAATTAAGATTGTTCTTACCCCCTTTGATATTTTGACCCTAAAAAATCGTCTGGGATTGCCTGCTCATGAGTTTTTGCAGCAATATACCACCCCTGTCTATCTTGAAAATACAGATATGCCAGGTGTTGCCATAAAGCTTCGTGAAGATGAAGAAAACACCTGTCCTTTTGTGACTCCCGAAGGATGTACTGTCTATACCGATCGTCCATCTGCCTGTCGCTATTATCCTGTAGGAATGGCCGATTTCCACGAAGGTGGCAGTGACATGGGAAAGGGACATGATCAGAATGAGGAAGAAAAGTTTTTCTTTATTGTTAAGGAGGATCATTGCAAAGGGTTTGAAGAGGATAAAAAGTGGACCGTTGCGGAATGGCGTAAGGATCAGGGCGTTGATGTTCGTGATGAGATGAATAAAGAGTGGTTGCGTCTGGTTATGCGTCGCAAATCATTTGGGCATCAGGCATCACTGTCAGAACAGGCCAAGCGTATGTTCTTTATGGCATCTACCGATCTTGACCATTTTCGTCGGTTTGTTCTTGAATCTACTTTCCTTGATACTTACATCATTGATGATGAAACCCTTGAAAAAATCAAGAACGATGATATTGAATTGATGCTCTTCTCCTTTAAGTATCTTGCTAATTCACTTTTTGGCGCTGAGGGTCTCTCCATGAGAGAGGATATGATTCAGGCTAAAGTTGAAGAGATCAAGAAGAGTCAGACTAATTCTGTGAATGACTCCGTTGAGGCCTATAAAGAAATTAAAAAGGCACGTGGGGAAGAGATAGACCCCGATTTGGTATAATGTTTTAAAGAGTTCCCCAGCACGCCGCTACGAAGCGATTGGCCACATCCATATAGCTCTACTATTATGGATGTGGCCAATCGCTTCGTAGCGACGCCCTGGAAAACTCTTTTGGTTTCTGTAGTACATTGAACAAAAAAATGGCCTTGGAAGGATTCTTCCAAGGCCATTTTTTTTTAAAAAAAACATTGATTCCAACGGAACCAAGCGGTTTAGCAGGGCCTCAGGTTTGTTCGTTCAGGTCTTGTCGTAATAGTAAAGCTATGCGACAATGCCTGAACGGACAAAGATGAGGTGCTGATGAACTGCGTTTATTTTTCCGGCTCGAGAGATGCTGCTCTCGCCTGGAGAAACTTCCAGCCCTTGGTCACATCTTTCTGAGACTGTGCCATAAGCTCGTCAGCATGCTCAGGATTCATCATCTTCAGCATACGGTAGCGGTTCTCGCCCATTG
>CAZDJE010000024.1:31743-43146 GCA_964505715.1 uncultured Desulfocapsa sp. | reverse complement strand
CGAACCGGTATGGAACACTCTTTTGTAAAAGCAGTAACGACTTGAACTGTTTCGTCGGTGGAGCCATCATCGATGACAAGAATTTCTCCACAGGCAAACGTTTGACAACGAACAGAGTTCAAAGCACGATCTAAAAAAGAAGCCCTGTTATAGGTCGGTATAATTACAGAAATTCCGGTCATTTCAATCCGCATTCTAATGGTTTTTGGAATTAAGAGAAGATTTATCCAACAAAATACTGTATATCTGCATGATTTTCAATATGACTCAACCATCCTCTAAAAGATAGCTATAGCCTTTCAAAAGACACCCTCTATGAGCAATGAAATACTTATAAATTCGACAAGCTACGAAATCAGAATCGCTCTGGTAGAAAACGGCCATCTGGCTGAATTTCACCTTCAGCGCCCCACTGAAAAAGGACTTGTCGGTAATATTTATCGCGGTCGTGTAGTCAGAGTACTCCCGGGTATGCAGGCGGCCTTTGTTGATATTGGTCTTGAAAGAACAGGGTTTCTCTATGTGGATGATGTCTATATCTCCAATGCTGACCTTGATGCCAGAATGATGAAAAGGCAGAATCCCTGCGGTAAACTTGAACTTGCCTCATCCACTCCGGAAGGTGATATGAATCGCTCCCCGGGTATGAGTATCGACGATTTGCTCACCGAAGGACAGGAGATAACAGTTCAGGTTGGAAAAGACCCAATAGGGACCAAAGGTGCCAGACTCACCTGCCATATTACCCTACCATGCAGGAATCTTGTCTTTATGCCGCTGACCGACCATATTGGTATCTCTAGAAAGATTCAGAACGATGACATTCGGGAAACGCTGAAGGAACGTATCGAAAACCTGCGCCCTGCGGGAACAGGTTTTATCGTACGGACTGTAGCTGAAAATGCCTCCATTGAAGAACTTGAGGCAGATATGGAATTTCTCCTTCTGCTTTGGGATGAAATTCAGGATATTTCAAAACGAGCTTCAAACATTCCCGTGATGATTTATGAGGATCTTGATATTACCTTTCGATCTGTCAGAGATCTTTTTACAAACGAAGTAAGCCAACTTATTCTGGATGATCGTAAAACCTTCGAAAGACTTCTAAAATTTGTGCAGACCTTTGCCCCTAAACTTCAAAATCGCATTTCATTATATGAGGGTGAATCACCTCTCTTTGAGGCTCAGGGGATAGACGTGGAGATCAATAGAGCCCTTGATAAAAAAGTGTGGCTTCGCTCCGGTGGATACATAATTATTGAAACGACCGAAGCACTTTCCGTAATCGACGTGAACACCGGACGTTTTGTTGGAAAGAACGACCTTGAAGAGACCATTTTTAAAACCAATATTGAAGCAGTTAAAGAGATTGCCTACCAACTACGCCTGCGAAATATTGGAGGCATTATAATAATTGATTTTATCGACATGGAAGAAGAAGATCATCGTGAAGAGCTTTTTACCTCATTTAAAGAGGCGGTAAAAAAGGATAAGAGTCGTATCAATATCCTGAAACTTACCGAATTTGGCCTTGTTCAAATGACAAGGAAGCGCAGTTGCGAGAATCTCAGTCAGATGATGTGTGAGCCATGTCATTATTGTGCAGGTGAAGGGCTGCTTAAATCGAGGCGCACTATCTGCTATGAAATCTATCGCAAAATATCAAGAAGGTCTCGACGATATACCGGAGGCAAAATCACTCTCAACGTCCATCCAAGAGTTGCAGATATGCTTCTTAAAGAAGAAGAAGCGGTAACCAATGAGCTTGAAAGAGATATAGGAAAACGACTAACAATCGTACCAAGCAAAAAACTTCACATTGAAAAGTACGAAATTATTTGGGATTAACTAGTCCTTTATTACAATACTCGAGACCACATTATGACACGATTAAAATCCAGCCGTAGAAAAAACAGATCATCATTTCCATTTTTTTTAATCATTTTCCTTCTTCTTGCAGGAGCTGGTGGATATGCCTTTGTCACCTGGTTTGAGGGAGAGAAACCAAATATAACAGCCAATGACATCTCGCCATACCTTGGCAAAATGACATCGCTCTCTTTTACCATCGGTGATCAAAAAAGCGGGCTTCGTTCCATACAGATGGTTCTGATCCAAAACGGTAAAGAAAAAGTCATTCTTTCAAAAGATTTTCCTCGAGCCGGAAAAAATGGCACAGGTGGAACAACTGAAGAAAATATCAGTTTGACCCTTGATGCCAAGAAGTTAAAGATGAAAGAAGGTGAGGCGACCCTGAAAGTTACTGCTACGGATTACTCGCTTCGTAGATTGCTGAAGGGAAATTCGAGCGAATTCCTGCATACCGTAACCGTGGACACCAAACCGCCCAAAGTTTCAATTATTCACAGTGAAAGATATATTGTACCCGGCGGTGCCGGAATTGTTATCTATCGTGCAGAGGATACCATTAAACATGGCGTCCTGTTAAACGGAAACTACCATCCTGGATTTCCGCTCACCGATGGTTCCGATTCCAAATATATTTCTTATATTGCCCTCCCTTACTTTGCTGAAAGTATAGATGAGTCAGCAATTATCGCAGAAGACGCCTCTGGAAACAAGACTGTCAAACCATTTGTTCCAGTACTAAAAAGCCCAAAACAGAAAAAAGACAGAATAAATGTGGGTGATGGCTTTCTGGGACGAAAGATTCCTGAATTTGAGGAACATTATCCTGAAATGACGGGTGAGCCCCTTGATAAATATATTTATGCAAATCGCTCTGTCAGAAAGGCAAATAACCAGAAAATCCATGATCTCTGTATGACCCCAGGGACAAAACAGCTCTGGTCAGGAAAGTTCCTTAGAATGGCAGGGAGTGGAAAAGCAGGCTTTGCAGATCATCGAACATATTATTACAAAGGAAAAGCCATAGATAAACAGGTACATCTTGGGATGGATATTGCCTCTACCAAACATGCCGCCATCAAGGCTGCAGGAACAGGAGACGTTATCTTTGCTGACTATCTTGGAATTTACGGAAACATGGTAATGCTCGATCATGGCCAGGGCGTTTTTAGCCTCTATTCACACCTGAGCCAGATTAATGTGGCCGTAGGAGACAGTCTTCAGAAAAAAGATGTGCTTGGGAATTCGGGAACAAGTGGAATGGCCGGTGGTGACCACCTCCATTTCTCAATGCTTGTGAATGGTATTTTTGTAACCCCAAAGGAATGGTGGGATCAACACTGGATAACTGTAACAATCGATGGTCCATTGGTTGATGCCAAATTTTAACTCAGTTTAAGAATAATCTTCATTGGAAAGTCTGCTCAAGCTGCTTTCCAATGAAGGTGTGACGTATCCACCCGGACCTATCAATCTTCAACATCATAGTCAGGCCCGCCGCACAACTTACAACGCAATTCCGGATCATCCTTGTCAAAAATATATTCCCAGTTTTTAGCCTTTATCTCTTCCTCACGTTCCCGCCCGCAAACAACGCAAACCCAGATATCCCCTTCCTCTGTTTCAAATAAATGCATAGCATCATCCCTATCTTATATAGAATATTTCATAATTTAACATAGCCTTAGCAAAATTTTCTGCTCGATCCTGATTACCGTATCTATCACATTTTCTCAAGCTTTACCCGATACAAGCAGGCTTTTTTGGTATCGCGTGCCCACTACTCCGGCCGCATTGAAACCAGATGTAATGATACAAGGTGAAAGGATCTATGCTGCGTCTTCAATAGCCTTTTTTAATGCAGCTATATGGACATAACCAGCAAAATGGACGGGACTCTTTCCAGTGACAGGATCAAAACCACTGGGGTCTGCTGAACAAAAATATTGCACCTGGCGAGGAAGGCGAGTCAGCACATCATCAACGGTGCAACCAATATACTCCTGAAGCGCATCCCAGGTTGCACCACAGGGGGCCCCCCGTATCACCTCAATTTCAGTAATAATATCTCTCTTGAGATCAACTTTGTATTCAGGTAAACCGAATAAATCTCCATAAATCCCCAACTTTTCATTTCTTCCAAGACCGCAGCAGGTAAAGGGCGTGAATCCATCACCTTTTTTTCCGGCAGAAACTATAGGGATACTCTTTTTTTGACATATGCGGATTAGATATTCAACCAGATCGGGATGCTTTAAAAAATTTAAGACCAGATCGGCATTAAAATCATCGCTGATAAAATTCTCAGGATCTTCAATAAAATCAGGTAAAAATAAATCAATGGAGATGTTTCTCCGTATCACCATACCACTACCATGCCTAACGATACCTTCAATTTTATGCTCGCCAGATCCACGTTCCTGAAAAACGATTATTTCCATTTCACAACCACTCCTTAAAAACAAATACTATTTAGAAACACATCCTACATAAGCCATTGTTTACATGGCCTCTTTTACCTTGACAGCCATATGCTCTCATTATAGAATCTATTTCATATTATTCAACGCAATTTGACTCCTCTGGAGTTCCTGTACATTTGTTCATCCTCATTTTTTATTTTAACCTTGTAGTGGAGATTATAAAGTGGAATATGAATCAAAGCTTTCTGACATAATAGCCAGTCTTCCCGAAGTCGTGGGAGGATTCCTCTACGCCCCTGACAGAGGAGTTTACTCCAATCAGACCGAAGGTATAGCAAACGACAATTCACTGCAACAGGTTAGCTTTAAACTTACTAAAATTGTATCTATGATTTCTGTTCACTTCCAGGACACCGGAGGAATCAGAGTCAGCTTTAGAGATCTCATCCTGTTTGGCACCCAAATTGAAAATGAACAATGGTTGTTCCTGCTCCATCAACCATCTCTGTCAGCGGGAATGATCAAAATGACGGTACAGATGGCTCTCAATATTGACGTAGCCGATCAGCCACAAACCACAATTGCTCAAACGGTGGTGGATCCTTCAGCGGAGGTTCAACCCAATCAGGATATTATGGCAATACTCCTTGCCGACGAATCTGAATTACGTGAATCTTTGATCCATATTCAGGAAGAGCTTGCACAATACATTGGTCCGGTTGCCGAACTTGTTTTTAAGGATTCAGTGGAAATATGGGCTGCCAATAACACCCCGTCCAGCGAGAATATTCCCGAGCTTATTTCCATGGTGGCGCAGGAGATAGATGACGAAGAAGACAGAAAAAGTTTCTTAGACAGCCACACAAGCAAGGAAGAGGAATAGTAATGGCCACTGCAAAAGATTTTTCCCGACTCGGTGATATTGAAGGAGTTTCCAGCTATATCCTTGTCCGTAATGACGGCTACGTGGTAAGTGAAAACTACGAAGAGGCCGTTGCACTCGCCTCCGCCATTGTCACCAGCGGTAAATATTGTGACTCACTCAGCGAAGACCTTGAGGGGCGACGCTATATCTATTGCTGCGTTGAGAGAACGTCCGGAGACAATGTCCTTGTTTTTTCACTTGGCCGCTACTACCTTGGTATTATAAAGCATGCTGACTGTGATCCACAACAGCTTGCCGATACCATAATCGGATTTTTAAAGGGCTTGTCCTGATCTATTTTCCTTCCGACAGAGTACGCTTATGAAGTTACCCAATGCTGCAGAAATGCGAGGCCTTGATCAAAGCGCCATAAACGATTTCAATATACCCGGTATTGTTCTTATGGAGAATGCCGGATTAGGAACCGTCCAGTTAATGGAAAAGGAGCTTGGCTCTCCTTCCAATACATTTGCTTTAATTTTCATAGGCCCCGGCAATAACGGTGGCGATGGATTGGTCATTGGGAGGCACCTCCATCAACGAGGTTGTAAACCAATCTTCTTTTTTCTTGTGGACCCTGACAGATTAACAGGTGATGCAGCTACGAACATGACCATTGTCAGGAAACTCCGCCTCCCTTTTCATGTCATAGATTCCATATCTCGGGTGCAAACCCTTCCAGTACTCTATAAACAATTTATAAATCAGGGAATGCCCTGTTTTGCTATAATCGATGCTATTTTTGGCACCGGGCTGAGCCGCTCTGTAAATGAACAGTATTCCGAGGTCATCAACTTTATCAATCATTCAGATGCTATTCGCGGTATACCGGTTATTGCAGTCGATATCCCCTCCGGAATGGATTCTGATAATGGCAAGGTCCTTGGTAGTTGTGTACGAGCTGACTATACAGCAACCTATGGCTGCCCAAAACCGGGCCATGTGCTTCACCATGGTCCTGAGTTTGCCTCTAAAATTTCCGTAATTGATATCGGCATCCCTCCAGAAGCCTTGGACAGAGCGAAAATCGCCACCGAACTCCTGGATCAGGTAACAGCTGCAGGCTTAGTTAAACAGTTGAGAAGAATTGACAATGCCCACAAGGGAACCCATGGACATCTGGCAGTACTTGCAGGATCAACCGGAAAAACCGGGGCTGCAATACTTTCTGTCAAAGGGGCGCTCCGTGCCGGAACCGGACTGGTCAGTCTTTTCACCCCACGGGACTTAAATACCATTTACGAAACAACCCTGATTGAGGCAATGACTGTCCCCTTACCCAATTCCACCTCCATTCCTAGCAACAGGGATGCAGCTTTTATCGAAGAAAATCTTAATGGGAAAATGGCCATTATTATAGGACCTGGCATTGGTACTGCCCCAGAGACGGCAGAGCTTGTCCTAAAGCTTTACAGGACAGTAACACTGCCAATGGTCCTCGATGCCGATGCGTTGAATATTCTGGCTGAGAATCGTAAAAAACTCCCAGTGCCAGCAGGTCCAAGAATCTTTTCTCCACACCCAGGAGAAATGGCCCGACTCCTTGGCTGCTCCACTGATACTATTCGAGAGAACCGAGTGAAGGCTGCAAGAGAGGCGTGTAGAATATATAGTAATGGTCGGAAAGACTGCATCATGATCTTAAAAGGGGCTGGAACGATAGTGACATCTTCTGCCGGACTTACCTATATAAACACCAGTGGAAATCCTGGTATGGCAACAGGCGGTATGGGAGATATTCTGACAGGAGTTATTGGTGCCCTTCTCTGTCAAAAGCTAAACGTCGAAAAAGCAGCTGCCGCCGGAGTTTTTCTGCATGGAATGGCAGGGGATTTTCTTTATAAAGAAAATGGCTTTGGATATTCAGCTTCCGAACTTGGAGACCAGATTCCCCGCTGCATAAAAACTTTGTTACAAACGATGTAACACTTGAGAACTTATTGCTTACTTGAGTACTCTCCTACTTACGTATTCACTTAACAGCTCAAAATCCTGCTCATAAATATTTAAGAACTGAACACCTATGATATAGTTATTGGTATCTGTGTTTTTTCTACTCCACATCACTTTACCCATAACTTTTAGAAGCTTGCCAGTCTCTACCTGCTGGCTTTGTTCCTTTTTGCCAAGTAAAATACAAAGACGAAGTAGACTCTCATTTTGATATCGTGTTTCTCCGTAAAAAGACACGCCACCACCGCTCACATCTCTTCCGCGACATGACACAACGGACAACTCAGAGCCTGCCTCCTCGCTATGAAGATGACAAACTTCAATATCCATTTCAATAGAAACACGTTGACACTCACGCCTGTCGACGTGATCATTACTTTCCATAGAAGGTATTTCCTCTAGAATTTTTTTCTACTTAGGCGGTGATCACGTTTTCTTTATTTTCGTAGTGGCACTTCTGTATTTCAGCAGACAGTTTTATTTCATCCAGGTCCCCCTGAAGATTGAAACGCACATAGGGACCACTGGTCATTGTCTTATGCAGACAATGCTCTGGGGTAAGAATAAAACAGCTGCCCCCCTCACCAAGAATCGCCTCCACACCTTTAATTCCATTGGAGTCAGAGCCAGAAAGAAGGACTCCTGCCATCCGCCCCTTCAATAGGGCAGCAGCGGATATCATCAATTTATCAATTGTTTCAGAATCCCCAGATTTGTCGACCGGTTTTACCTGAAAGCTGTAATGGCCAGAATATGGTGACAGCAGAACACGTTCTAGTCCAGAGAAAATATAGCAGCAGCCGCCCTCAATAGTAGTTCCGTTCTGGCCAGCGACAACTTCAAAATCGCAAATAGCATCAAGGTATTGCACAAATGATTCCACACGCTCACGATCATCGAGAATCATTACACAGATGGCTCCACCCATATCCGGATTCAGAGCAGGAATAATCTTTAGAAGGTTCGCATAGCCACTCTCTCCGGCACCAATAACGGTTATAAAATTCATGCGACGATATCGTTTATCTATAAGGAGTGAAATATCATCGCCACACTTACTGCACTTAAGAGTATCTTTGCTGAGAGGCCAGTTTTTTATTATCTGCCTGGTGCCACAATCCTCACAAAAAACGACCTTTTCCCCTTTCCTGGCTGCAATTACCGGATGAACCGTCTGATGCATGGGATCTATTGATTGCACAGAAGTTTGAGCAGCATCAAATATCTTTTCCAATACCAATTTTGAATGTGCAGCACCATCCATTCCCTGGAAAAAACTATTTTTGGAGACAAAATCCACTGCACCATATTTTAAGGCATCAAAACAGCGGGCCGTACCTCTTTTACTAAGGGATGAGAGCATAATAGTGGGGGTTGGGGTTTGAATCATTAAGTGCTGTAGAGTGGTCATTCCATCCATTACTGGCATTTCCATATCAAGCAAAATGACATCGGGCTGAAGTTTTAAAATCATCTCCAAAGCTTCTATTCCATTAGTAGCTTCACCAACAATATGCACATCATCTCTTTGAGATAATGTTCCACGCAGAACCCTTCGCAGAACCCATGAATCATCGACTATAAGTATTTTTACAGGATTTTTAAGAAAGTCAGTCATACTCATATAGTTTTTATAACGTTGATATATTAAAAAAAAACGATTTCTTCTGCATGTTCCTCCATACAGTAATTTATATTATATCATCAAGTATCGGCCACAAGTCAACCTTTTCCGTGTCAGGTATGCTCTTTTCGCATTTCCTTCTCAGTGTGGCCGATTATGCACCTTTGCCATACTCTCCACGATACAGATTGTTCTCTTTGATATACCCGGAGACAGGAGTGGGAACCAGTTTGTTAACAGATTTTGATTTGGCTATTCGTTTTCGTATTTTTGATGATGAGGCGGACGGTAAAGAAAGAGTTGATGTGTAGATGGAAGTGCCATGCTTCTTATTGTGCCATCTATTTCCATCGTCTCTATAGTGTAACTTTCGAAGGAGTTTATAGAGTTTCTTATTTTCACAGCCGGTTCTGGAGAAGAGTATAAAATGACTTAAGCCGAGCACCTCTTCATATTTGTACCATGAAGTAATTTCAAGAAAGGCATCCGCACCGATAATAAAATAAAACTCTGTTTTTCCAACGGAGTGGATATTTAAATAGTGGAGAGTATCCAGGGTGAAAGAAGGTGATGGCAGAAGCTCTTCAAGTGCTGAGACGTGAAGCAGGGGCGTATCTTTTACTGCAATACGCAGCATGGCAAGCCTGTGATGAAACGGAGCAATCTTCTGCGATTGCTTATGGGGTGGAACTGCTGCTGGGAGAAGCACAACCTCAGAGAGCTTGCACAGCTTACCGGCAGCAGAAGCAAGTGCAAGATGACCGTTATGAACAGGATCAAAAGTGCCTCCCAAAATACCTGTCCGGTGAATCAACTCCTTACCTGTCCATTTCCATATACTATAAATTTCTTTGTGGTGAGTTCTTCAAGACCCATCGGACCATAGGCGTGCAACTTAGTTGTGCTTATACCAATTTCGGCACCAAGGCCTAGTTCTCCACCATCGTTAAATCTAGTCGAAGTGTTAACCATTACCGCAGACGCATCAACCTCGGCCATAAAACGCTGAGCATTTGAGTAGTTTTCAGTAAGTATGATCTCGGTGTGTTGCGAGCCATACTCATCAATATAGGAAAATGCCTCATCCATATCACCTACAACCTTTACACAGAGGGTAAGATTCAAAAATTCGGTCCCCCAGTCACTCGCCATTGCCGGAGTGATATCAGGAACAAGTGCAACCGACTCTTGACAGCCAAGCAGTTTTACGTTGTTTTCAATAAGCTTGGCAGCGACGACAGGAAGGTACTTTTCAGCTATATCTCGATGAATAAGTAGTCCTTCCAATGCATTGCAGACACCTGGACGTTGAGTCTTTGAGTTTACAATTACAGGAGTTGCCTTCTCAAGATCAGCGTCAGCATCCACATAGATATGACACACGCCTTTATAATGTTTGAGCACTGGGATGCGTGAAGTCTCGGACACAAAACGAATAAGGCTTTCACCACCACGAGGAATAATAAGATCAATATATTCTTCGTGACTGAGCATAAGCGTGACCGCTTCTCTGTCTGTAACAGGAATAACCTGTATGGCATCGGTGGCGATTCCCTGACTTTTTAAAGCATCCTGAAGAACAGATGCAAGTGCCCGATTGGAATGGATGGCCTCGGAGCCGCCACGAAGAATAATGGCATTCCCAGCTTTCAAACAGAGCGCAGCGGCATCAACGGTGACATTAGGACGCGATTCGTAGATCATCCCAATCACACCGAGGGGAATACGCATTTTACCAACCATCAAACCATTTGGACGTTTAAGCATCTGCGAAATTGCCCCAACAGGATCGGGAAGAGCAGCAACTTCTGCTAAACCACTGCGCATCGATTCTATGACCTTATCAGTCAGCTCCAGCCGGTCTAACATGGCTGAAGACAACCCTTTCTCCTTTCCTGCTACCAGATCTTTTTTATTCTCTTCCTGTATAAAAGCACGCTGTTCATCGAGCGCAGTAGCCATATGAAGAAGAACTTTATTTTTTGACTCCGTCGAGAGTGTAACAAGTGTACGCGCGGCAGTCCTTGCACGCTTAGCCATATCAAGAATATCATCTGCCAGAGTAGTCATTTTTAGGCCTCAATAATTTATATTAGTACAAGATTATCACGATGAATAACTTCGTCATAATCCTTTATACCCAACAAATCCAATATCTCATCAGAATGATGCTGTTTTATCTTCTGCACATCACTGGAACAGTAATTAATCAGCCCGGCTGCTATCACATTGCCGTCAGGATCAAGGCAATGAACAGCATCCCCGACACCAAACTCCCCGCGAACTTCCTGAATCCCTGACGGTAAAAGACTGCAGCCATTCCCAGAAAGAGCGTGACAGGCTCCAGAATCGAGCATTAAATACCCTTTAGGATGTAGAACATGGGCAATCCATTGTTTTCTGGGTTTAACCTTATCCTCTGCAGGAAGAAAAAATGTACCGACCATCTCCCCACTGAAAAGCTGTTGCAGAATAGTCGATTCACGACCTGGGCCGATAAACGATGAGCCACCACCTGAAGAAACCATTTTGGCCGCTCGTATTTTGGACTTCATGCCACCGGTACCGAGCGCACTATTGACATTACCTGCCATTGATTCAATTTGATC
>CAZDJE010000024.1:4560-31643 GCA_964505715.1 uncultured Desulfocapsa sp. | reverse complement strand
CATCGAACGCAGTCTCGTATGATTGCATAAGACTTGGTTGGCCTATTGCTGCCAATGCCTGTTTTTCATCAAGACCTATCTCAAGCGTATCAGGAATAGTGATCTTGCGTTTTCCTGCAGCCACAGCTCCTGAACTTACAAGAATAACCTCACGCCCGCTGTTCTTTAGAAAGCAGAGTTCCCTTGCGATATTAGAAATGACTTCTTCGTCAATACCGTGGTCATTGGTAAGGACTGCAGAACCCACCTTGATAACAATTCGTTTGGCTTTGTCAAAATAGCTCTGACGGAGGTATAGTCCTTCCTCGAGGCTTATGTCGTTAGTTCCTTTATTCATAAGCAATAGAACCTAAACCGGGGCCCTACCTGTCACCATCGGCGGCTTTTTCATCGACTGGATTATTGAGAGTATCTAAAATGTCAGCAATGATTTCCTTTAATTCCTCAATACCCTGTCCTGTGAGACCTGAAATTATCGCTACCTGAAATCCTTCCTGCTCAAGATTCTTTTTCAACAAGGATAGCTGTTCCGGTTCCGCGATATCAGCCTTATTCAAAATGATTAAGGTGGTTCTCTCTACTAGCTCTTCGCTGTATGCCTTTAACTCCTGCTCAACGACTTTAAATTCATCGAAAGCCTCTTCACTTGACCCATCAAGAATATGCATCAGTATACGAGTTCTTTCAATATGGCGCAGAAAGTGAAAACCGAGGCCGACTCCCTCATGTGCCCCCTCAATAAGTCCTGGTATGTCAGCGATAATACATGAATCCATATATTTCAGATGAAGCACGCCAAGTTGCGGCTCGAGGGTCGTAAAGGGATAACTTGCAACCTTGGGGTTGGCGGCGGACAATTGAGACAGCAGTGTTGATTTGCCAGCATTTGGCAGGCCAACAAGACCGATATCAGCAATAAGTTTCAACTCGACTTTGAGCCAAATTTCCTCTCCCTCAGAACCCTTGGTGGCAATACGTGGTGTTCTGTTGGTGCCGGAAGAAAAATGTGGATTACCAGCTCCCCCCTTTCCGCCTTGAGCTGCGATATAGAGATCACCTTCTTCACGAAGATCGGCCAAAACCTCTCCGGTTTCTTCGTTTTTTATAATGGAGCCCAAGGGGACTTGCATAACGCAATCCTTCCCCTTGCGCCCGTGCATATCCTTTCCCTTTCCATGCACTCCACGCTCCGCCTTAAAATGCGAGCGATAACGAAAATCTATAAGGGACTGCATACGGGTTGTGCATTCGATGATCACGTTTCCTCCGCGACCACCATCGCCCCCATCGGGACCACCCCTTGGGACAAACTTCTCCCTTCGGAAGCTTACACAGCCATTCCCACCATCTCCAGCTTTTACATGAAATTTTGCGTGATCTACAAAGGCCATAATAATTTAGATAAATTAACGTATTTTTTAACAAAAAAAAAGCCCGACCTTCAAAATGCTTGAGGTCGAGCTGATATTCTGCCTTCAACCAACCAATAAAGTTGATAAAGGCAACAAAAAGAATGAGCAACCCGTATCAGGCAGCCGGATACACACTTACTCTTTTTTTCTTATGTCCAAAGTCTTCAAAGGTAACAACACCGTCAACCTTGGCAAAAAGTGTATAATCTCTTCCACAACCAACATTTGTTCCTGGATAGATCACGGTACCAAGTTGTCTTACAATAATGGTTCCAGCAGTAATATTTTCACCACCATAACGCTTCACACCACGTCTTTGACCTTTACTGTCGCGACCATTCCTGGAACTACCACCCGCTTTCTTATGTGCCATCGTCTAACTCCTTTTCACCGCAAATCTCTTCAAGACAATCGGTGTTAATGAAAACTTATATATTTTACCTGATAGGACTAAGCGTTGATTTCCTGAATTTTCAGAGCAGTGTACATCTGACGATGACCTTTTCTCAACCTATATCCCTTACGCCGTTTTTTCTTGAAAATGATTACTTTCTTGGCTTTTCCCTGCTCTGCAATCTTAGCCACTACTTTTACATTTTCAACAACCGGGCTTCCTACCTGAACATTTTCACCATCAACAACCATCAATACGTCGGTTAACTCAACGGTATCGCCAACACTTCCTTCAAGCTTCTCAACACGAAGCTGATCACCACTGGCAACCTGATACTGTTTTCCACCGGTTCTTATAATTGCATACATTCGTACGACCTCTTAATATGTGCTATCACGATTAGATTTATAGTTTATAACAAAAGCAAACCGCTAAATAAAACTTTTTTAGGGACAAATGTCAACACATTTAACGTTAGACACAACAAAAAAAGGCAGCACCACACGTCAACAGCATGGTATTGCCTTGTTTAATCGCTGATCCTCAAATTCAATCAGAGGCCAAGACGAGCCCTTTCTTTTTCCTGCCGAATAGCACACGCCTTAATAAATGCACCTTCCTTCCCATGCTTACGAATAGAAACAGAAGTTTTCCCCTGCTTCCCTTCAGTGGTAACCCAGCTGACTTCGTAGCGGTTAAACCCATCATTCAAACGAACCCCAACCACCCCTGTACCGGAGTTACTTACCGTCACAAGATGTTTATTGGTGCGGATTTTCCCAAGTTTCTTTTCGGTTGAATCACGCCACGCTATTGCTGAGAGAAGGCTTGAGTACCGACCACCGCATTTCTTATCGGAGAAAAACTTAGAATATGTTTTCCCCTGAAACCGTACCCTCACATACCAGCCATGAGTTCTCTTAGACTCTTGATCAATCCTGGCAATATCTTTTTGCCTTTTCAACATAAATTCCTGCTGCTTGTTCTGGTCCATAACTGTCCCCTTTTCTTTTGTTACTATATTGATTAAATTCTATAATTATTTTAATTTTGCAGAAAGATGGATCGTAGCCTTTGGCTTATTTTTTGACCAATTACACCCTAGTTAAGAATGAGTGCTGATGTCATATGAGAAAATTACTACATGCCATGTCAGGACATGTCAACAACTATTAACAACCGCCACAACACCTAAAAACACAGGTTAACAGTTAACAACACCTGTTAACAAATGCTAAGGTAGTGAAAACTAAATAGTTTTATTGGAGGCATTTATAATTAATGGACAAATGCAAAAATACTTTTTTAACCTTTTGCCAGACAATTTCCACATTGCGGTCGAAAAAAGGTTGCCCATGGGATCAAAAGCAGACCAGTAAATCGTTGAAAAAGTACCTACTAGAAGAGTGTCAAGAACTCATTGATGCCATCGACACAGATGACTCTTCACATATCTGTGAAGAAAGTGGTGACCTCCTCTTCCTTCTTGTTTTACTCAGCAAAATACATGAAGAGGCGGGGAATTTTAATATGGAAGACGTCATTTGCGGCATTAACGAAAAGATGATCCGCCGACACCCCCATGTTTTTGGAGACGTCGTCGTCAAAAGCGAAGAAGATTTGAAAATTCTGTGGGAAACTATCAAATCCGAGGAAAAAGCAAAAAAAACAAATTGACACAACCACACACTCAATGTATTTTAAAAAGTTTTGTTATAGAGATACGTCATAAAACGTATTCCTGTTTTACATCGTGTAAAGCAGAACCTCTTCGCTCTTACAGCAAGTAAGGGCCAACACCGGGGATACTCCCCATATCATGAGTCCACGAGGAGGAACTTATGCGCAGGTATGAAACGATCTACATTCTTCGTCCAACTATGAATGAAGATGAGATCAACGCAGTATTAGAGAACACGAATTCCATACTAGCAACCGACGGAGGCCAGATGATATCCCTTGACAAATGGGGACTTCGCACTCTCGCCTACGAAGTAAAGAAAGAAACCCAAGGGTATTATATCTACTGTGACTACGCCACTAATCCGGCAAATGTTAGTGAGATGGAACGTAAATTCAGAATCGACGAAGCTGTTATGAAATATATGACAGTGAAACTCACCGATTCCATCGATGAAGAAGGAATTGCGGCTGCCCGTAATGATTATGAAGCAGCGATTGTTGCTGCTGCCAAGGCTGAAGAAGAAGCCAGCACGCAGGAAGAAACGGTTACTGAGGACAAAAAAGCTCCCGAAGCTAAGAAAGCTACTGAAGCCACTGATGCTACCAAGGCCACTGAAGCTACTGAAGCTACTGAAGCTACTGAAGCTACTGAAGCTGACACAGCCGAAGGCAGCAAAGAAACAGCATAATCACCAGTAACCAGCAAAAAATTCCTATCAGGAGATTAATATGCCACCTAAAAAACGAATTTTTCAAAGAAAAAGAGTCTGTCGTTTCTGTACCGATAAGGAAATGTCAATTGACTATAAAGATCCAAAAACTCTCCGTAATTTTATAACAGAACGTGGAAAAATAATTCCTCGTCGTATTTACGGAACCTGCGCTTCTCATCAGAGACAACTTTGCGAAGCTATTAAACGTGCTCGTCAGATTGCGTTGCTCCCCTATTCAGGTACCACCCAACGGTAGTAGTTCTGGAAAGGGTATAAATCTGTGGATAAGGATGAAGTAAAATCAGGGACCAGCAGTCATTTGCAGCGAATTTTTCTGGTTAGTACCGTCATCCTTCTTCCCGGTTTACTAGGAGCCATATTTGGATGGGTTCACGGGCTCCTTCCCCTGTTGGTTTTTTACTATCTTTTACGATACGGAAAAGATCGAGGGAAGAAATACATCCTGTTTGGATGCGTAGTGGCCTGCATTGCCGGCCTGGCTTTTCAGATTATTGAACAGCTGCTGTTTTCACTGACTCTTATTCCATTAGGTTTTGTTCTTGCAGATTCTGCAGGAAACGAAGAGTCCATAGTCTTAGCAGGTATTAAAGGAACACTTGCTCTTGCCGGGTCATGGGTTGTTATTACAACGCTTCTGACATTTGGGCTTGAGCATCATCCATATACTCTTCTGATAAACGCATTAAATCAGGGGATGGATGAAGCAATTACATACTACAAGGTAAACAGTTCTGTACCTGCAGAAACACTGTATCTGCTCGAACAGACATTTACCCAGATGAAAATCTGGATACCGAAAATTATGCCGGGGATACTTGGCTGTATTACATTGCTGATCACCTGGTTTACCATGGCAATCGGCAATCGGATGCTTCACAAAAACGGTGGAGCTGCGCCATGGCCTGAATACAGGTTCTGGAGCTTACCAGAGAAATTAATCTGGGTATTCATTATAGCATCAATTTTGGTTGTTTTGCCCATGGAACCCGGTAAAACAATTGGAATCAATGTCCTTATGATCAGTACATTGCTGTACTGCTTTCAGGGTATTGCTATTATGCTTTTTTATTTTTCTAAATGGAGTGTTCCTTTATTTTTACGAACCCTGGTATATGTCCTACTCTTCTTCCAAACCTTTGGAGTTATCCTCCTTGGAATTCTTGGAGTTGCAGATGTATGGCTGGACCTAAGGCGACTTAACAGTACCGAACAGGAAAGTGACTAGAACACATTTAATACAAATTTAAACCTTTGCTCAATAATAAAGCTTAGGTTGAGATACGAACGAAGTTAAGGAGATTACAATGGAAGTTATTTTAAAAGAGACTATCGACACCCTTGGCAGGGAAGGCGATATCGTAACGGTTAAAGCTGGTTATGGACGTAACTATCTTCTTCCACAGCAAAAAGCCGTTGCTGCAAGTCCTGCCAATATTGCAATGTTCGAAAAAAATCAGGCAGATATTCAGGCCCGTATTGCTGAAGAAGTTAAAGTGGCAGAAGCACTCGCTAAAAAGCTCGCCGGCACCACTCTTACGATTGCAATGCTTACTGGCGGTGAAGAGAGACTCTTCGGGTCTGTTACATCAAGCGATATTGCAGCAAAGCTTGAAGAAGACACCAAAGTAGCAGTGGATAAGAAAAACATTATTCTTCAGGAACCAATTAAGGAACTCGGAGAAAGCACTGTTACCGTAAAGGTTGGCTTTCAGACGACCGTAGATATCACGATAGCTGTTGTTCCGCTTAAGAGCACAGAGGAAGCTTAACCTCCTCTTTAGCCTGAAAGCTTTTTTGGCTGATACCTCTTTCAGCTGACCTATAACACACTGTCAGAACAGTATTGTTCTGTACAGTGTGTTGTTGTTTTGTAACTATTCAGCAGCACTCCTACTACGTCCATTTTTGCCTCCTCGAATAGCATTAGTATTCTTCGGAGCCCAAAATAAACGAATTTGAAGTACTGCTAAACAGTTACAGTTCAGAGTTAAGGGTAATTAATTGCCCTCGCTGAATAGATACGTTGTTTTAACTTATTACCATACGTTGCCATGAATCTACCGCCACCCGATGCCCCTCCTATCAATGCCCCCGGAGGACGGATGCCGCCACAAAATACCGAGGCTGAGCAATCGGTTCTTGGTACCATCCTCCTCTCCGACCACTCGCTTACAACGGTGCTTGAATTGCTCGTTAGCGAAGACTTTTACAAAGACAGCCACAAGCTTATTTTTGAAGCTATGATTGTCCTTTTTGAAAAAAACGAACCACAGGATATCATTACGGTTTCCAATCAGTTAAAAGACTTTAACCAATTGAATCAGGCAGGTGGCATTGAGTATCTTGCCACCCTGACATCAATCGTCCCCGTAACGGCAAACCTTCTTTACTACGCAAAAATCATCCGTCAGAAGGCAGTTCTTAGAAATCTAATTTCTGTAAATACTGATATTGCCAGTCGCTGCTACGAAGAACAGGGTGATATTGACACGCTCGTTGATGAGGCAGAACAGGCTATATTTGAAATTGCCAGAAATAAATCCGACCAAAGCTTTACCCCTCTTCGTAGTATTGTACCAGAGGCGTTTAAAACCGTTGAGCTGCTGTACTCCAGAAAAGAACAAATTACAGGAGTCCCTACGGGGTTTACCGATCTTGACAAAATGACAGCGGGTCTGCAACCATCCGATCTCATAATTCTTGCTGGTCGTCCCTCCATGGGAAAAACTGCATTTGCCATGAACATTGCCCAAAATGCCTCAATTTTCCAAAATACCGGCACTGCTGTATTTTCCCTGGAAATGTCAAAAGAGCAACTTACCATGCGTCTTCTCTGCTCAACCGGCCTTGTGGATTCACAGCGAGTACGAACGGGGAAACTCCACAATGAAGACTGGCCAAAGCTATCAAGAGCCGTCGGAATGCTCACCGAAGCGCCTATCTACATCGATGACACTCCTGCTATTTCAGTACTTGAAATGCGTGCAAAAGTTCGTCGCCTTGCAGCTCAATACCCGCTTGGAATGATTATCGTTGATTACCTGCAGCTGATGCGTGGACGAAATTCCACCGAAAACAGGACTCAGGAAATCAGTGAAATTTCAAGGTCTCTTAAGGCCATGGCAAAAGAGTTGAAAGTGCCTGTTATTGCACTTTCCCAGCTTAACCGTAGCCTTGAAAGCCGCCCTGACAAAAGGCCAATGATGTCCGATCTTCGTGAATCCGGAGCCATTGAGCAGGATGCCGATGTAATCTGTTTTATATACAGAGACGAAGTGTACAATAAGGCAGAAGATAATCCCAACAAAGGCCTTGCTGAAATCATTGTCGGGAAACAGAGAAATGGCCCGACCGGAACTGTCAAATTGACTTTCATTCCAGAGCACACTATGTTTGAAAATCTTAGTCCTTTCGATGAGCCCGACACATTTCAATCAGAATAATTCACTATCTCCATACCGTTATCGCGTAAGAGGCCCCCCCATATGTCTTCAAATGATACTCCCCAGGCAACATACGATTTTAAATCCATGGAAAAATCCTGGCAGGACCACTGGCAGAAGAATGCTACCTACAAGGCCAGCATGGATAGCGACAAAGAAAAGTACTATGTTCTTGAAATGTTTCCCTACCCTTCTGGACGTATACATATGGGTCACGTTCGCAACTATTCAATTGGTGATGTAGTTGCGCGTTACAAACGATTTCGAGGATTTAATGTCCTCCACCCCATGGGATGGGACTCCTTTGGACTTCCTGCTGAGAATGCTGCAATTAAAAATAATACCCACCCTGCCCGCTGGACCTATGAAAATATAGATTACATGCGCAATCAGCTTCGTCAGCTTGGTCTTTCATACGACTGGGATCGTGAAATAGCCACCTGTAATCCCAAATATTATAAATGGGAACAGCAGATCTTCCTCGAGATGTACGAAAAAGGACTGGTATACCAAAAGACGACCACCGTCAACTGGTGCAAATCCTGCGCTACTGTGCTCGCCAATGAACAGGTAATAGAAGGCGCATGCTGGCGTTGCGATGAACTCGTTGATGCCAGAGAAATGAACGGCTGGTTCTTTAAAATCACCGATTATGCCGAGGAACTTCTTGAGAGTCTTGACACGTTAAAGGGGTGGCCCGATAAGGTTGTTACTATGCAGCGTAACTGGATTGGTAAATCCACAGGTTTGCAATGTGATTTTCCAGTGGATGGTTTTGAGAATAAAGAAACACTTTCAATTTTCACAACCAGACCAGACACCATATTCGGTGTCACCTTTATGTCGATTGCCCCGGAGCACCCTCTGCTGAGCACACTCCTCAAAGGGAATCCTAACGAACAAGAGATACGTGATTTCACCCAACGTATTATCAAAGAGAAACAGCAGCAGTCTAATCAGGACCTCACCGAAAAAGAAGGCATGGATACCGGTTATTTTTGTGTTAATCCTTTTAATGGTGATAGAATTCCTATCTTTGTTGCAAACTTTGTTCTTATGGCATACGGAACCGGGGCAGTTATGGCTGTCCCTGCCCATGATCAACGTGACTTTGAATTTGCCAAAAAGTATAATCTTGAAATCAAACCCGTCGTAATTCCAAAAGATGCCTTATTGAACGGCACAGAAATGGAAGAGGCCTCTACGGCTGCCGGAGTTCTTGTTGATTCAGGCTCGTTCACAGGAACTGATTCTAAACTGGCAATACAGGCAATAATTTCCTATGCAAAAGAAAAGGAGATTGGAGATGCAAAAATAACCTATCGCCTTCGCGACTGGGGTATTTCCAGACAGCGTTACTGGGGCGCTCCAATCCCGATCATTGAGTGCGATACCTGCGGCACCCAGCCCGTCCCCATAGAACAGTTACCCGTCACACTTCCTGAAGACCGCGGTTCGCAACAAAATGATTGTGCACCGCTTCACCAGAGACCCGCGTTCTATGAGACCAATTGTCCAAAGTGTGGTGCTAAAGCAAAAAGAACAACGGATACCATGGATACATTTGTTGAGTCTTCCTGGTATTTTGCACGATACACCTGCCCTCGCTTCACGGATTCTCCATTAAATAAGGAAGAAGCCTCACACTGGCTGCCCGTTGATCAATATATCGGTGGTGTGGAACATGCCATTCTCCATTTACTCTATTCCCGTTTTTTCACAAAGGTACTGCGGGATCTTGGATACCTGAACATTGATGAACCCTTTACCAACCTGCTCACCCAAGGCATGGTTATTAAGGATGGTTCCAAAATGTCCAAATCTAAAGGGAATGTAGTTGACCCCAGTGACCTGATCAATGAATATGGCGCCGATACCACCAGGCTTTTTTCTCTTTTTGCAGCCCCCCCAGAAAAGGACCTTGAATGGAATGCCAAAGGGGTTGATGGGTGCTTTCGATTCCTGAATCGCATTTTTCGATTTGTCCACGCAAACATTAATTCAATAACACCTGGCGGCGAGATAAACAGTGACGATTTGAACAATTCGGAGCGTGAACTGCATCGAAAAACACACCAAACCATTAAACGGGTTACCGGAAACATCGAGCATAACTTTCATTTCAACACTGCAATCAGTGGTGTAATGGAACTTTTCAATACATTGTCTGCTCTTAGCAGTGACAAGAAGAAGGAACCATTGAGAAGTCCTGTACTCCAGGAAGCAGTTGATAGTCTTCTTATCCTGCTCTGCCCCATGGTGCCTCATTTCTGTTCAGAGATCTGGCACACTATCCATCCGGACAACTCAATTGATAACCAACAATGGCCGTCATGGGACGAAGATGCCGCTAAAGAAGATCAACTTACCATTGTTATCCAGGTGAAAGGCAAGGTTCGTTCAAGGCTTCAGGTCGCACCAGATATTGACGATGCAACTCTTGAGGAACTGGCCCTGAAGGATGAGAATGCATTAAAATTTATAGATGGTCAAACCATCAAAAAAGTTATTGTGGTAAAGAAGAAACTTGTTAATATTGTTATTTGAGGATACGATCGGCTATAGTTACAGTTCAGAGTTAAGGGTAATTAGTTGCCCTCGCTGAATGGTTACAATCTTCTTATCTAACTTATATCTATAAATTATTGGAGCATACCATTGAAAATTAGAAAGCTTCTTATTCCCTTTATTTTTATTTCAGGTTTAGTACTGGCCTCCTGTGGATATCATAATCCCCTTGTTTACAATGGCCCGGATCGTGATATATATATTACGAACTGGCACAATCGCACCAACGAGTTGTTACTCGATGCCAAAATCTACCAGTCCCTTACACGTTGGTACCAGAAATCAGGCAGTATTAAAGTCACCAAACAAAAAGAGGGTGCTCAGCTTATCCTTGCTGGCGAGATCGTTTCAATTGAACTCCCTAGTCTTTCTTATGGCAGCGACAATGCTGCCACCGAAGTACGGATATTGCTTACGGTTCGCTATATCTTAAAAGATATCAACACCGGAACAGTTCTGATGGAAGTTGGAAATGAGGTCTGGACCGAAGAGTATCAGGTTGGGACCAGTTCGTCTGAAAACTCAGACAATGAGAAAGAGGCTCTTGGTATTATTATCGATGACCTTTCCGAGAAGATCTATATTAAAACGCTTAGTATTCTTTCAAAGCAAGACAACTAACGGGTTTTCAACCTGGTAACGCAATATTTTCACGTGTACTAAGATGCAAATTTATTAGCTAAAGTATCATTTTTTCTTGAAAATATCAGGCCAAATACTTTTCATGAAGAATGCTTGATCTTGCAAACATAAAAATCTCAGCATATTACAGCAACTCAGAAATTCGAGTGAGTACATAAAAAAAAGCCGTTCCAAAAGGAACGGCTTTTTTTTATGCCAGTAATTATGAGGTTTTTTAGGATAACTATTCAGCGAGGACAACTCATTCCCCTTAACTCTGAATAGTTACCTTTTTTTGTAACTATTCACTAGCACCTCAACTGCGTCCATTTTTGCCTTCTCGAGTAACACAAGTACACTTCGAAGGCAAAAATGAACGGATTTGTGGCACTATTGAACAGTTACGGTTCAGTGCTAAGGGTAAATTGTCACCCTCGCTGAATAGTTATTTTTTTTTAAGCTATCATTGCCTTTACTTTAGCAGCAATAGAGGCGTCATCTAGTCCCTGGCTCGCGTATAAATCCGATGGTTTTCCAGAGCCGCCATACTGACTCACCCCTGAGCGCTGAAAGACTATTCCCTTTCCAGCTTCAGCAAGAATAGCACCAACCATACTGCCAAGACCGGTTTCAACATGATGATCTTCAACCGTTAACACCACACCTGTTTCGGCAGCCTTTAAAACTGCCTCCTTATCGATTGGCAGCAGAGAAGCCATATTTAACACGCCAACTGAATGACCTTCTTTTTGAAGCATTTCCCATGCCCCCATTACTGCTGGAGTTACTGCACCATAGGTAATAATTGTTGCATCACTGCCCACGCGCAACCAGTCCCCTTTTCCTGCCTCAAACCTATAGTCAGCATCGAAGAAGACGGATCCATCTTCTTTGGTAATCACAGGAGTTTTTGAGCGTCCCATTCCAACAAAAACGTTTCCTGGCTCAGTTGCAACATACCGTACAATACGATCGGTCTGATTCGGATCGGCTGGCATAAAGACAGAAGATCTGAAATAATTACGAAACAACCCAAGATAGTCAATACACTGGTGGGTAGGTCCATCCTCACCAACATCAAGCCCGACATGGGTTGCGACAATCTTCACTCCGGCATGATTAAAATCATTGAGACGATTCTGATTGTACACTTCCGATACGGCAAATGCGCCAAAGGTGCTAAAAAACGTCACAAGGCCAAGGCTTGCAAGCCCACCCGCCATTGATGCGGCGTGATGTTCCTGAATGCCTGCCTCCATATACGCACTGGGTGAATGTTTATGAAAACCACCCATCTTAACAGATCCTTCAAGATCGCAGGAAATTCCGGCAATAACCATATTCGAATCACTATTATTTGCTTCTGCAAGAGCAAGTAATGCATTCCCGTAGGCTGAACGATTATCAAGCATGGTGCCTGCTTCATACAGTATGGCATCTCCGCCATTCACCTTCACATCTGGTCCCTTATACTTCTGGATGGTGGCAGTGCCAACTGGATTTTCTCTTAATGTATTCCACTTCTCAAATTCATCATCCACACCAAGTTCCGTCATTGCCCTGGCAAGTGAGTCCCTATCGAGTGGAGAGCCATGATATTTGGGTAGATTCTCCATAAAAGAGATGCCCTTGCTCATGGTGGTGCGGGAAACAATAACAGTAGGCACACCGTCCTGTTTTTGATACGCCTTAGAAAAAGTCTGGAAATAGGCGTTGCAATCATGGCCATCTTCAAGATACTGCACGTCCCAGTTATTTGTTGAATAGAGCGAGCGGATAGATTGTGGCATAATCTCTTCTGTGGTTCCACAAATTTGAAGATGATTTCTATCGATGACAACTATCAGATTATCAAGCTTATATTTTGATGCGTAACGAATGGCTTCAACAATCTGACCTTTCTGATGTTCACCATCACCCATAAACACAATGACCTTATTCGGTCTGTTCTGGATTTTAAAACCATGTGCAAGACCTACTGCTGTGGAGAGCCCCTGCCCTAGATTACCGGTATCCCATTCAACACCGGGAACAATACGTTCTACATGGCCGGGAAATCCAGAACCGGTTCGACGAAAGCCGGCCAGAAAGTCCTCTTCAGTAAAATACCCATATTCAGAAAGGGTTGAATAAACCGCAGGAGAGACATGACCTATGCTCATAATAACCCTGTCACGTTCCTCCAGATCAGGTTGCTCAGAATCGTGGCGCATACAGCCATAGGTTACCAGAAGATTGTCAAGTGTTGAAAGTGATCCACCAGGATGTCCCGATCCTGCAAGGCTGGTAGATAGAAGAATGTTTTTTGCACAGCGAGTGCGCATCTCTTTCAGTGTACTTAACTCCTCACTGGACAATTCATTGGATTGCATAGTAAGTTGCAAGGTCATTTGGGTCTCCATAAATAATGAGTAATCTGCCACAGAAAACAGCAGAGGAACGAATCAACTTAGAAAATCATTTCAATATAAATACGTTATAAATATAGGTTCAAAAACTCCTGATTCTAACTCGTTTACAAAAAAAAAACAGCAGTAAAAAATATGTTACGCATCGGAAAAACCACTTTTAACTCACCTTTTGTTTTAGCACCGCTTGCCGGGTACACTGACCTCCCGTTCAGACTCCTCTGTCATGAATTTGGGGCGGGCCTGGTCGTCTCTGAAATGATTAGCTGCCATGGCCTGGTCTATAAACAGAAAAAAACAATCCATATGCTCGCCTCCTCTGCTGCTGAGAGACCTGTATCATTCCAGATTTTTGGTGCTGACCCTGCAATTATGGGTGAAGCTGCAGCCATTTTAAGCGAATATTCTCCTGATTTTATCGATATCAATATGGGCTGCCCGGTACGAAAAGTTACAAAAAAAGGTGCGGGATCGGCATTAATGAAAGATATCAAACTGGCAGAACGGGTTCTTCAGGCGGTTATTGCCCATTCAAAAGTACCGGTAACGGTAAAAACACGGTATGGAATTGACCGGCAACACCAGACAGCTTTGGATTTTGCCAAAATGTCTCAAGATTCTGGAGCTGCAGCAATTACAATTCATGGAAGGACCTGGGCGCAGGCATTTTCAGGAACAGCTGATTGGGACATTGTTCGAACAGTAAAGGAAGCTGTCTCTATACCAGTAATCGGTAATGGAGACGTCCTGAGCTACAAAGAAGGTCTTACCAGAATAGAAGAAACCGGTTGTGATGGCATAATGATTGGCCGTGCCGCACTTGGCAACCCTTGGGTATTCAGCAAAGAAGGCCGACCTGAATCACTTGGCCCTATCCTCCCTACAATTCGACGTCACCTGGAACTAATGGAAGAACACCTTAATATCGACAGACAACTTGCCTATATTCGAAACCATATCGGGCGATATTTTTATAGTTTTTCAGGAAGTTCCCTGATACGAAAAACAATTCACGGTTGTAATACTTTTACTGACTTACAACAGTTTATCGAATCAATCAGTTGAGTACTCTTTATTTCCCCTCACAATCGAGGCGCGAAGAGAAATTCACAGCAGGTGCCACGCAGGAAATACCCTTGGGGGTGCGACAACTGATATTCCGAAATAGTCTTTTTACAAACGAACTCTCTAGTAATTTTTCATCGAACCCTTATATGGTTAGGATATTTCAAGCTCAAATAAAAACGGGAGCAGAGCAAACAGGAATCAATGGCCTTAACATTTTTTTCCTGTTAACCTTGCTTAACATGTTAACAGTTTTTTGCACTTTTCTATAAAAACCTTAAATTGGCCCTTCGATGATACAGACTGAACAGATTAAAGACTATTTCTGTCACAACTGGAAGAATGTCGTAGACACAATGAAGGAAGGCCTCATGCTTGTTGATTTACAGGGCAACATCCTTTATGTCAATAAAGCCATTGAAGACCTTTTACACTACGACAAAGAGGAGCTCCTTGGCCAATCCTGTGAAATTCTGGCATGCAATAATTGCTTTGGTCACAACATAACAAAGGAGGGAAAGCGTTGCGCTCTGTTCCGTAAAGGTGCTGTTACAGATCTTCATTGCTCCTTTAAAAAAAAGGGAGGCGCACGGGTAAAAGTACTGAAAAATGCGACAGTTCTTACAGATAAAGAAGGAAATGTCGTTGGCGGTGTAGAAACACTCACCGACCTTACTGCTGTTATCAATCAGGAAAAAGAAATTTACGATCTGCGCAAGGAACTTAACCGTGAAAATGGTTTCCATGGACTTATTGGAAACAGTTCGATAATGCAGCAAGTATATGAGTTGATACAAAGTGCAGCTCCGTCAAGTGCACCTATTATAATTTACGGAGAGAGCGGTACCGGAAAAGAGCTGGTCGCCAATGCCATCCATACACTCAGTAAACGTTCGGATGCCCCTTTTATTAAGGTTAATTGTGCCGCATTGAATGAAAACATCCTTGAAAGTGAACTTTTTGGCCATGCCAAGGGGGCTTTTACGGGAGCAGACCGAGACCGCACAGGACGTTTTGAGGCAGCAAATACCGGATCAATCTTTCTTGATGAAATTGCTGACCTTGCACTCCCAATGCAGACAAAACTTTTAAGGGTATTACAGGAACAAGAAGTGGAACGCGTGGGAGACCATCAACCGATTCCGATTGATGTTCGGGTTATATCGGCGACAAATAAAAAACTTAGTAATATTATACTTGAGCATAAATTCAGAGAGGATCTCTTCTACAGACTTGGCGTTATTCCCATTAACATTCCACCACTCAGGCAGCACTCTGAGGATATCCCTCTCCTTGTCAAAACCTTTATCGACCGCTCCAACTTTCAAAGAGATAAAGAAATTAGTACCATTCGTAAAGATGCACTTGATCTTCTCGTTGCTTATCAATGGCCTGGCAATATCAGAGAGCTTATCAATGTCCTCGAATATACCTTTGTAATATGTCCAGAAGGGGAAATCACCCCTCAACACCTCCCTCTGCAGTTTCAAAAAGAGTCATCCGTCTCACCGCTTCTAGGACAAAAGAGAGCAAGCAACTCAGAGGAAAGACGTGACCAACTCCTTCAAGCCTTAAATGAAACCAATGGAAATAAGTCAGCAGCAGCCAGACTTCTTGGTATTTCCAGAGTAACCCTTTGGAAACACCTCAAGAAATACAACATCACCATGGACCGATCGTCCTATTAGTATCTCAGCATTTGGATAGTTCAAAAAAAAAGGAAGTATAACGATTATTCATCGTCATGCTTCCTATCTCTCAATCTCTCGTATGTTTGATAACTCAGTCCACTGATGCCACCACGGAATCCTCTGAGAGAGGACATGGATAGGTAGCACGATAGCTGTAACAGGCATCACTTTCAAAAAGATTATCACATTCTATACTACAATCACCATAGGCAAGACCATCTCTTGTGGAATATGACTCTCTTGATTTAAATATTTCACATTCTTCAGAGTTTTTCAACTCGTCACATTCAACACTCGGGTCTGAGAAAAAGACTCCATCAATCATCGAATAACTGGGGTCAGCTGTGCTCATAGAAGCCATCACTGGATTAACAATAAAAAAGACAGCGATCATAACCAGAGCAAAACCTACTGATTTTTTCTTCATTTTTTCCCCTTGTGTTAAATCTTTTATAAGAAGCCACCACGGCAGGTACTACATTTTTTCCCTATAAGTAATTGCTAACACAAAGCGGGAACTAATGCAAACTTTTTTGCACCCGTAAGGCAACTTTTATTGCACCCGTTTGGCACGCCCAACCGGTTAAATATTCGTGTTTTTCACTTGGTGACACTTTGTGCAAACAAATAACCAGTTCATAAGGAGTAGATATCGCAAGATTTTTCCTAACCATGTATCTATGTTTCAAAAAATGGGCATCTTCATCGATTAATTCGCAATTACTTCATTAATCCTTTAATTTGCAAATCATTCTCAACTGTCTGTTTTTATAAGGCTCCTTACCAGCAATACATTGACAAGCTGACTTCATCTGGATATGTTAGCACTACTTTGTGACAATCCTCAAATGAAGACTGACACTATTACCTAACTATTGATTTTTACTTTTAAGCAACGGCTAAGATCCTTTATTGTCGTTCCCATATATTATCCATGCCTACAACTGAACCATCCGAAGATATCGCACGAGTTTACCGCTTTCTTTCACAGTGCATGCAATACCCTGACGCCGACTGGATGACTGATGATTTTTTTAATGTCCTGTACAACCTGCTCGGTACACTTGGTGCCGTAGAAGATGGCGTTTCAATAAAGAAAGAAATCGATAACTCATCCGACCCTATTGAAGACCTGCAGGTTGAGTACACACGACTTTTCATCAATGGAATGCCCCACGTGATTGCCCCCCCCTATGGATCTGTTTATATGGATCAATCCTTCCAGGGAGCCTTTGCTGGCGATACCCTTGCTTTTTATCGCAATAAGGGCTTTGGGATGGATGAAAGTGCTGATTTACCCGATCATCTTATTCATGAACTTGAATTTCTTTCCCTCCTTGCAAAGGAAAACGACTTTGCTGGAGAAGAGGAATTCCTGAAAAAACTGTTTCGCCCCTGGTACAGCAAGTTTCACCCCAGGGTATCGAAAGGAGCTCACCATCCATTTTACAGGGTGGTTGTACAATTAATTGATTTTTTTACTAAGGAGGAAGACAAAGATGGCTTTCAACCTAACGAGGCGTAAATTCCTTCAGACGGCATCCCTGGCAGCAGCCTCGGTACCTCTGTCTAAGGTTGTTTCCGCTAGCACCGGTGTCACCAAATCAGCACTCGACACAACGGGTACTGCTGGTGACAAAACCGTTGTGGGTGGAATCTGCGAAATGTGTTTCTGGCGATGTCAACTGGTCGGTAAAGTACGTGACGGCCGCTTGATGAAGCTTGAAGGAAACCCAAAATCCATTGATAACGGCACCGCAATCTGTGCCCGTGGTAATGCAGGTGTTAAACTGCTTTACGATGTGGATCGCTTGAAGTACCCCATGAAGAACGTTGGAAAACGTGGAGCCCCAAAATGGAAGCGTATTTCCTGGAAAGAAGCTCTTGATGAGTGCGGTTCCAAATTAAAAGGTACTGTTGACCAGTATGGAGCTCAAGGCATCTGTGTTTTCCCTCATGGTGCTTCTGCTAAATACCCCATGCATTACTTTGAGCGCGCCGTCGGAACACATAACGTTTCCGAAGCCTCTTTTTTTCAGTGTCGTGGTATCCGTGATACTGCCTATGTGCAAACCATTGGAAAAGCTCCTGGTGAAAAAGTTGATATGCCAAATACCAAGGTGCTCTTTTTCATCGGTGACCACCTCGGTGAGAACGTCCATGTTTCCCATATCAAACAGTATATCCAGGGATTACAGAACGGTGCAAAACTGATCGTTGCTGATCCTCGTTTTTCTGCATCTGCTGCTAAAGCTGACATCTGGGTACAGATCAAGCCTGGTACCGATACAGCATATATGCTCGCTATCATGAACTATCTTGTCCAAAACAACAAATATGACAAAGCATTTGTTGAGGACTACACCGATGGTTTTGAAGAATTTGCCGCTGCAATAAAAGAGTGGACCCTGGAAAAAGCCGCAAAAGAGTGTGATATTCCAGCAGAGCAGATTAAAGAAGTTGCTGATATGCTTGCTGACAATGCACCGAATGTTGCAATCCATCCAGGACGACACGTCTCCTGGCACGGCAACGATTTCCAGCGTGAACGTTCACTTGCATGTTTGACGGGACTTCTTGGCGCCTACTACGTAAAAGGTGGCTGGGTCCCCCCTAAAGGACCAAAAGTTGGTGGTGTCAGCTGGGCAAAAGAAGATCACGGCCACGAGTTCGACCTGAATATGAATCACCATGAGGACGAAAAGATTTATCCTTTCAATCCTCCTGGAACCCCCACTGATCTTATTCGTGACTGTGCCATTTCCGGAAAGCCATATCCAATTAAGAGTTGTGTCGTCTGGGGTCAAAACCCAATGCAGACCATCCCGAATCAGCAGAAGATGAAGGATCTCTTTAATGCCATGGATTTTGTAATGTGTGTTGATGTTATGCCAACGGACGTTACTGCCTGGGCAGATATCCTGCTTCCTGAAGCAAGTTATCTTGAGCGTTATGATTACATCAAAAAAGGCACCCAGTGGGACCTTTCAAAAGAACATCAGCAGTATATCTCTGCTCGTATGCCTCTTGTTGAACCAATGTTTGAACGCAAAGATCAGATTTATATCTGTAACGAAATTGCCAAACGTATGGGACATGAAGCAAAGATTCCAGTCAAAACCATAGAAGAGATGGTCGACAAAAGTCTTGCCACTGCAAATCTCTCAATTGAGAAGCTGAGGGCTGAGGATGGTATCCATATCCGTCCAGGTAAGGATCCGTATGGTGTTCCTGAGGACTTTGAAGTTCGTCTCTTTAATGATGACATTGAAGATGCAGGATATCCCGGTGCCCCGACCTATGTTGCAGTTCCTGACAATCCAAAAGGATTTGCAAGACTGCTCTACGGACGTGCCCCGGTTCACACCTTTAACAGAAGTCAGAACAATGTATGGCTCAATAATGCCATGCCTGACAATCCTGTCTGGGTGAATGATGAAGTTGCTGCTACATTAGGTCTTATCGATGGTGACACCGTTGGTTTTATTAACGATGAAGGTGTTGAATCTGCCACCACCACAACGGTTAAGGTTACTGCCGGTATTCGTAAGGACTGTGTATACATGTACCACGGTTATGGAAGTGCCAACCCGCTGATGACAATCGGCGTTGGTGCAGGTGTTGATGACACGTCTCTTATTACCAGACTAGCCATTGATCCTGAGACCGGATGTCACGGAATGAGAAACAACTTTGTTAAACTGACCAAAAATGGAAAGGTTCTGGATATTCCAGCTTAATCTTATCTTTAAGCCTTTTCAGGAGGATATATTCAATGCAATATGGAATGATCATAGATCTGGAACGCTGTGTAGGCTGTCATGCCTGCACCATTGCCTGTCGGGCAGAGTGGGAAGTTCCGGTTCCTTACCAGCGTAACTGGGTAAAGCGTCTTGGCCCCACCATGACCGCCGATGGTATGGCTTCAACCTACTACCCCGGACTTTGTAATCACTGTGATAAACCACCCTGTGTGGATGAATGTCCGGCTGATGCCGTTGACATGACTTTTACAGATGCCAAATCCGGTAAAACCAAAACCATGCAGGTTGCTGCTACTTGGAAGGATCCGTTTGATGGATCCGTACAGGTTGATAAGGACCGCTGCCTTGGTTGTGGTGCCTGTGCCGATGCCTGTCCCTATGGCGCACGCTATGTTAATCCCGAGCTAGCTGATGATGACAGCGAGGGTAAAGTTGACAAGTGCACCTTCTGTAAACCTCGCGTGGAACAAGGTCTTGAACCTGCCTGCGTACAAACATGTATCGCCGGAGCTCGTATTTTTGGCGATCTCACCGATCCTAACTCCGCTGTCTCACAGTATGTGAAGAAAGGTGCCAAAGGTCTTGAAGTTAAAGATGGACATATTGGCCCCAACGCAAGATACTATGGTAAAAAGCGTGATATAGGACTTCTTTTTGCAGATTACACACCTGAACTTGCCGATATGGGCAGCGTTAAACGACGCGCCATGATGGCATCAATGGTTAAACCTGCCATGAGAAAAGCAAAAGATATCGGTCTGCTTGGTCTTGCCGGTGCCATGCTTGTGAAAGGACTTTCCGAAGACAAGGACAACAAGTAAAACTGTTCTGGTCTCAGAAAGGAAGTACATAAAAGGCCCCATGGTATTTTGTACCATGGGGCCTTTCTTGTATTAAAAAGAGGGAAGAACTAAACTGATATCCGATCGCATCTATAGCTGGGTATCCATTGTAACTTCGGTGTCTGCGGAGGTATGATTTGTAAGACAATCTATATGAATAACTCCCGGTTTACTGTCCCTATGGTTTAGGAATAGATAAGGACAAACCTATCATTATCTATTGAAATCCGAAGGCGCCCTTCATGATTTCTTCCATACACCTCCCATCCCGGTTCATTATCAAATTCACATTTCAAACAGCAGGGCGAATGGACACCCTTCTCACGATCGCACCAGGAAACCAGTGTCGCATATTCGTTTTCTTCTTCTGCCATGAGTTTGCCAAGCTCTCTTGCCTGATCAAAGCTCAGTTCATACCCTTCAAAGGAACATTCAATTCTTTTCATCTTTTTTCACCTGCTTCTTCTTATCTGCCTGCTGCTTTAAGCGCCAATTCAAGGCCTGCCGTGTTATACCCAGCATCTGAGCTGCAATGGCCTGATTCCCCTGCGCTCTCAGCAAAGCCTCTTTTACAAGGAGTCGACTCGATTCTTTAAGCGTAGGGAGAACACCAAGTATACTATACACGGTCTCCCCTGTAACCTCTTCCACAACTTCATTACTATTTCCCAAACGGTGCTCTATATATTTCTTAAACACATCCATGGAGAGTGTTCTGCTCTTATGTTTGGAAAGAGCATCTAAAACCATGGACTGCAACTCCCTGACATTTCCAGGGTAATTGTAGGTCCCAAGGAGAATAGAAAGTTCATTTGGGTAGGCTGGTTTCTGTTTGTTCAGACGATCCGCTGCATCTTCCAGGAAATGATCAAGCAGTAATGGCAGATCATCAAGACGATCACGCAAGGGCGGGATATGAACGTGATGTGTACGCAATCTGAAAAAAAGATCCTTTCGGAACTCTCCTGACTCCTGCAGAGAATCAAGGTCACGATGCGTTGCAAAAATCATTCGAGCATTAGTTGAACGAGCGATATCGGAACCAAGGGCATAATATTCCCGTTCCTGAATCAAGCGAAGCAATTTTACCTGTGACCCTTGGGTTAAATCACCTATTTCATCAAGAAACAGACTGCCGTCACTTCCCGTTGCAATAAGCCCCTTACGACTCTGGTCAGCCCCTGAAAATGCCCCTTTCTTATGACCAAAAAGGGTATCGGCAAACATCGTTCCATCGAGTCCTGCAATGTTCACCGCCACAAATTCCCCGCTTCGACCGGATAGCCGGTGAATGGCCTGTGCAAAAAGTTCTTTCCCGGACCCAGTTTCCCCGGTAATGAGGACAGGTTCCCCAGTAGTTGCAATGGCTTCTATATACTGAAAAATAGAACGCATTGATTTATTATGAGTGATAATATGCGAAAAGGCTTCGGGATGATTCAGTTTATCTTCAAGGAAATGTTCCTTAAGTGAACTGTTTTCACGCCGTAATGCACCAAGATCAATTGCTCTTTTTACTCCTGTCACCAGGCGAGATTCCTCAGTCACCTTAGTGAAGAAATCATAGGCACCTAGCTTCATACAGGAGACAGCGGTTTCCACCTGATCAAGCCCGGTAATAATAAGAACCGGTATTTCAGGAAAATCCTGAACAATCTGCGGCAGCAACTCATCCCCAGGAAGGTGGGGCATGGTAAGATCTAAGACCAAAGCACTGATCTCCTGTTCCTTGAGCAGTTCGATTACCTTTCTTGAGTCATTGCACGTGACAACATTGTTAATACCCGATGCATGCAGAGTCAGCCCAAAACTATTCAGCCAAGCATTTTCATCATCTACAAGCAGAACCGGGAGTGTGGGATAAAGTGTTTTAAACATAATCAATCTATAAATTTTAGTTAACTGTATGGTAACTATTCAGAGTTAAGGGTGATGGACTCGTGAAATTCTCCATCAAGGGTAATACGTTGCCCTCACTGATAATTACACTGTATGTAATGCCGGAATTACGATTATTACTTCAGTACCTTTTCCAACTTCCGAATAAAAATCAATCACGCCATTATGTTCTTTTACGATACCTGCCGAAACCGAAAGACCGAGTCCGGTCCCGCCAATGGATCGCTTAGTAGTAAAAAATGGATCTGTAACCTGTTTGAGATCATCCGGGGCAATCCCTGCCCCTTCATCTCTGACAGAAATCTCAACGCCATCGACTTCCTTATTATAACAGGTTGAAATAATAAGAGAGAGATCCGTTGACCCCAGAGCCTCACAACTATTCTGAATAAGATTAATCACCACCTGAGTCAGGCGCTGGCGATTGCCTTTAACCATAAGAGATTCCGTCGAAAAATTGGTAATGAATTTATTAGTGCTCTTATGGATACTGTTTTTTGTGAGCCGAACCCCTGATTGTACGACTTCAGAGATATCCACCGCCGTCATTAGCCCACTGGTTTCCTGTCTTGCATAATCCTTCAGATCCGCCACAATCTGTTTAATTCGCATGGCACTCTCATCGAGCGCCTGACAGACACGTGGAAGTTGATTACGCATTTCAGAGTATTCAATTCCAGCAATGGCAAAATCTCCATTCTCTTCGTAAAATTCATCCAATATGGGTTTTGCACTCTCCCATGATCTGCTCAATATCGGTATATTGAGCAGTGCAATTGAATTTGGATTATTAATTTCGTGAGCGACACCAGAAACGAGTAAACCTAGCGAAATCATTTTATCTGCATGAATCAGATGTTGTTGTTGTTTTCTTTTTTCTTCTTCACCTTTTTTCCGCTCACTGATATCCCGCACAATCCAGATAGCATGCCATTGTCCTTTAATACTAGAAGAAGAAAGAGAAAGTTCAACGTGGACATCCTTACCATCTTTATTCCTGGCGATAAGCTCAACGGTTTGAGCAACTCTTGCCCCTGATCCAACTTTTTCCATGGGCTTTATAGTTAAATCATCCCCCTCACGACGCGGATCGATCAGAGAGTGGATGGGATGCTGCAGGGCTTCCTCCGTGCTGTATCCAAAAATTGTGCTTGCAGCTTCATTCCAATAGGCAATATAGCCCTCGTGATCCATCAAAATAATACCATCGAGTGCCGATGCGGTGAGACTTCTAAACATATCCTCACTTTCACTGAGCGAATGTTCGGCTAAGGTTCTGGCTTCACAGGTGGCACTATAACTTTCCGACAGCGCGGTCAGATCGTGGGAAAGATTCCGAATCTCAAGAGGTCCGCCCCAATGAAACTCCGTACGTTGTTCTTTGTTGATAATATCATCAAGACCCGTCAGTAAATCATTCTGGAGATACTCAAGCTTTGCTGCAATCCAGTTGGCGGTAAAGAAGACAAGTATTGCAATAATAACAATTAAAACGGCTACGTTGATGGTGACGGTCATCTTCCACTTTTTCATTGCACTGTCATCAACAACCGTTCCGACCCACATTACCACCTGCTGATCCCTATTAAACACAAGAGGTACCCAGGCAACCTTTTTTTTATCCTCTCCTGCAAGGATAATCGGATCATTTGTTTTGTTGATTTCCAGTTCTGGAAACTCGGTAAAGGCATTACAATCAGTATTTTCGTTATCAAAACTCACGTCAAGGGGGGCTAGACTGAGATCACAACCACGAACATAGTTACCATCTCCAGTAACCCAGTAAGAATCAGTAAAGTTTTTGAGAAACTCTGACATTTCAATACGCATCAAAACCATACCGATTAGTCCATGCTTTGCATGGACAACAGGGGTGGACATTATCAGCTCATATTCATCATTGCGGGTTCTGTGAAAGGGGTCTGTTTTGTGATCGACCAGTTTTACCAGCACCCTATTCTCAGCAATCTTTAACGATCTATTAAAAAAGGGGTGGCCTTTATGGTTTTCAGAAAAGTCTGCAAGTAGAAAATGACCTTTCTCTCTATGGAGAGAAAGGAGTTCAGCCCCTTCAACATTAAAGAGCATCAACCCCTTCACCTGTTCATCATCCCCAAACCACCTTTTCACAACCCTGGAAAGAATAGCGACTCCAGCGGGACCTTCTATTGCGGCATATGTTGACGGGAGTGTAGCTGAACGAATAAGGCTTTTTTTCAAACAGGTAATTCGTGCCTTAAGCTGAGTAAATCCAACATGAGACCTAGCCTGAGTTTCAAGCTCCGATGCATACTCCAATCTCTCCATAGTCTTCGGAAGATTAAGGGCAACAAGAATAAATACAGGGAAAAGACCGAGAACAATAACAATCAGAAATATGGAACTGCGAATTTTCATAATAGCCAGAGAGTAAATCAAAAAACATGGAATGAAATGATGGCTGGTAAACTGTTGACAAGTTTTTTTGCTTTCCTTATCTCATATTACCTGTTTACGCTAACATATCAAGTAACAACCGGTATTATCAACAAATAATAAAACTTATTCAGTTCACTTCCTCTTCAATCTTTTCTTTTCTCCTGAATCGGTTTATCATGGTCTGTTCCAAAACAGAAACTATCACCCAACAGGCACAAGTGCCTGTTAAGAAAAAATCATACCATAGGATTTGAATCATGAGTGTTGACGATAAGAAGATCATCTATTCGATGATTAAAGTCAGTAAATCATATAACGACCAAGCTATTCTCAAGGATATATCCCTCTCCTATTATTATGGTGCGAAAATCGGGGTTCTTGGACTAAATGGCTCTGGTAAGAGTAGTCTGCTTCGCATCCTTGCCGGGATTGACACTGAGTTTAACGGAGAGACAGTCATCTCCCCAGGTCTTACTGTGGATTACCTGCCACAGGAGCCTGAACTTGATCCTGAAAAGACAGTTAAACAGATCGTTGAAGAAGGTGTTCAGGATACCGTCGATCTGTTAAATGAATTTAATGAGATCAATGAAAAATTTGCAGAGCCGATGAACGACGATGAAATGCAGGCACTCATTGATCGTCAGGGCGAGGTACAGGAAAAACTCGATACCCTGGATGCCTGGGATCTTGATTCTAAACTCGAAATGGCAATGGACGCCCTGCGCTGTCCGCCTTCAGATTCCACCTGCGAGAATCTTTCAGGTGGTGAGAAGAGACGTGTTGCTCTCTGCCGTATTCTCTTAAAACAACCTGACATCCTCCTACTCGACGAACCGACAAATCACCTTGATGCGGAGTCTGTAGCATGGCTCGAGCATCACCTCCAGCAGTACGAAGGAACGGTTATTGCCGTTACCCATGATAGATATTTTCTTGATAATGTTGCAGGCTGGATTCTTGAGCTTGATCGTGGCAAGGGCATTCCCTGGAAAGGAAATTATTCCTCTTGGCTTGATCAAAAAGAGAAGCGTCTTGCCAATGAGGAGAAAAAGGAGAGCAGCCGCCAGCGTACCCTTAAAAGAGAACTTGAGTGGATCAAAATGTCGCCCAAGGGTAGACGTGGCAAATCTAAAGCACGTATCGCATCCTATGAACAGATGATGAGTCAGGATACCGAGAAACTCGCAAATGAACTGCAGATTTTTATCCCACCTGGTCCTCGTCTTGGAAAAGTTGTTATAGAGGCTGACCATATACGCAAGGCCTTTGGTGATCGCCTTCTTGTTGACGATATGAACTTCAAGCTTCCGGCAGGTGGCATTGTTGGAATTATCGGGGCAAATGGTGCGGGTAAATCAACTCTTTTTAAAATGGTAACAGGAGAGGACACGCCCGACGATGGAACGATACGCCTAGGAGATACGGTCAAACTTGGTTATGTGGACCAGAGTCGCGACAATCTCGACCCGGAAGCGACCATATGGGAAGCAATATCCGAAGGTCAGGAAACGGTGATGCTTGGTGAGCGTGAGGTGAATTCCAGAGCCTACGTTGGGAAATTCAACTTTTCAGGCTCCGATCAGCAGAAAAAAGTTGGTCTCCTTTCCGGTGGCCAGAGAAACCGGGTTCATCTCGCAAAAATGCTTAAGAATGGCGGCAATGTACTGCTGCTTGATGAACCGACAAATGATCTTGATGTCAACACCTTACGGGCACTTGAGGAGGCACTCGACAACTTTGGAGGGTGCGCGGTTGTTATCAGCCATGACCGGTGGTTTCTTGACCGGATTGCCACCCATATCCTCGCCTTTGAGGGAGATTCTAAGGTTATATGGTTTGAAGGGAACTACTCAGACTACGAAAAAGATCGGAAAGCCCGCCTAGGACCTAGAGCTGAACAACCACACAGAATTAAATATCGCCAACTTACCCGCTGATTGAACACTGATTATTTTTTATAATGACCTGAAGCATATCATGTGATACAACAAATAAAGATTCAGTAATTTGTATCTACAGGTAGAGATAGTTATTATTAATTCAAAACAGGAGCAAGATCATGGCCAAAAAGAAAAAAAATGCGAAGAAAAAAGACTCCAAAAAGACATCCTGTAAAAAATCATCCTGCAAGAAAAAGG
>CAZDJE010000024.1:3041-4460 GCA_964505715.1 uncultured Desulfocapsa sp. | reverse complement strand
GCAGCCAACCTTGTTGCCCTTACTCCTTCACGCACATCATCCTCATTTGGCAGGGCAAGGTGTTCTGCTGGTGTTATATAGCAGATGAGGTCTGCTCCATAACGTGCTGAACTCGCAGCTCCAATAGCAGAAGTGATATGATCATAGCCGGCACCGGAATCGGCAGGAAGCGGTCCTAAAACATAATACGGAGCACCGCCACTCATACGTTTCTCCAACATAATATTGCCTTCAATTTCATCAAGCGGTACATGGCCTGGCCCCTCAACCATCATCTGGCATCCCTTATCACGGCCAATCTCTGCTAGTTCACAGTTAATCACCATTTCTGCCACTTGAGCGCGATCATGGCTATCATGGATAGCTCCTGCACGTATACCATTTCCAAGAGACAGTACTGCATCGTACTTTTTCATTAGAGAGCAGACGCGGTCAAATTGTTCATACAGGGGATTTTCACAATTATTATACTCCATCCAGGAAACCATAAAGGTTCCGCCTTTGGAAACAAGACCGCCATAACGATAGCCCTGCTTTCGCAATCGTTCTATTGTGTAGCGATTTATTCCGCAATGAATGGCCATAAATGAAATACCATCGGCTAGCTGTCTTTCTATAATTTCAAAGAGATATTCACTTTCAAGCTTGTTTGGATTATGATATTTTCGGCTCGCCTCGGCAAACGCCTGATACAGAGGAACATTCCCCACAGGCAGGGTAGTATTCTCCAGTATCCTGCGACGCGCCTCGTCCAGATTCCCTCCCGTTGACAGTTCCATCAAGGTATCAGCCTTCTCTTCCTCGGCAGCTTTTGCTTTAGATATTTCAAGATCAAGATCGGCGATATCCGATGAAGTACCGATGGAAGCATTCACCTTTGTGCGAAGCCCATAGCCAATTCCAACCACCTTTTGTTTTTTTCTGGCAGGGTTTGTTGGGATTACAATCCGCCCTTCCGCCACACGTTCACGTACCCAATCGTCCTCAAGTCCTTCCTGTAAAGCAACTTTTTTTATTTCGCTGCTACTGATGCCCCTACGTGCCTGTTCAATCTGTGTTTCCATTTTTTGCTCCTCTTCTTTTTTCCGTGTGGGCATAAAAAAAGTCCGTATTATGCATTGGCATAATACGGACTTGTACGGACGACGTTATCCTTGTTTTTCCCGGCAGGTCTTCTGACTCTACGGATCATTCTCCGGTCACGCCTTCCCGTCGAAAAAATCGACAGTGACATATATGTGACCATTGTCCCCGCTTACAGCGTTGGCCCAACGTTGCGGAGTTACACCGCATTCCCTTTTCACCCTTTTACAGGGCACCTGAAAAAATATATAATTGTCTGTTTATTATATTCAAAAAAGAATTTTTTGTAAAGTCAATGCCATCATCCTTGAAATTGATTATCGTCATAATTATTAT
>CAZDJE010000024.1:0-2941 GCA_964505715.1 uncultured Desulfocapsa sp. | reverse complement strand
ACAACTGTCCCCAAAACTCCTGGCGTCTATCAGATGCTTGATAGACAGTCACGTGTGCTCTATGTGGGAAAAGCTAAGAATCTTAAAAGCAGACTGACTTCCTATACCCGTTTTTCCGGGACAGATCATAACAAGACCACGGTTATGCTCTCAAAAGTGTACAAGGTTAACACCCTGCTCACGTCTACTGAAAAGGAAGCCTTAATTCTTGAAGCATCACTGATCAAAAAATATAAGCCTAAATATAATATCCTTCTAAGGGATGATAAAAATTACCCACTAATCAAGGTTACCGTCCAGGACAGCTGGCCTCGGGTTCATATGACGCGCAGGCGCAAAAAGGATGGCGCTAAATATTTTGGCCCATACTCTTCCAGCTCTTCAATGTGGGCAACACTGCGGCTACTTGCCAATATATTCCCTTTAAGAAAGTGCAAGGGGGCAAAGGTACGACCGCGGAAACGTCCCTGCCTCAATCTACAGATTGGCAAATGTCTGGGCCCCTGCGTAGGCCTCGCCAACAAACAGGAGTACAGGGATCAAGTAAAGAAGGTTTTAATGGTGCTGGAGGGACGAAATAAGAGCCTTCTTGGCGAACTAAAGCTCGAAATGACAAAGGCATCTGACAATCTTCTTTTTGAACAGGCAGCAGAAATTCGTGATCAGATAACGGCTCTCTCTAAAACTCTTGAAAAACAGATTATTGCTTCCTCTGGATTTAAAAATCAGGATGTCTTTGGCTACTGTCGCCAGGGTACATCAATTGCCATTGCCATCCTATTTATACGAGAAGGGTTGATAACAGGGAGCAGAAATTTCTTTCTAAATGAGCCCATGGAAGCCGATACAACCATCCTTTCCCAGGCACTGGTACAGTTTTACGATGGCACATCCATCCCAGCAAAAGAAATTTTGCTTCCTTTCACCGTTGACGATATTTTAATTCTTGGTGAACGATTTTCTGAACTTCTCGGGAGTAATGTAACTGTCACCACCCCGCAAAGAGGTGATCGGGTACGACTTATTGAAATGGCTAATGCCAACGCTGCCCACGTCTTTGATGAAAAAGAGAAAAAGGAACGCTCCTGGCAGGATCTTTCCACTTCCATGGAAAAATTACTGCACCTCAGCCACATCCCGAATCACATAGAATGTTTAGATATTTCCAACACAAGTGGCAAACAGGCCGTCGGTTCACTGGTCTGCTATAAAAATGGCGAAGCAGCAAAAAATGATTTCAGACACTATAAAATCCAAACCGTCCACGGGCCTGATGATTATGCAATGATGGAAGAGGTTCTGCAAAGACGCTTCAAGCGCGCTATCGAAGAAAACTCTCTTCCCGACCTTTTTATTCTGGATGGTGGAAAAGGACAGCTTGGAATCGCCCTTCGGGTCGCTGACGAACTTGGAATACGTGACGACCTTGATTGGATAGGGATTGCCAAAGAAAAACATACGGAAGGGGAAAAACTGTATAAGCCAGGTCGAAAAAATGCAATCCTTTTAAAAAGTCATAATCCAGCCCTCCTCTACCTTATGCGTATTCGCGATGAATCCCATCGCTTTGGGGTAACCTTTCACAGAAAATTACGTGGCAAAGCTTCAATTGCATCATCACTTGATCAAATACCCGGCATCGGAAAAGATCGGAAAAAAAAGTTACTCAAACAGCTAGGGAGTGTAAAGCGAATTCGCGAAGCATCTCTTCACGAACTCTCCCAAGTCACAGGTATTGGAAAAAATACGGCATTCACCATCTATAATTTCTTTCACCCCCCAAAAGACAAGAGTTCCTTATGATGACAGAAGAAGAACTGATTGCGCGAATGAAACCTGGATGCATCTGCAAAGGGATCAAGCTCCATGTTTTAATAGAGGCAATAGCCAATGGTGCTACAAGCTTCGAAGAAATCTCAAAAATGACCGGCATTGGTGGAGGGTCCTGTAAATCCAAACGTTGCAAGGAGAAAGTTGCAACACTGCTTAACTCAAAAGCATCCACTTCCTGACAAGTACATCGTCTCCAATTAAAAAAACTGGCACATTGTGGCACCTCGACTTATACTATTCTTAGTAGGACGTTTTTTACGTGATTCGAATATCTGCGATGCTTGTGGAACTGCTGATATCCTATAGAGAATCATTTTTTGTTTTTTAAAAAAAACCAGGAGAATCAGTATGAAAAAGATTAACTACAAAAGCACCACATCACTTCTTACACTTTTTGCTCTTCTACTTGTTTTTATCCCTGGAAGTAGTATTGCAGCGGAAACCGATAGTGCGAATGTCAGCAAGAACTCGAACATTCTTATGATTGAAGGAAAGATAAAACGATTTAATTCCGATAGCCAGACTGTTCTGCTCCAGTTGAAAACCGGAGAAAAACTTAGCATTCTTATTGACTGGAACACTGCTCTGGTTGGCTATGCTTCTCCAAGTGAGATCGAAAAAGGAAATAAGGTCAAAATTTGGCACTCCACCGGCAACAACACAACAACAGCCATTAAGATAGAGAAAAAATTGATGGTTGGTTGTTAGCTTTTGAAATAGCCTGCAAAAAAAGGCGTAACCAACCGTAAAACTACTTTACCGGTAGCTTAACGGTAAAGGTTGCGCCCTGTCCGGGAGCTGATTCCACACTCAACTCTCCATTGTGCTGATCCACAACAATAAAGAATGACACCGCAAGTCCAAGTCCTGTACCTTCCCCTACCACCTTAGTAGTGAAGAACGGCTCAAAAATTCTCTTCTGCACCTCAGCTTCCATCCCCTTCCCGTTATCTATAACTTCTATGGTCACAAAATCTTCGTTCTGAAAAGCATTAATGGTGATCTCAGCGGAAAGTTCTAAGGTTCCATCCATCGGACCATAGGACTGAGCAGCATTTTTGAAGAGATTTAAAAAAACCTGCTCAATCTCAGTTTTACTGCAGACGAC
>CAZDJE010000023.1:0-43537 GCA_964505715.1 uncultured Desulfocapsa sp. | reverse complement strand
TGTTGATGACCTTATTATAACATAAGTTCGATCGTTAGTTTATTACGTATATACAGTAGCAGTATAATAATTTAGATTTATGTTAAATTAAAGAGATTTCCTCTGGCCATTTCATTTGCAGCATTGACCGACATCCTATCCAAATAAAATAATCATAGCAGTTACACTTATTAAACCATATAAAGCAATGTTCAATAAAGGACCATCCGATTTAAACTTAAGCGCTGTCCCTGAGGTTTTTTTCAAAACTGGAAAAACTCTATACTTCAAGGTAAATGAGTGTAATTCATCCAGAATCAAATGCACAAAGCACCCAGCAAATACAGTTACACCAATAGCGAGTGCTACAGTCTTGCCAGATGTTACAAAAAGTAAATAACCTATTTCCCCTGATAAAACTGCAAATGGCAGGCTATGAATTATTCCACGATGAACTGTGACTTTTTTTACTAATCCGCATATTAGATAGTTGATTATAAAATAACTACACACAAAGTAACTGACAAGAAACTCAGGGGTGAGGGACTCACTAACTGACATCTTTTCCAGTAACAATGCAGGTAGCAAAACAGATATAGTTCCAAAAATAAGATTTAATGGCTTGCCAGAATCACTATCAATATCGGGAAGTACACCACCAACAGTCCCCATCGTGAAAACCGAAAATGATTGTATATAATTAAAATTAAGTCCTAGTAAAGCAACCAATGCACCGCCGCTTCCTAGAACAATCCCCCCTGTGAGGTGTGTTTTGAAATCTGCCATAATCACTCGCCACCCTTTATGGCTGTAATATTGGAATCCCCGGGGTGGAGTTAATAAAACTGATTCCACCCCCGAAAAAAGATCCTAAAGCACCACCAATCAGACCTCCACGCCACCTGTTGCCATCATCAATCAGCGCTCCTGCAGCTGCTCCCACAACACCTCCATACGCTGCACCACTTCTGACCATACTGTTTTGACCAGCATATGGTTGGTATTGTGGATATTGAGACCGATACACATGTTGTTGGTTATAATAATTTGGAGAATAAGGGGAATAATACGGTTGATCTGTTAGGGCTCCTCCAAAAGCCGCCCCAAGTGATCCGCCAATTACAGCCCCTCGCCAACGATTATCCGGATCAAGCAAAATGCCAGCTGTTGCTCCAGTTAAAGCACCTATATTTGCACCACGATATCCCTGTTGAGTAGCACAACTGGTTAAGAGGAGTGTGAGTAGCACTCCAATCACTGCCGTTCTCGCCATAACAACCTCCAACAAGGAATAGATACAATTGACCTCTAATTTTAAAAGAAGCTTTTAGCCGCCTTACTTAAACCAATCTTGTCATGCCACTGCCCTAAGCGTTCTCCCTGTAGAGAAAACAACTGTAATTTGACAGTATAGTATGTGAGTCTACTGCCACCCGCACCTTTTTGTGATGTATCTGTAATGGTGGTTTTTAAAATATAATCATAACTGGAAGAAAGGCTACTTTCATCAATAACCCGGGAGACACCAGAATCGAGGACTGTTGCAATAATTTCATCTTGGAGATCGACAGCAAGAATATTAGCATCGTGAGTTGTATTTTCAGGTATAGCAACTACTAAAAGTGGTCTTTTATTTTTAGAAAGCCATGTTTGTACAACTCGTGACGAAAGCATTTTCTCTGTGACCTTCTGCGAGAGAGCCACAAAGTCTTCACCAGTTAACCTGTCATTTAGGTGGACTCTTGATCCTTCTTCTGCCATCCCTACATTACTCTGTCGGCCAATAGATGCAGGTTGTGCACATCCACTAAGGATAGCTAGTGCTACGAATAATATGCCATAGCAGAAAACTGTTTTCTTGTTCATTTTCCATACACCTCTATTATAAAATAACATTGAAGTTTTATTGTTGTTTCTCTAATTGCTTATTCAATTCGATGAAGGCATCATCAGGTAATCGAACAGTAAAGACAGCTTTTACTGCCTCAGGGCGCAATGCCATCTCAGGTATATTCTCAGCTTCCTTGGGAGCCAGAACAAATCTCTTCCATGGGCGTGGTGTTCCTACTGTAAATCCTTGTGCATCCTCCCACTGATACTGATATTCGAGGCTGTAGCGATTCTGCGTTAGGTTCTGAACTGTGACCTGTGCTTTCGCAAAACCACCATTTTTCCCAATCCGAGGATTAACCACGCCTATATAACCAATAAGGTAATCTGACGCTATTACCCTCTTAAGGGGAGGATAACTGGCGTCAACCGCTCTTGTTTGGATGATTTCCTGGTTCGAATAAGTATTCAGCCCCTCTTCTGGCTGACTAACTGTTGTGCATCCAGTTGTTTCTGTTAACAATAAGATAGCTAAAAAGCATACTGCCAAATACCGAAATGGAATCATTTTAATCCTCTTTAGATAATGTTAATCTTTATGAGTTTTATTGTTGAACTGTCCAAATTTTTTTGCTCGGATAAACGGCTAATATTTTATCAATACTGCGGACAAAGATTAAGTGCCGATCTCCCTCTGACAAATTCACCAGTTTCTGAGATAATATCTTACCTTTTGCATCATAACTGACAATTTCAACTTTCTTTAAACCATTGGATGAGTGAAATCGTCCTCCTAAAATTTCAGAAGGTAAACTCATCCAGGATGATGTGTTAGGTTCCATAGCAGAATCTATAACAGACCCAACTAAACTACCAAGACCATTCATGTAACGATTTCCGACTTCTTTAATAAGCGCATCCCGTAGGGTTGACGCTACAATTAATGATTGTACTGCAGGCAACATGTCCTTTTGATGTCTAAATGCTAATGCAGTAATATTTGCAATTGGAGATAATGTCGTGAGGACTTTTCCAGATGTTGTAGTAACATTGATCTTTTTCACCTTACTGTTTATTGGCGTATAGATTGGCATCTCGACATTGAGTGGAGCTGTAAGGCTTGGGACAGACACACCAAATTTTAAGACCTGTTTCTCCGGAGCAAAACCATCAAATGCAATAATTTGGATTAAATTGTTTGCAGAACGTTTGTTCTTAGTATCTTTAACCGCGAGTTGAAGCACTTTACTTTTGGGGTTTAGCTTAAGAGCTTGTTTGTAGGAGATATGAGCATTGCTGAGTAATGATTTTGTTTTTACACTTTTAAACTCATTCACTGTTCCTGCGAGGAAATCCCCAAAAGGATTTACAAAAGCACTGGACACCTTGAGTGCCCGAGTATCATATTTCGAAAATTCTTTACTTATTGCAGTAAATACAGATGTTTTATCCTGAGACGATGTTTTATTGGTTGTTCTCTTTTTTCTGTTATTCTGGTCGGCATTTTCTTTCTCTACTTCTTCAATCTGCTTATCAAACTTTTCTTTTTCATCTGCTTGCCATTGAATACCTAAACGTGCCACATTAAATGCTCTAACATCACCCTGTAATAGGTAATCCATAGCCTTCATGTTTAATAGGAGCACTTTTTCAAATCCAACAGCATCGTAACGACCATATTCTCCAGCTCCAGCAGCTTCGGCAAACATTGACCCAACACTTGCCAGGCCGGTGCTAAAGTAAGATTCATTCTCCCTGTCTTCAAGGATACCCTCTGCCATTTGACTATAATGAATGGATTGTTGGATATCACCGGCCTGCATAGACAGCGAGGTTCGTTCTAATAATCCAAGCAGTCCCATTTTATTTGAAAATTCTTCATCAGAGTTTGTTGCTGCACGCAACGCTTGTTCTTCTTTGGACATTTTTTGCAAGACATCATCCAATTTACCTGCACTCAGGCTGTTTTTATAGGGTTGGAATGCCGCTGAGTAACCAGCATAGTATGTTATAGCTTGATTACTTCCTGCTCTCCCATGATGAATTGTTCGTTGATGCTGTGGAGGTACACATGCTGACAAAGCAAGTAGTATCAAGGCAAATATACTCCACCGATAAATCAAGCATTGACTATATTTCATATCCATAATAATTCTATCCACGGAATCACCACTTAGGCATGAGTTTTTTTTCTTTTTTCTTCGCTGTACCCTTATTGCGACTAATATCATCAGCAATAGCAGTCCGCCTGCAGATATATCCTTCCTGTACAGATTCGACAGCACCTTTAACAACTTTGGCATAAGACATTTTGGGTATAACACGAATTATTTGTAGTGTTGCGACCCAAGTCTCTGCGGCACCAAGGGATTCTCCAGTATAACGATCAATTACTTTTTCTCCTGGTTTGAAAACATCCAGCAGATCACCAGAATTAACGGTCGTACCACCCTGGTTCAAGATAAATTGTCCATCCCCTTGAAGTTTGGCAATTCGAATAGGATAAATATTCTCCATAGCCCGTTGAGCTATCATCTCTGCCGCCTTATCAAGCATAGCCTGTTGAATAAGTTTTTGAGATTTACTCGGGACAAGTTTTTTCAACTCTTTACTGCCAATGGTTAGCGTCACAGAGTCAGACCATTTGATTTGTCTTGTTGCCATTACCATGATGCGATAATCGGCAATAAATGTAGCCTGGTCCTTATAAGTAGTCTCATTAAGTATTGGAACGGTGTGCGCAGTACGCAACAGACTGGCATCCGTTACAGTACCAATGATTAAATAATCCACACCAAGAACTTCACCAATTTTCATTTGCTCAGATGTTGGAGCATTTGGTGAAAGAACGAGATTTTTTTCCTGAAGGAATTCCTCCATGTATTCTCGATCAAGTACGGTAAACTTTCTGGTTTGGGTTATTTCGGTAACCAGCTTTTGGGTGAATTGACGAGATATCTCAGATGAGGCTATCTGTTTTCCTTGAAAATTATAGGAAGTTTTAGTTGTTCGGAAAGGAATTATCGCAATCTTTCTTCTGCTATGAGGAGATATGCCTGGGGTTTTGTACTCAAGCATTTTTACTTCAAGTTTTACTTCCCAATCCCCTATTGCCCTTTCTATTGCATCAACAATTCTGTACTCATTGATTAACCCCTGTGTGGCTTCTTTAACAATGTTCTCACTTAAAGAATTTATCTCAACTTGCTGCGAGTTCTGTCCATTATCAGACATACTCTTTTGTTGTATGCTTTTTGCAAAAGCCTTCTGCGAGTCAACACTTACACCCTTAGCCTGTTTTAAAGCTTCTATCAGTCCATTTTGTATTGCTTCGCTACGAGTGACACCGAACCCATCTATCTCTAAAATGGTGACTTGCTCATCAGCAAGCAATACGGTTGGCAACAACACAACATAAACCAAGAATAGTACTATTTTCTTCATTATAAACTCTTCATTTAGACGGTTAATAGCAACTGGTTCTTCTTGGTAAGATTAAAAATCATCCATTGTATTTACAGGCTTGCTTTCTTGTTGAAACTTTTGAAACTGTTGTTTTTTCTTTGTAGATGATTGCTGTGAAGATTGAGGATTGTTAAACGCATTTACCGCTTGTAGAGTACTGTATTTCCATACCCTAACTGCTCCAACGAATTTATGCCCTTCTTTTGTTGTAACTCTCCATTTTTTAACAGTAGAGTTTCCTTGCAACTTTGCCCTAGCCGAACTTTTCGCATTTCTTGTAGTAATTTTAATTACATTCTTAATAGTTTTTTCAACAGTATCCGCATTAACTGTCATTTCTCGTTCAACATATTTCCGTATTTCCTCACCTGTTTTCCGTGAATCTTCGGCATTCATACGACCATTAATGATCTCTGCTATTTGCGCGTCCCCTTTAGAGACAGCAGCATTTTTTGCTTCTGCTTTAAGCTCATTGTTAATATAATCGTCGTCGGAATCTGGTCTATAAGAGGCAATACCATAGGATATGATTGCGGGAGAACCATCTTGATCGTATGCTAATCGTACACCAAGTGTTCCAAGATATTCTTCGTTGGTTTTGGGGAGCAGTGAGGAGATATCTCGACCTCGACCTGTAATTATTGACTTACGCTGCAAAGTAATATCTTTAGCAATTTGTATTGTCTTATTTGAGGCAATAGCAACAACGCCAATGATAGTTACCCCTTTACTATCAGTGATTACATTTGTCTGTATCGGAAAAAGGCCAGCAATGCTACCTGATGCTCTACGAATAGTATTTTGTACAAACTTATCGCGGAAGATGTCTTTCTTTTGTGTTGGATTTAATTTAGTTAATTCCTGAGGATCCGTTCCTAATTCGATCAGTTGCTGATCAAGCTTTTTTTCTGTTACATCAAGTCCTTTTTCCAATACAGCAAGTACTTTTTTCAAGTAACCAAGGTCTGTCACAGGAGGCAACTCGATCTCTTTGGCATGTGTAGAACGATCAGAGTAAAGAGATTTGATTTTTTCAGTAATTGTGCTCCCAAAGCGTATCATAAGATATTTGTTTTGGAGTTCAGCCATAGCTTTATCAAAAGCGTTGACATAAGTATCTCCATACTGAGGATCTGTCGGCTTTAACATGACACTCTGAGAGGCAGTTACTACAAACTTCCCATTGTCTTCCCCCTCTTCAATATTAAAACGTTGGAAGACGCTATCAAACCAATCATCCATATCATCAGAAGCAGATTGTACTGATTTTGGATCGGACATGGTATTGAGTTCATCAACATCGTTTTGCGAAACAGAGTTAACAGTATTACTGCTGTTTGGTGGAGTTGGAGGTGCCGATGACACGGGAGGTGGCTGAGGAACTGACGATACAACAAACAAGTTCTGCAACTCTCCTTGCTCCCCAACCTTTGCCCAGTCAGGCATTCCGTCTTTCCACACCATCGTATCTTTGGTAAGCGTCCCATCAGAGACCATCTGCTGTAACTGATCCATGGAAACAGGTCCTTGTTGTTTATTGTTAACAAGGACATGAAAACCTGATGCTAAGGCTATGCTGCAAGTAAAAAACACACAAAATAGCAATATGACCGTCTGAAATATTTGTCTCATAACTTCCTCACATCTATAATTAAAGTAAAATTCGTTAAGGTTTTCTTACAATATACCCAGTACCAACATCCCCTTCCATTTTTTCAGGGTTAAAGGTGGCAGTCGTCATCTTTGGATTAATTCGATCCACCTTGATTTGCCCGACATATTCTTCGGCAGAACCCAAATCCTCGCCAGTGTAAGGATCAATAAGAGATTCACCAGGGCTGTACACATTAAGAAGCATGCCTTTTTTAAAACCACCATCCTTCCCTCGATTTAGGTAAACCTTATTGCCACTAACCTTGATAATCATTACAGGAAAAACAAGATCTAAAAATTGATCTGCCATTTGACCTGAAATATTCTTGGCAAGTTTGGTAAACTGCTCAGGGGAGGGAGTACCATTCTTTGAATTAACCATTCTCTGTTTAGTAGAAAATGAACTTTTAAGATTAAAAGTTGTTGTCACTTTGCCCGTTTTGGTATCCAGCACCTGCGCATTAATTTCCAATACACCATGATCAGTACGAAAATATTTACTCTGAAGATTAGGTACTTTTTTAGTAACAGTATAGAAACCAAAAACATGCACTTTCGAGTTGATCAAATAATCTGCGTTCTGCAGTGCTCCCGACTCTGCCGCATCACCTGCAGCCAAATCTGATTCGGCAAACTTCTGTTCATCACGAATAACCTGGAGCGAACTTTTGTTGCGTGTGACAACGTCAAACTTTCGTGTCGACAGGAAAGATGATTCCATTTCCGCCTGAAGTTTCTCAAGGTTTAAATGTTTGCGACTTGTATTTGATACTTTATCTGACACCTTTGGTTCAAGGATAGCGACTCTTGGTTTCTCCATAGCTACGGCTTGACTAACAGGAGAGAAAACAGGAGAGATAGACAAAATGCTCACTAGGGTAGCTAGCGAAAGTAGAGTGATAAATTTGTTCATTATTTCACCGGAGAATAATCTGATTGTGAGGATATGATATTTTAGAATCAAACATTGGATTAAATCATTGCTGCTCGGCGCTTAACAAAGCAGCGAGCCATTTTTTTTGTAAATCAATGTCGATCAGTTGTCGTCTGACAACAGCTATACCTTTATTGAGCGTGGCAAGAGTTTGCTTATCGTTTGGCCGAACAACCATACCGTACTGTTCCTGAGTATCGCCCTGTAAGAGAGTAGCGATTTTCACTCCCTTACCTTGCTTTTCAGAAACATAAAAAGCCGCAACAGGTCCATCACAGACAACCGCATCAACTGTACCTTCCTGTAACGCTTGTACTGCTTCTTCCACTGTTGGATATTCTATGGTAGCAACTTCAGGAATATGTTTTGCTGCTATTAAGCTCGTCGTCCCAGATTTTACAGCGATTTTCTTTCCGTTTAAATCAGCAACCGTTTCAATGTTAGACTGTTTTGTGACAATAACAGCTTGAGCTATATTTATATAAGGTGTCGAAAATGAAAACATCTCCTGTCGTTCCTTGGTGATAGAAACAGAAGCGCAAATTGCATCATACTTACCTTCTATTAATCCCGTGAAAATATCTTTCCATGCAACCTTTTGAAACACAGGTGTAAAACCTACTTCTTCAGCCATTGCTTTAATAAAATCAATCTCAAATCCAGCAAATTTCCCCTCTCGATCCAAAAACTCCATCGGTGGTTTAGTTGTGTCAATCGCGATAATGATTTTATCACCTTTGGCAAAAGAGAAAGGAGCCAATAAACATATTGTCACCATCAAACTTGACAAAAGAATCAGTGCTCTTTTAATCGAAATATTTTTTTTCTTATTCACTATAAAAAACCTCTTTGGAAGTGGATTTCTAAACTAATGAAACTGTGACCAGAAATGTACACGTATTCATTAATTATCAGATGTAACACCATATGTCAATTTGACCACGAAGGTTTTTCGACATCACTCATCATGTACAGTTGGCAAAATCATTAGGTGCGAAATAGACATTTTCCACCATATGCACCTTTGGGAGGGATTGCGTTTAGGTTCGTCAAATATAACTATTCAATAATTTCGACAACTCCATAGGTATGATATTCATTCCTTTACCTCCTGGAGTTTATCGCTATTCAGTTAATATTTGGACTGGCAGCGTTAATCGATCCTAAAATAGGTACCCTTGACCTTATTCCTGATAAGGTTCCCGCACAATATACGTAACAAAATACAGTCTACCAAAGGTCAACATATTTCCACTGGAACTTGACTCCAACACAGAGCACATGGGCAACCAACCAAAAGCGCAACAGTTGTAAATTTGCAACTGGTACAATTTTATCGCCACCAACCTTCAACTACACTCTCTTAACCAGAAACAGCAACACCAACATCAACTAACAATATCAACAACGAATGATATGGCATTATTGAGAGAAAAAACACCCTGAGAAATACCTTAACAAAATAGCACCTCTGGGAAAAATCTCCATCAGCTCGCGTGCGTCATAGCCCCACCTTGAACCGTAATCACCTTAACTTACATCATTTTTCATCTTGGGCTATCATTATCTGAATCAGACTGCTGTATCATTCACATGAAATTTGGTACGAGAAATCAATCTGTAATTCGATGTACAAATCATGAAGTACAGTTTGTGGTACAGCCTGTCTTGCTGTGCTGTCGAATGAACATCAGCTGCCTTGCCATGATATACCGCTGATCAAGCCAGAGAAGGTGTCTGTCTGGCATTTTTACAGAATTAACTGGCATTGGTACAAATGAAAAGCTTTTGCTGAGACAGCGCCATCTCGTGTTATTGTGAGAGCTGTTCGTTGAATGTGTGTATGTGTATGTATGTGTCGGTGATTGTGACAAAAAAAGTACTGATAAAAGGCAAAAACTTTAGGAATCAATTGTTTTTAGACTGATGATATGTAAGTATATAATCACCTCAAAGTAGATGCAGAAACACCACCTTAACAAAAAGAGAAATTACCATGAAACACTACCGCAAAGAGTTATGGTTTGAAGCACCAACCAGACGAGCCTTCATTAACATTACACAACAGGTTGAAGAATGTCTCATGGAAAGTTCTATAAAACAAGGACTTATACTTATAAATGCGATGCACATCACAGCCTCTGTTTTTATCAATGATGATGAATCAGGCTTGCATCATGACTACGAAGTATGGCTTGAAAAACTTGCACCACATGCACCAGTAGAGCAGTACAGGCACAATGGTTATGAGGACAATGCTGATGCTCACATGAAAAGACAAATTATGGGCAGAGAGGTTGTTGTTGCCGTAACTGATGGGCAATTAGATTTTGGAACATGGGAACGAATATTTTATGGTGAATTTGACGGTCGTCGAAAGAAACGGGTACTAGTTAAAATAATTGGTGAGTAAAAGATGGAAGAAAATCAATTGAGATTTGCGCCACTGATAAGAGTCAGTACAGAAGACCAAAAAGCGAGGGGACATTCTCTTGAAGTGCAAAAGAACACGTTGCTTCAGGCTGTTAGTGCAGTAAATGGTGTGATACCTGATGATTGTTGGGAATATTCAGGGCAAGAACACGCTACCATCAACTATGAAAGGAAAAAATTCACTAAGTTATTAGCAGATTGCGCTACAGATAAATTTGATGCAATCATTGTTGCTGATCCTAGCCGATGGTCGAGAGATAATCTTAAAAGTAAAGAGGGGTTAAATATTCTCAAACAACATGGGATAAGGTTTTTTGTTGGTAGTACAGAATATGACCTATTTAACCCTCAGGCTACTTTGTTTCTTGGCATGAGCACAGAAATGAATGAGTTTTTTGCCTTGGAGCAATCTCGGAAAAGTATACTAAGTAGAATAGCAAGAGCTAAAAAGAACATGCCAACTGCAGGCAAACTGCCATTTGGTAGGACATATGACAAACGTACTGGACAGTGGGGAATTGATAAGGAAAAAAGGCAAAATATTATCTGGGCAGCCGATCAATATTTAGCTGGTGGCTCAATGTCAAAAATTGCAAAAACACTTGGTATGAATCACTCAAATTTGTGGAAGGTACTTAACCATAGATCAGGGGCGGAATGGGAATCAACATTTTGTGACGACAGGCTACAGATTGATGAAACGGTAAAGATGGAGATACCAGCATTATTACCAGAAGAGACAATAGATGCAATTCATGCAAAGGCAAAGCTTAACAAAAAATACGATAGAAAAATTATAAAAAACAAATATCTGCTGTCAAGAATGGTGTATTGCGCAGAGTGTGGTCTTGCAATGTTTGGACAGGTAAATAGAAATAAACGAAGATACTACAGACACTCAAGGTACGGATCAGGAGAATGTTCACATAGAACATGGTCAGTGCCGGGTATGGTACTTGAGGATGCTGTATTCTTTCATGTTTATAGTTTGATGGGCGATAAGGAAAAACTTGAAAATGCAATTAAAAAAGCTGTTCCTGATCGTTCAATTAGAAAACAAATGGAACAGGAAATAGATACTCTAAAAACTAATCTGAAAAGCATAAAAGCAAAAAAATCAAACTTACTTAATGCAGTTGCTGATGGAGTTTTTGTTGCCGATGACGTCAAATCAAAAATGGATAATTTGAGAGAACAAGAGAAAACGGTAGGGGAGCAGATTGCTGCAAACCAAAAAATCATCAAAAATATACCGTCTGACGAAGAGTTGAAAAATCGAACCAAGTTTGCACAGAATGTATTGAGATATGCCAAGTCTCGTTATCTCAAATCAGTTGAAAACCTTTGTAAAATGCCATGGGAAGATAAAAGGAAATTACTAGAGTTGGTTTTTTCTGTTATTGGGCGTGATGGCGTGTATGTAAATAAAATTGATAAGTCATGGCATTATGAAATTAAAGGTTCATTTGGGACAAATTTAAATGGTGCCTTGCCAATGAAACGCGAGGAGGTAATAGAGTTGCTGCGATTAGATCCAGATTTTGCCGATGAGCAACTGGATTTGCTTAGTAAATGCCATGCATATCACTGCATCCGTTTTTATAAATGATGATGAATCAGGACTGCATCATGACTATGAGGTCTGGCTTGAAAAACTGGCACCACACGCTCCAGTAGATCAATATCATCATAATGGTTATGAAGACAACGCCGATGCGCACATGAAGCGACAGGTAATGGGACGAGAAGTTGTAGTCGCAATAACTAAGGGACAATTAGATTTCGGAACCTGGGAGCAGATTTTCTATGGAGAATTTGATGGGCGAAGAAAAAAACGAGTTTTAGTGAAAATTATTGGCGAGTAAGCCAAAACCAGCCTTTAATGAAAGGCCGGGCATCCGATACTCAACAATATGCTTCGTCACCTAGAATGCTCCCGTTCTGAACTCTGTAAAATCCGATGGCTGGCAGCTGGCTATTCACACAAAAAATCGTCCTTTCATTCCCCCAACTTGTTCCATATCTGTCATTTCGAAACATGCCACCACTTCTTATATGTCCTTCATACGATAGACGATTTAAGTACGCCTCAGGGGGCGATATAAGGATGTCATTTTCAGTTTCCTCATACTTTATCGACCAGAGCAATGATATCTTCTTTATTCGGTATCAGGCAGATAAAAACATAGTCTTCTGTTGTAGAAGCACTATACCAGTGAGGGACACCTGCTGGGATCAGTAAAACATCATCTTGTTTGAGCTGATAAACTTCATCGCCAATACCGACCTCTGCGGAACCGGACAATATATATTGTTCATGTTCCACTGAGTTGGTATGGCTAGGCATAGAACCTCCAGCTTTGATGACAATTCTACGCATTATAAAATTTTCAGCAGCAGTGGGAGGAATCAAGACCTGCATAGAGGTGTCCTTAGCCGCACCAATGGGGGTTGCCTCAACTTCTGTAACAGACGTAATTAGAGGGAGCATGATAGATTATCCTTTTTTGGTCCAAAGAAATGTTTATACAATCACTGAAACAGTTCAGAGCCAGTGCTAGTAGGTATGTTGACGTTCAAGATTTTATTCTCAAACGAGGGATGTGGCAAGGTAATTATTAAGGCTTACATGAAACTGTTGACCTTAGTACTGGCCATTTGTGAAAAAAAAGTTACTCAGATCCAATGGCAAGGTTGACCACAAGGTAAAATGGGCGGGTTTAGATGTTTCCTGTTATCAACTTTCAAGCAGTGAGTGGCACTCAAATGGAGGCAATAGCGAATACAATTAGACGTGGGAAAACATATAATTGCTACTGCTCCGCACCAATAACACAACATTTCCTTACGGGTAATTGTTCCATTTTCATTGACAGAGGTGACAAGGATAAAGATTTGACCCCATCCCCGAAGGTGGCTCTCCAAAAACGCAACACTCACCCCAGATATTCAAGATAAAGTAAACTGATATCGTCGTTAGCAACAGCCCCGTTGGTAAATTCCTCCAGCCTTTGATCAACAGCCTGAGGGTAATGGTCAAATGGCATACTTTTTTGCTGCTCAATCAGGGACTTCACCCTTTCCACACCAAACATTTCTCCCGTTGCATTTTCCAGTTCGATAATCCCATCGCTATAAAAAATGAGCCTGTCCCCTGGCTCAATATGCCCAGTCTCCTGTTTCCGCTTTGGTGCAAAACTTCCTAAGCCTATTATCGGTCCGCCAGCCTCCAACATTTCAATAACTCCTGTATTTCTCTGTAGGAAAACAGGTGGATGACCGGCACTACTGGAGGAAAATTCTCCACTTCGAAGATTAATAACCATATAGCTAATGGTAAAATAACGATCAAAACGCTCTATGGGAAACAGCTTGTCAAGCTGCTCAAGCACCTGAAGAGGATTGTTAATCTGCAGAACCTTATTTTCATGAGAAAGAGTGCTGACTAAATGCCCAAAGGGTGACATTGCCTGTGAAACCAGTGTTGCAATCATCGCGGCAGGCACTCCATGCCCACAGACATCAACAATGTATATTCCAACCGATGATTCACCTAAGGCAAAAACATTAAAGATATCCCCTCCAATTCGTTCGCAGGGACGAAAGGTGTATTGGCTTCGAAGCTGACGGGAAAATGGAATATCCTCGGGCAGCAGTGCACGCTGGATCGCTGCCGCTGCCTGTAAATCCTGATCAACAATATTTTGTCTTTCCTGTAACCGCTTATTACTCTTGAGCAATGAAGCTGTGAGGCGCTTAATATCCAGCTGCGAACGAATTCTGGCTAAAACTTCCCCCGTATGAAATGGTTTGGTGATATAGTCAACTGCTCCAAGCTCAAAACACCGAACCTTGGTTTCAGATAGATCCATGGAGGACACCATGATCACTGGAACATGCTTGGTCTGCCTGTCCTGTTGCAGAATTTCACAGACTGAGAAACCATCTACTTCCGGCATGATAATATCAAGGAGAATAAGATCAAAAGAATACTGCCGCACCAAGGCAAGCGCTTCTGCCCCACCCGCTGCACTAACAACCTCATACCCCACTTTCCCGAGTATCGAGGCAAGAAGCTTTCTATTAACAGGATTATCATCGACAACCAGAATCCTGCTCTTGGAAAAATCTAGTTCCGTTGCTATATCGTTCATTGAATTAACCTGGTTAACATCGAAAATTCCCGATCCGACCGTCCAAGCCCCATACCTTCACCAAAGCGATAGCGGAGGAGAGCTGCCAGCTGCCATTGGGTGAAATCAGCGACATTATTTATAGTTGCCTCTCCGCCAACAAACCACCCTCCAGACAGCGGCAAAAGGCCTCGAATTCGTGCATCAACACCAAGACCAGTTTCACTCGTCCCCTTGTATACTCCCAAAAAATCATCCAGGGCGGGATCCCCCACTTCTATTCCAGTCTCACCCGTTTCGACGTAGTGATTGGCATCATCGGTTTTCCGATAATTCAAGCCCGCAGATAAAGAGATATCCAGCCAAAAATTACTCTCATCGGATGTAACCAGACGAAAAAACGGTCCGGCAATAATTTGTTTGGCTGGACTGTAATATCCCCCATGACCAAAAGTATAAAAATTAGAATTGTGATGAAACCCGCGACCAAAAAGAAAGAGCCCACTCGATTGTTCAAAAATCTTCCAAGTGGTAGTGTATCCGCCGCTGAGAGATGCACTCAAAGAACTGTTTTCTTCCACATTCTCTCCATCATACCAGCCAAAGACTCCTTCGAAAGCAAGCCACCAGTCACTCAAGGATATCGTCTTTTCAGCACTTAAACTTGATTGCACAACCCGACCCCAGTTTTCTCCACTGTAGGGATCAGTCTGCCCGACCCATGAAAGAAGAGAATCTTTAACAGAATTTCTAGCAACTGCAAGCAGCCAATCCGTTCCGGCAGCTTCTATTTTACCAACAGGAGTTACAGCAACCACTCCATCCAGAGGGGTGGTACCAATGCTCAATTGCCAATCAATATCCCCTTCGATGGAAAGGCTGCCACGCCAGCCCCAGGCAAGCACATGCTCCTGCCACTGTTCGGGGTCTCCTTCTATGCCTTGTAAGCGACGAAATGCCTTTCCCACCGGGACTCCAGATGGCAATGAACCAGAATTAATCTCAAGGGGAAAAAGAGAAATGGACCAGGTCCTGCCGGAATTATCAAAAACACGCTGTTGAATTATAAGCGTTGAAACATTCAAACTGGAGAGACCTTCATCCCCCTCTTTACTGCGAAAAAGAACCATGCCGTCAAGTGCAGGGTCAGCACTCCCCGCATAGGGGCTCTCTCCCTGATAAATCTGGCTGGCACGCACCGGATGCCCCTGCCCAAAAGTATAATCTCCTGCAAGTTTTCGTACACTTTGCACTTCTGATTGAGCAAAAGATTTCATCACTTGTCGAGTAAAAGTAGGATCACCCTGTGTCTCCAGGAGATCCGCCAGTTCTTTTGCCTCTGTAAAAAATCCAATTTCCTGATACTGTCTCCAGAAAAAATCAATTAATGGCCTTGGCTCTCCAAGATGAAAACGACTCCAGAGCAACATCTCTGTAAGATTTCGATTCTCCGGTTGCAAAACCAGCGCCTGCTGCAGATACGCTACGGCCTCTTTATACCGTTTCTTTTCATATTGCTCTATACCAAGGGCAGCATACAGCTCGTGACGCTGCTGCAGGAGCACGGTATTTTCTGTGTCGGGATGGAGGTTCAGCAGTTCAACAGCTTCTGCCAATTTTCCTCGTTTTTGCAAGACATAGACAAGACCAAGCAATACATCATCCGATGGGTTCTTTTGAACTAAGACAGAAAACACATCCTCAGCACAGCTGTAATCCTCATGCCGATAACAGGACCAGGCGACCATAGATGCCACTTCTGTATTTTGCGGATTCAACCGGTACAAAGCTTTTAAAAGAGATTGATATTCAGGGCTGTCCTCTTCGGCCTTTTTCAAGCTCCTCCACATCGCTTCCTGCAGCAATATATTCCAGGTTGATTCAAGTATTTTCCGGCCGGGAGGGCGTGATGCCATTGCTAGCAAATCCGCACTAGTCCGCAAATTCAATTGTTCGTGCAGAACCCGCTCCTGCCAAAGCTGGTCTTCAGGAAAACATTCACCGAGATCTGTAAAAATTTGTGCTGACAGGTCAGGAGTACTTTCTGTAAGATTAACAGCCATACCAAAAAACTGTTCAGAATTCCGACATTTTTTAAGAAAAGGCTCATACTTGCGCACAATTTTTTCAATTTCTTCCGGTGCATCTCTCCCACTCAGTTGCAGCACACTGTCCTGAAATTGTGATAAAACAATTTTTTCCTGCCATTCTTTCCGCGACACGGCAGACAGCTTAGGGAGCAAATCCTGCAGTGCTGCAAAATCACCATGATCAAAAAGAATCGCTGCCAATGCCGGTGCCGTTGTTTCAAGTTGTTCTCCCCTGGCAACAAACTGCTGCAGCAAAGGAAAAGCAGCCACTGTATCGCCAAGCTTGAGATAGGTATAAAGAAGACCAGATTCGGCATTATGCCGGACAGCCTCATCCTGAGACGCAGCAGCCTGTGTAAAAAGCTTTTTTGATTGCAAATAGTTACCCAGATGATACTCCTGCCAGCCATAGGCAACAACGGCAGCGAAAGAGTCAGTGGATTCTTCCTGTACAGCCACGGAAGTCGGGGCTGGTAACTCCTGCAGAAACCGCTGTGACGATCTGCTTACCCTGCTATGATCTGGCCTGACAGTCCTTTTGGAATTGCTGCCATCTGACAATTTCAGGATGGACTGCTGTCTTTTCTGAACAACAGCCGGTGAATGATTTTCCACTTTTCCCGAATACACCACATTCAAGAGCTGTGCCTCTCCACTACCAAGTAAAGGGTAAACGCAGCACACCCATGTGAGAACAGACAAAAATATGCCAATCCGGCCAATCATGGAATTCTCCGCGAACGGGCCAGCAGGTACAGAACATGTGAAAAGTAATTTCTCTCTTCATGCTGAATCTTCTGTTCAGCCTGACGCCATAATGCAGACGCCTGGCTTTCTCTGTTCAACTGTCCGGCACAGTTCGCAGCAATAGCGAAAAATCCAGCTGGAGCCTCCTGTTCATCGAGTCGGTCACTGAGAAGATCAATCGTTACCGGCAGCTTTCCGGTGGACTGAATCAAATCCAAAAGTTTTTCCACTCCGGGTAACTGGGCAAGAGCCCCATCCCAGGAGGCCCACAGCAGAACCCGAATGGCCTCATAACCGAACAGCGGAGCTTTATCTGCCAGGATCTCAAACGCAGTGTCCCGACGAAGCAAAAGCCAGTCTGCAGGAAGCTGCCAACGGCCAAACGAGTTTTCCGTCAAGAGTGTCAGACTCTCAGTATGTACCCTCTCCCAGAGAGTCTGATCGCTGTAGCGTGCAAAAACTTTAAAAGCGGGCAATACCAGATAAGACGGATTGACAACAACTGCGTCCTGCCGTGTAAACCCATAATATCCTGGAAGAATAATAGTTTCCCCGAATGCTTCCATAAGCAGATAGCGCTGGATACTCGATACTATTCTCCGCCCTTCGTCTTCATACACCGGCAGATTCCAGCGTTCCCGGGCAAGCAGAAGCGCCCATGCTATACAGATATCTCCATCGGTGGCATTATTAAAATCAATGGGTGCCGTAGTAACACCATTGGCCAACTCTCCCCAACTCCAGGCACTAAGTGCATCTGTTTTTCTAACCTGTAGATGTTTTTTGGTCCATTGCCAGAGAAGCGAAAAGGTTTCCCGGTCATCAAAGGCCACAGCCAATAGCATGCTGTAGCCCTGTCCCTCCGAATGACTGATCTCCTGCTGATAAAAATCAATTACCCGTCCATCGGATGAGATAAATTCTTCTTTAAATCCAGACCACGTTCCCGGTTCAGCTGCCTCACATGAGGCAATCCAGCAAAAGATACAAAGAACAAAGAAAAATCCAGTAGGCCGGAAATTACACATTATTCTGCGTCCCCATCCCCAAGCCCTATCCGTTGCCGCCTGGCTCGTCGTCTTTTAAGGGAGATCGTAAGGAAAAGAGACAGTACAATCAACAACCCGACCACTAGAGCAACAAAGGGCCAACGAAACTTTTCAGTGAAATAGCTGATACGGTTACGTACAGTGATTTCACCCACTGAATACGACGGGGTCAGGGCAGCCCTTTGAATAACGGGTTTTTTTCCGTTAAAATCAATCACCACAAAACCGTCACGGCATTGCTGGGTCACTTCATCCTCCTGAAGAAGCAGTGAGGCCTGAAGAAGATTCCCACTATCTTCAGCAGTCAGCAACACCACGGTCTTCATTGGGGTAAATGGTGATTCAAACTCAGCTAGAACGGCCTGTTGTTGCCGAATCCGAAACTCAGTACCGAGAATGGCAATATCAGGTGTAACAGTGTTGAAATCCGTGACTTCATCAAAGAGCCACTCCCGAAGCCTATCCTTCCAATTATCCACAGAGAGTGTTCCCAGCAGTCTGCCGTGTACAGGCATGGAAATCCCCTGTGCAAAAGGAGAGGCACCGATAATCTCTTCAGGGATATCCGTTCTTGCAGCGATCACAAGAATATTTTTATTCCCGGTTTCGGAGACGTTACTTGTGACCGTCAGGCCATAGGGCAACACTCCGGTTTTTTGACTGATCGCAGCAATAAAATTAAGAGCTGCTGCCATACTTTTTCTATCTTTTTGGGGGAGGAGTAAGGTACTCTGCGAGAAATCTGGCATTCCTGTCAGGGGAAAACCATCATTAAAGAGATAACTGAGTTGCGGTAACTTAACCCATTCTAGCAGCTTAGGAACCTGGATCGTCGAGGTCTCAAAAAGGGTTAATGCCAGCTGGCCAGTCTGCAGGATCTCACAGGCAGTAGTATGTAACGGTGTTAAAATAGAGTCAAGGTGGAGGACATTACGCCCAGAACTCAAGTAGCTCAGTGGTAAACGAACAGTATAGCCGCGATACTGGCCTCCACCCGGCTGGTCAAGTGGGATTGAAGCAACAAACTTCCCATTCACATCCAAGGAAAGCACCGAATCGTTGCGCATGGCTGCTCCATACGAAAAATCCAGACGAAGAACAATATCTCGATTCCCCTCCAACAGAAAATTGGTCGGCAGGGTGAACTCAAGCATTTCGGGTTTACTCCTGTTGCCGCGAAATGTTGTTGTAGCAAAACCGAGTTCCTGAAAGCTATATCCTTTACCAGGTGCCAATCGGTTTTTACCCGAATAGGGGCTAATCACCGGCAACTGAATATCTGTGATCTGACATAACTGAATATCAGGCAGCGGCAGGGAAAGAACAGAAAATGCAGTGACACTCTTCTGGATTTCTTTGGGCCCGGAACCACCGAGATAAATAAGACCATGAAAACGATCCAATTGGCCGTCCTGCGCTGGCATGGGAAGAATCCCCATATCCCCCTTGAGCTCACCGCTGCTAATAGTTTCCCGAAGAAACGAATGTGTCCCAATTATGATATTATCTTTTCCCGGGAGCAACTCATGGCCCGTGGAAAACTGTACTGAACGATAGTCAAACCGAAGAGTAACGGCAGCAGCAGTTACTGCCGCTAGAGAGATATTCGCACTGTCCATGGCCTCTGTTACAATATGGACATAGTGTTCTCCGCTCATTTTCGGATCAAAGAGAAAGCCTGCTACAGAAGAGAGACTTAAAGGAACTTCTTTTGCTGTATAGGATAATTCAAGTGTCGAATTAATAAATTCCAGCGTTGTCCATGCTTCTGGGGGATTGGATGGAATACAGCCTTCGTCCTTAATATCCTGCATCACCTGAATTTTCAATTCATTATAGCCAGTCACAAAAAGACGGCCAGGAATGGCTACGGTAACGAGTCCTTCCGGCGCGGCAGGCTCCAGCGTTACCTGCCCCAATGGATACTCGTTAAATAAAATCACCAGGCGGGAACGACTTGCCAGGAGGGCCGTGGAATTCACATAAGCAAGCTCCAGTGTTGCTTCCTCAATATTCCAACGCTCTGGCGTTGGAATATGCAGACTGTAGGCCTCATTATTGTCAGAGAGAGTAACAATCCCAGGTGTATTAAATTTGGTCAAGGGGAGTCTAACCTGCTCCTGACTATAAGCCGAGAAACACCCGAGGACAAACATATAGAATAGAACAGCGGTTAGTGTGAATAACCGGAACGATTCGATTTTTTTCCAAAACATTTGTTCCATATCTTCTCCAGATATTTTTTTAAATTCTTCCAAGCGACGTGAGTTAATCCAGAAACATGATGAAAGGTTCCTGTAAGGCCAAGCTTGAGAACAAATATAAATCCTGCAAGAATTGGAACCTTATGCTGACGCTTTTTCCACAGTTTTTCCCAGCGATCACTTTCGCCATACAGATGGTTGGTAATGGCAAGAAAACTTTCTTCATCTTCATACTGATACTGACAACCGAGTTGTATCTGATCGCGATCTTTTAGCACTCTGGTAATCTGAGCAGTAAATAAAAAGCTTCTTCCAGCACTATTCTTGGTCTCGATTTCAATCATTGTGTTTTCAGTTAAGGACGACTCTTCATTGAGTAGAATCCCCATACCTTCTTCCGATAGATCCGTGCTCCACCCTTTCAACCATTCCTGTTTATCGCTGTTTTGGATCCGCAACCGAACCGGCTCTCGAACCGGCATCCGATATTTTTTTCTGACCTGCCTTCTTTCCCAAACCACCCCGAGACTCAGTAACAGTAAAACAAGATTAAACGTCCCCCACACGGTACAAATCACGATGGAGCCAAGAAGCTGTGGATTAGCAGCAGCCCGGTACAGAGCCACCGGATACATTGCAACAAAAAGCCCGAGCATCAGATAGAATGGTGTCGCCAGGGGACTCGCCGAATCTTCTGCTAGACTCGTATCCTTGGGCGTCACCTGAAACTGGGGAGAGCGAGGATTCCGCAGTACACTTAATATTGCGGGAACATTATAAAAGCTCATAACAGTCTCGTACAATTCGGAGAAAAACGGATGTCGCACCGCACCGTACATAAAATTTGTCACTATCATGGACAGAACCATATACGGTACAGGATAGGCTAGACATTGCCACAACGTTGCATGGTATACCTGCATATTTCCGTAAAGATAACAAAACGGGGCCATCATAAAAATCAGCCGTGAAAAGCTGAAAAACCAGAAGCCCGCCGAGTTAAAATAACAGAGTCGCTGAATCAGAGTGAGTCCACGATTAAACAGAGGATTTTTCAATATCAGAATCTGAGCCATTCCCTGAGCCCACCTGTTTCGCTGAACAATAAAATCCTCAAATGTTTCAGGACAAAGACCACAAACCATGGGTTTCCCGACGTATACAGAATTGTAGCCGCGCCCATGCAAGGTCAATGCAGTTTCTGCATCTTCAGTGATAGTCTCCCCAACAATTCCGCCCACCTCGTCAAGACAACTTCTTCGCAGCACCGCAGCGGAGCCGCAGAAAAAAGCGGCGTTCCACAAATCAAGTCCAGGGAGAACCTTCCCGTAAAACATTACATTATCCCCAGGAATCTTGTTAAAGGTATCAAGATTCTTTTCCACGGGATCTGGGTTGATAAAGAAGTGCGGGGTCTGTACCAGAAACAACTTCGGATCTTTCAAAAAATATCCAACGGTATTTTTCAAGAAATCTCTGGTGGGTACATGGTCACAGTCGAGCACGAGTACCAGATCCCCAGTTGGATGCTTTTCGTCATCGTCAGTTTGATAAAGAGCGGCATTAATATTGCCGGCCTTGGCATTCGTATTTTCTTTCCTGGTTAAATAATGTACCTCGAGATACTCGGCCAGGACCTTAAGCGTTTCATAACGCACTAGCGCAGCAGCGGCACTCTCGGGATCCTTGGCGTTGCGCTTTTGTACCGTACCACCATCATCAAGAATATAAATATTCAGCTTTTCAGGAGGATAATCAAACAGAGTACAGGCACTAGCCGTAATGGCAACCATCTGTTCAGGTTCACTGTAGGTGGGAATAAGTACATCAACAACAGGGAGGTCAGGATTATTCAGGGCAACCTGTTCCATCGGACGGTACATGGGCATTACATTCACGATCATCCCCATTACCTGAATAAACATTCCGTATAATTCCGCAGCAAAAAGAACAAGAATAAAAAAGAATTCTAAGGGAGACGTGTAGAGCAATGTAGAGGTCAGGCGGAAAAACAGATAGCGGCCGAGTAACAACAGGGTAAAAAAAGAAATCAATATGCCAAAAAATACGGAAAATCGCTGGGCAAATTTCCGAAGAAGAAGGACCAGCAGGATTAGTCCCCAGGCAAAAACAAGCTGTTCTTGAATAGTAAGACGAGTAATAATCCCCGAAAAGAACAGAGGCGTGCCAAGCAACAATAACGTTACCACCCCCACAGAAAGCCAGCTTTTTGTATAGAAGGTCAAAGGATTGCTCACGATTCCGGTAAATACTTCACCATGGTGAGTATATTCGACTTTTCGTAAACCTCATATTCCACAGAATCCATCACAGAAGTGATTATATAGAGTCCCATGGAAGATTCCGGCAGACTATCAATAGTATCATCAGGATCAATGGGACAGGAGCAAGGAAGAACAAAGTCTGCGGGCAGTCCTGTATCTATTATGGTAAAAATAATTCTGTCCGCCAACGCCTGAGCGTGAAGCTCAAGCGTACAATCGGGACAGTTGCTATAGGCATGGTCTACAATATTATGGGTGACTTCAACCGTCGCTAGCTCAATCTGATAGCTTTGAATCTCATCAAATCCCAAATGAAGACAAAACGAATACACAGCTCTGCCAATAAGACGTGAATCCTCCTTGTTGCTGGGAATCATTAAATGTAAATAATGGGTTTCCTGAGAACTCATTCTGGCCCGGTCATTGCTGCGACCGCTTCCTGACAGTTGGAAAAAATTGGAAATACTCTATCCATTCTGGTTAACTTGAGGAGACTCATGATTTTATTGTTAATTTGACAAAGAGCCAGCTCTCCTGTTCCAACCTCAGCCTGCCTGAACCATTTAAAACTTTTTATAATTGCTCCTAAAGCCGTACTGTCTATAAAATCAACATGGCCAAGGTCCAGAATTATCTGTACATTGCCATTCTCTATCCACTCTTTCACAGCAACAATATAATCAGGCGCACAAGTCGCATCAAAGCGCTCTTCCAATATAACTGCAACAAGGATGGTACCTGTTTTTTCCGTTTGTATTTTCATTGAAGCATCATTTTTAAAAAGAAATTAAGTAGTGTAGCACACCAAAAAAACTGCCACAGCCTATCGTAATCATACCTAACGTAAAAGATACCGCCAGCAGTATGACTGACTACAAAATTATTTTATCATATCATCCGACTCGATGACATACAAATTCAGGTATATCTTTTTTATTACTGTCCAGAATTACACATCGGCTTTTCCACCTGCAATGGATCTGCGATGATTTGTTTTGTATATTGATTAAATACAGTAAAAATCTACCATTAGGTAATCAACCACAGAGCAAGACCTAGGAAAGAGTCAAGGGGTGCGATTAACACCTGAGCTCACACAATAAACATATTTTCCTTAATTCTAAAAAGAAGTAGAATAGCTGAACTAACGTTCAACAAATTTCTTTTTAATCACCCGAAAAAATCGGTTTAAACACAAGCTATTTTGTTCAACTATGAGGCTGTTATGACACCAACATTTTCTTTCCATTCACCGGTAAAAACATATGCGGGAGAAGATTTCGACCCGCTTTTGGCGTCGCTGTCAAAAGATGCCAAGAACATTTCCATTGTCTCAGGAGCAACGTCCATCATCAAAACCGGATTCAGAAAGCGGATAGAAACACTCTTTCAGGACAAAAACCTGTTATTCTTCAGTGAGATTGAAGAAAATCCATCTATTAATACGGTGATACAGGGTGGTTCAGTTGTACAGAAGCATGAAACTGATTTAGTTATCGCATTTGGTGGCGGTTCTGCCATCGATGCAGCAAAAGCTGTGGCACTTTTTGCAAAGAACTCTGGAGAATTCTACGAAGTACTCAATGCAAAAAAATTGGCACCAGCATTACCAATTATCGCGATTCCAACCACATGCGGAACTGGCAGTGAAGTGAACAACTATTCCATTATTACTGATTTAGAGAACATGGATAAGGTGAATCTTTCAAAAGAGAGTATGTTCCCCATAGCGGCCATTCTGGAACCCACATTTTTAAAAACGCTAGATAAAGAGTTGCTCATCTCAACAGTTTTTGATGCCTTTAGCCATTCCTTTGAAGGGTATCTGTCGAAACGCTCCAATCCATTTTCCGATGCACTTGCCCTCTGTTCCATTGACGTTCTTTTACAAACAATTATTAAAAGTGATGGATTTAAAAAGCTTGATAATGATGTTCTGTCTGATTTTTTGTATGCTTCATCGCTGGCCGGCATTGTGATACTGCATACCGGAACAACGCTACTACATGCACTTGGTTATTATTTTACTAACCATAAAAAAATTCATCACGGCAAAGCAAATGCAATTCTGCTGAGTGCCTATGTGGCATTGTGCCGTTCTGCCGAAGTCAACAAGATGGCCGCGGTGGATAATCTTTTCAAAAAACATGGAATGGAATTAGATTCTTTCGCAGAACCCTATTTCGGAAAACAGAAAGTCTATAGTATCGTTCCAGAAAAGGAAGCGGATATATTTATCCACTATGCAATCGGTAAACCAAATGCTGTTTTAAGTCCGTTTGATATCGATTTTGACAAAATAAAGCATGCACTTTATTAGCCCCATTTTGCCAACACCTTTTATTTTTTAATCCTGCACAAAGTATTACGATAAATGGATTGTCTGCAAATCGTATCATTAAACACATCAAATCGCCCGGTCACTGCATCGACATTACTACGGATTATATGAGATATGAAAATTAAAATCTACACAACAGGCGGCACTATCGACAAAGTTTACTTCGACCAGAAGTCAGAATATCAAGTTGGAGATCCCCAAGCCAATGGTATTTTGGAGCGGGCCAATGTTGTACTGGATTACGAGATTGAACCTATAATAAATAAAGACAGTCTCGATTTTACCAATAAAGATCGTGAGCTGATAAGGAATACAGTGGAATCGAGTTCATCGAATAGAATTGTTATCACTCACGGTACTGACACAATGATTGATACTGCAAAGCTCTTTAAGAACATTACAGATAAAACGATCGTAATGACTGGCTCAATGTACCCCGCCCAATTCAGAGATAGTGACGCAGTGTTTAACATAGGGTGTGCCGTCACTGCCGCTCAGATTCTCCCACCCGGCGTTTATATTGCAATGAATGGCCGTATATTCAAACCAGATCATGCCCGAAAAAATGTACAATTGAATAGATTTGAAGAAATAAGCAAATAGCAACATCCTTTGACGTCAGGCAGACTTACGGCGGAGCTAGTTGATTCACATTTTTTTCATTGAAGCATCACTATCCAGTACATGACCATGACGGATAAATCCATTTCTCCAGGCGCCTATATCCGCCGGATCGCAACAATACTATTATGGAGTGGAACCTTTGTAGCAGGACGCCTTCTGGCAGCAGAATGGCTTCCTTTGACTGCATCCTCGTTTCGTTTTCATCACCGCCTCAACAATACTTTTAACAGCAATCCTTATGCGCGACAAAACATTGCCTCTGTTGAAGAGAATGTAATAGGGAGTCATGGTACTCCTTGGATGAACCGGTCTGTTTTTCTACAATATCTTCTTTTTTAGTAGATTACAGACAGTGGAAGCCAGACGTACCTTCATGCTCTTCTTTGGCGAGCGAAACAATTCCCCACGAGAACCTAACAGGTTATCGATTTTTGACAAAATGTTCATGACAAATGCGGGCTAGCTAAAAGCTACCCGCCTATAAGGCGGGTGCGAGTTCAGACTTCCTCTTCGTGCCGTAGCTTTGCGAGCAGCGAAACATCGAGCCAGACATATTGATTGCTTCATACACTCAACTGTTATCCATAAAGGTGCGCAAGAGCATATCCGTGAAGTCTTAGATCATGAAAGGAGAGTATCAACGGATACAAAGTCCATCCCAAAAGCTTCGGCAACACTTTGATACGTGATCTTCCCTTCAACAATGTTGAGCCCCTCTTTCATAGCAGGGTCCTCCAGGGCACTTGCCTTCCATCCCTTATTAGCAAGAGACACAGCAAAAGGGAGTGTGGCATTCGTTAATGCCATGGTCGAAGTGAGTGGTACGGCTCCCGGCATATTGGCAACGCAGTAGTGGATAATTCCATCCACCTCATAAATGGGATCCTTATGGGTGGTCGCCTTTGAAGTTTCAAAACATCCTCCCTGGTCGATGGCAACATCTACAATCACCGCTCCTGGTTTCATGGTTCCGAGCATTTCCCTGGTGATAAGCTTAGGGGCCTTGGCACCATGGAGGAGAACCGCACCGACAACAACGTCGGCCTGCGCAATAAGCTCACGAACCTTTGCTGGAGATGACATCATAAGGACACAATTTTTGGGCATAACTTCTGAGAGATAACGAAGTCGAGGAAGGTTGGTATCAAGGAGGTACACCTTCGCACCAAGCCCACAGGCCATCTGAGCAGCATGGGTTCCAACAACTCCACCACCAATAACAACAACAGTCCCCGGATCAACCCCAGGAACCCCACCAAGAAGAAGCCCACGTCCCCCATGGGCACGTTCTACATATTTTGCAGCCTCCTGAACCGCCATCCTTCCAGCAACCTCACTCATGGGTGTGAGAAGGGGAAGGCTGCCATCACTGTCCTTGATTGTTTCATAGGCGACGCAAACAGCTTTCCGCTCAATCATTGCTCTGGTCAATTCCTCTGAAGCGGCAAAATGGAAATAGGTAAAGAGTATTTGCCCCTCTCTGATCATTTCATATTCCTGGGGCTGTGGTTCCTTAACATGCATGATCATATCAGCCCACGCATACACATCCGCTGGACTCTCTCCAATTTCAGCACCCGCAGCAATATACTCTTCATCTGAAAAGCCACTGCCTATACCAGCATTTTTTTCAACCAGGACCGCATGATCGTTTTGCACCATGACTTCAACACCAGCAGGAGTCATGCAGACTCTACTCTCTTCAACTTTGATTTCTTTTAAAATTCCAACGTTCATATCACGTCTCCTTTTGATTTTGATTGGTTCATATTTTATCTTTTTTCCTATGAAGGTACTAACGCTATCCAATTTCCATTGAAATTTGATTGCTTTCTTTACCAATTTCACGTTTATATTGACGGATAATTCTAAAATAGAGATAAATGTATGCAGAAAATGCCACAACTTCGCATTGACGAGATTGATCAATCCATTTTATTAGCATTACAACTGGATGCCAGACTGTCCAATGTTCAGCTGGCTCAAAAAGTAGGGCTCTCAGAGTCAGCCTGTCTAAGGAGGGTCAAAGCCCTTCAAGGAAGCGCTGTTATCGATCGATTTGTTCTCCTGCTCAACCAGAGTACACTCGGTTTTTCGGGAACGGTCTTTGTTCGTGTTACGTTACGAGAGCAGCAGCAGGAAACGCTAAAAAAGTTTGAAGAGGCCGTCGTTGGAATCGAACAGGTAATGGAATGTTACTTAATGTCAGGAGAGGCTGATTATATGCTTCGGGTTATTTACAAGGACAACGAGGACTATAAAAGAATTCATTTAAAACTCACGAATCTTCCGGGAGTCCAAAGGCTTCACTCTTCCTTTACCCTAGATACAGTTATAAACAAAACAGTGCTCCCCGTGGCAATTACCACTCCATAAGAGCATATTCCTGTCATATTTACTGAGCAGGAAAACACCCTGGAACTCTGGGGACACCATTTTGAGCAAATTTCTCTTGGCACGGTGAAGTATCGGAGGGAATAAGTGCACTGACACTCTCTACTCACCGCCCCTTATAAAAACCATTCGATTTTTTCTTCTCAGGCATAGTTGATATCTGTATTAACCGAGATCTCATTACTGATAGTAAAGATATCATCCAGATTCAAGTCATGGATGTTTTGGCGACCATTCACTCGGGCTAAGGCTCGAAGCTCCTCGGTTGTAGCCTGACAAAAGTTACCGAATCGGTCAGCTGAGGCGGGGATGGAAAATCGTTTTCGCAGTTCAGGATCCTGGGTAGCAATGCCCACAGGACATTTCCCGGTATTACAGATGCGATATTGTTGGCAACCGATGGCCAGTAGAGAGCTAGTAGCAAGGGCCACGGCATCGGCTCCAAGGGCTATGGCTTTAGCAATATCGGTGGAATCGCGAAACCCTCCAGTAATACAAAAGGTCACCTTTGAGCGGGTCTGGTCAAGATATTTACGAACTCTGCGAATGGTATAAATTGCAGGCAGACAGATATGGTCACGAATGAAATTGGGTGCTGCTCCGGTGGCCCCGCCGCGGCAGTCAACTGTTATGAAATCAGGATTTGCCTGAAGTACAAATTTGAGATCTTCTTCAATATGTCCGGCGGTGAATTTAATACCAACCGGTTTGCCGCCAGTGGTTTTGCGAATGCTACTCACCAGCTCAAGCAGATCTTCAGGTCGCTTCACACCCGATTGCGAATTCGGCGATATAAAATCCTCACCCACTGGAATACCGCGTATTGCTGCAATCTCAGCTGTGACTTTAGAGCCGGGTAAATGCCCGCCCATTCCAGGTTTCGCAGCTTGTCCAAATTTAATTTCCACAGCTTCACACTGTTGCATCGACTCGCTATTTCGACCGTAGAGGGCTGTACCTACTTCGTAAATTAATTTATCTACATTTTGACGTTCTTCTGGTAATAACCCTCCTTCTCCAGTTCCGGTGGCGGTTCCGGCCCGTGCGGCACCAATGGCTAGAGCAATCTTGGCCTCCTTTGATAAAGCACCAAATGACATATGGGAAACAAAATATGGTATATCCAGAACTAAAGGATGTTTGGCTTCTGGCCCTATAACCGTTGTGGTGTTTACCTGTTGGTCTTCATCAAGGGGGAAGCGATGAAACTGGCTGCCGCGAAAGAGGATTGTTTCAAGGCCGGGAAAGGTTTTTCTGGTCCCCATGGGGGAAATCTCACTTTTACCGGATTTGGATATCTTCTGGATGATAGAAAATTTTTCTTCTGATTCGTACTCTTCACGGCTCCATTCACTTAAATACTCGTTGAGTGATGGGGCACTATCTTCCTCGGAGGTGGAAGGCTGGAGAGTGCTCAATTTTATAAATTTATCGCGGCTAGCTGCACAGATTGGACATTTTTCTGGTGGTTGTTGTTTATCTGTCTCGTGTTGGCAAATACTGCAGCGATAAGTGGCTTTAGACATGAAGTTGGTTTCCTCTGTTGGGGAGTTATTAGTAGTATTTTATCAGCATGAGCTTAATAAAAAAGAAACATAGAAACGAAATGTGTAGTGGTGAAGCGTTTTGTATCCACATCCATCCCCCATCACACGCACTTCTTGGATGAATTATGTTCGCAATAAAGAGGCAACTTCACTCATACGTCTACCAAGATTCCTTGCTGTCTTGATACCTACTTCATCACCTTCGTAGCCATCGGGATGGCTTCCCCAGGCAGCACCGCCAAAATGATCACCATCACCCACAATAATCATGTCGTGAATCATCATTGCCGCATGAACACCTTGAATAGTTAGCTCCTGACCGCCATTTCGTGATCCCCCCACAGCAATCACGCCTCCGAGCATGTTTTTAAACATAAAACCGTTTCTTCTAAAAAGAACCGACCGATCAAGAAAGGCTTTTGCCTGAGCAGACATGGAGCCCATATACACAGGAGTTGCCAGAACTATTCCCACGATTTCAGGATCGGCGAATTTGGAAATCAAAGACTGAAAATCATCCTCCTGACTGCACAAAACACCTTTCTTACATTTTCCACAGGCAATACAGCCAGAAAACTTCAATGGAGCAAGATTGACCAGTTCAATATCAATTGTTTTTCCAAGTGTCTCTGCGGTATCTTTTACTTCGCCCAGACACTGTTCCAACAGGAACTGAGTGGACTTATTTTCTCTAGCACTTGCCGATACACCAATAATTTTCATTTTCAGATATCCCTTTCTTTGTATTCTTTTGTTTATTAAATCTTTAATTTTTCAAGTCGGTTACAGGCGTCCTCAAGCACATCAAACTCTTTGGCAAAACAAAAACGGACAAGATTTCTGCCACTTTCATCGTGATAAAAGGCACGCCCCGGTACACTGGCAACTCCTATTTTCTCTAGAATATAAAGAGCCTTCTCCCGATCATCATTTCCTGGGATAGCAGATACATCGGCCATTACATAGTAGCTGCCCTGCGGTATGGCTGGCTTTAAACCGATATTTTCCAGCACGCCGCAAAAACGATTACGTTTTTCCTCATGTTCCCGAGCTATCTCCTGGTAAAATTCTCTAGGAAGTTCAGCCAAACCTGCTGCAACCCCAAGCTGCAATGGGGCTGGCGCACAGACATATACCAGGTCATTAAACTGAGCTGCCACTTCTATAACTTCGGGTGGTGCAAGAACATATCCAAGTCGCCAACCCGTCACGCTGAATATTTTTGAAAAGCCGGATATTGTCACGGTTCTTTCACGCATACCAGCCAGGGTAACCGGCGGTATATGCCTATGGCCATCGTATATAAAATGTTCGTAAATTTCATCTGAGAATAGGATCAGATCATGTTCCACACAGATATCACGCAACATCTCAAGCTCTGCCAGTGAAAAGACTTTTCCTGAGGGATTGGAAGGGTTACTGATCATAATCGCCCGGGTTTTATTGCCAAGGGCATGTTCGAGCAGTTCACGTGTCAGCTGCCACTCAGGAGGATCAAGCCGAACATAACGCAGCCCGCATCCCAAAGCAGTTAACGTAGCAGCGTGATATCCATAATAGGGTTCCAGCAGAATAACCTCATCCCCCTCATCGAGCAGGGCCTGGGCTGTGGTGTAAAAGGCACCGGTGGCTCCCTGGCTTATAAGCACTTCATTGACGGAGACATCAAGTTTGTAAAACTGTGCCATCTTCTCAACGATGGCCTGTCGCGGCTCGGGAAGTCCCTCTGAAGCGGTATATATATTATAGCCGCTGTCCATGGCCAGTTTTGCACCGTCAAGCACAGATTTTGGTACGGGCAGATCACATACGCCCTGTGCCATATTAATTCCCTGAAGACGTGTACATTCACGACTCATGGAACGAATTTCTGATTGGGAAATATGTTTTCCACGCTGACTGAGTTTTAGTGTCATAATGATAACTCTTTTTTTTAAGATATACATTTTTCTTGGATTACTCGATGAAATCGGCATTTCACCGTTCCACAAGAGCTTTAATACAACAATTTTCATTCAACCATATTTGCTGCTTTTTCAACACTCCAAAATAGTACGCTTACATATTCAGGCCCAGCATGTCAGCAAGCCTTCCTGTATGTCATATTGAACCTTCTGACCGCCTGAAAAGTCCCATAAGAAAGCCTGATTATGCACAGAGGAGTGGCCACAACTAGATCACCGCCTCCGCGGGGATGACATCACTATACCCTCCTATGATTCTTTCGTTTTATCGGCTTATTATGCCTTTACTATATGAAGTTGGCTGAGTTTCCTACGTAATCAGAAAAGAAATACTTCTTCTGTTTGACTTGTTCCCGCAAAAATGCTTATTGTTGGTTCCAATCATTTTAAGAAACGAATTCCACATCAAGCAATACAACATCCCCTCAAGGAGAAAACCTGTATGAAGAGTATGCTCATTTTCCTATTCCTGCTGTTTCCCTTTACAGCTATGGCTCAGAATCAAACCGCAAACGGAATTGATCCTGCAAACATAATGCAACTCATGCAACAGGTACAACAATGCATGGCTCAAGTTGACCAGTCTGAAATGGCTAAATTTAAAGAAGGAATCGAAAAGTTTGAGGTGGAACTGGACACTCTTTGTAGCCAGGGAAAACGAAAACAAGCACAGAAGAAAGCTATCGCTTTTGGTAAACAATCTCTGAAGAATCCTGCGATACTACAGATGAAAAAATGTGGGGAAATCACCAAAGGACTTCTCCCACAGGAGGCTGGTCCCTCTTTTGATGATACCTTTGACTTTTCTGAAGGCCACGTATGTGACGAGTAAGGTTCTGACAGCGTATTCGACGAAACAGTCTTCAAGCAAGTCTTTTTACAGCACAGGGAGCCACGTATGAAATCAGCAAATATTCTGAAAAATATTACCTTCAACGAAAAAAAACCGGCCATCTCAGTATTAATGGAAACGGCAACGTCTAAAGAAATCCGTATCGTCTTTGTTGCAGATCAGCAGATGAAAGAGCATCAAACCCCTCATCCGATTACCGTTGAAATGGTGGAGGGAAATTTGGATTTTGGAGTGGAAGGCAAGGTCCTTCAGCTGGAACGCGGGGATATCCTCAGTCTTGATGGAGGCGTTCCCCATGATTTGCGTGCTAAAAGCAAATGCATAGTACGTTTGACTCTGAGTCTAGCAGATAGTCTGCAGCGGGTGGAGGATGTTCTGAAATTGTAAGAAATGATAGCAACCTGAAATAAATCTAAGTCAACACTCTTTAAAAAACTTAACTTCGCACGAACTTGCAATGAACAATTGGTTACTCTTTATCTTAGCCGTCCTTTTAGGCAGTTATCTTCTGGAACAGACCCTCTCCTATCTCAACATCAAGGCTCTTAACAATACAGTACCGGAAGAATTTCAGGATGTTTTTAAGGCAAAGGAATATGACAAGTCTCAGGATTACACCAGAGTCACCGGAAGATTTGGTATGGTGGAGTCTTCCTTCAGTATAATTGTATTGCTTATTTTTCTCCTGACAGGCGGGTTTAATACCGTGGATATTTTTATCCGCAGTTTTCAATTTGGCGCAGTGACAACCGGGGTACTCTATATCGGCCTGCTCCTTCTTCTCAGCTCCATACTCAGTTTTCCCTTCACCCTCTATTCAACCTTTATCATTGAAGAAAAGTTCGGTTTTAACAATACTACTCTTAAAACCTTCTGGACCGATCTTATCAAAGGTATTTTCCTGAGTATTCTTATTGGCGTTCCAATCCTCTATCTTATACTCTGGTTTTTTGAAACAACCGGGGAGATTGCCTGGCTTTACTGCTGGGGAGGTCTCACCCTTATCACTCTGTTACTGCAATTTCTTGCTCCAGTGCTGATAATGCCCCTGTTCAATAAATTCACCCCCTTGGAAGATGGAGCACTAAAGGAAAAAGTACTCGCTTTTGCCGAAGATGCATCGTTTAGCATTCAAGGGATTTACACCATGGATGGCTCCAAGAGATCCAGTAAACTAAACGCCTTTTTCACCGGATTTGGCAGGTTCAGAAAGATTGTTTTTTACGATACTCTCCTTGAGAAACTTAACGATGATGAGCTTGTGGCAGTACTTGCTCATGAAATGGGCCATTTTAAACATCGGCATATTTTTAAAATGATGGCGATTTCCACCTGCTATACAGGGCTGCTCTTCTTTCTGCTGTCACTTTTTCTCGGCAATGCCAACCTGTTTGCCGCATTTCAGATGGAAAACATTTCAATCTACGGGAGCCTTATCTTTTTTTCTTTTATCTTTTCCCCCTTGAGCCTTCTGCTAGGAATCGCCATAAATATCCTATCACGCAAACATGAGTTTGAAGCGGATCGCTATGCCGCAAATTCTACGGGTCAGACGAGTTCCCTAATCAGCGGATTGAAAAAACTCTCCGTTGCCAACCTCTCAAACTTGACCCCCCATCCGGCCATGGTCTTCTTCCATTACAGCCACCCACCAATTCTGGTAAGAATAGACGCCTTACGAAAAGTTTTTACTACAAACCAGACCCAATAAACTTTCTAATTACCCACAAAACTCAGTGTGGTGTCAAACGATCTCGTCGGCCAATATCAATACTCTTGATCTAAATGGCAGCGACCGTGCTTTCGTTCCTTGACCTTCTTTTGCACCTCTGAAGATCAGCAAACATAGTGCTATCTTTATTCACGTCGCCTAGATACCCTTCTATATGACTATTAGGTTGTGTCGGAAACAAAAACAGGTGTATTCAACGATCAGCAACTGATCATTGAATACACCTGTTTTATATCACTTATGGAGAACTTCTCTGTTACCGTGTTACTCCTACCAGTGTCTGCTGTTTACCTTACCCAAACCCGGCGGTAGTAGGTTCTGCGATATACACGACGGTAGCGAATAACTCTACGATAGTAGCGAACATAGGTTCTGGTGTAACGCCTGGTTACCCAGTATCCACCAAGGATGTTTTCAAGTGCGTTACTGTCGAGTTCCTGATTCATTTCCAAGTCGTTAATTGTAATTGCAGACATGATGTTCTCCAGTGATAAATTGTTTGCTTCTTTCTAGTTTGTGTTCTTCTCTTTTCGTACCACCTATACCCAGCCCCTACTGTTTACCTTACCCAAACTCGGCGGTAGTAGGTGCGACGATATACGCGACGGTAGCGAATTGTTCGTCGATAGTATCGAACATAGGTTCTGGTGTAACGTCTGGTTACCCAGTATCCACCAAGAATGTTTTCAAGTGCGTTACTGTCGAGTTCCTGATTCATTTCCAAGTCGTTGATTGTGATAGCAGCCATGATGATCTCCTGTGGTGGATGGGTTGTTGTGAACTCTTTTGTTCGTTTAGTTGTTTTACTTAATGCACAGGGCGTGCCAGAAAACATTCAGCCCAAAGCGAATCATGACATCATACTGTTATTACGTACCATTATAAAGCCAGTAACCTTTCATCTACTGAGGAAGGTCACACTCCCCACAGATATGTTCCTGCTAAGCAAACAGCACTCCTCGTAAAAAGTGACAAAAAAGTAACAGGTATAGCGCTCTACCTATTTGCACAACAGAATTCATTATCGGGAGTAGCGCTGAAAGAATAGTGGATATTCAAAAGGCTGCTTTTAAGGAACCATCTTTTTATTTGCTTTGCTTCTTTTTCTGAGTCCTCCCCCCTATTCTCATACATGCATGATTGGTTCTCAGTATTGGCTGGTTATTATCTTTTTCCTGTTGCCTGATCAAGATAGATCGAATAACAGTTACAAGAGAAATGAACTGTCTATAGATATTATTCAGAAAGGCTACGATGTGAGATGATTCAAGAGATAAAAGTATCCAGATATTTTTTTGACAAAAACGATTATGCCCTTTTGAACATCGTCAATGATGTTCTAAACCGTAACGAAACCCAGACACTGGTCAAAAACCTGCTGATCCCCTACCTGCATCCCCATGGCATCAAGGAGATGACAGCCTCGATGGCCCTGCGTACTGCCTACGCTGTGATTCATCTACTGGGGTCCCTTGAGGTCGGAAAGGCTGCAGACAGGCAGAATGCACTTCGCTGCCTGCACGATGAAGTTCTTTGCAGTTCGCACGGTGTTTTACGCCGCAATACCGCTCGGGTTCTCATTGAGATCATGAAAGAACTCGTCCGCTGCAAAGGCAATTGCCAGCGACAGCTCAGACTTGCCAGAGATTTTCGGACAGCGACCTTCGGTAAGCCCCGCTTTATCCGCAACCAGTTGAAGAAGTACCATCTCATCGAGATGCCGGAGGAGTGGAACCAGATCACCTTTGATGATCATGTCCATGACGCAAACACCAAAGGCAGGAAAACACCAACCCATCTTATTATGGATGCGTGGATAAAAGGCATCCGGCGCCTGACAGTGATCTACTACAATTTCATTAATACGGAAGTTGCGGAAGAACTCCTTGAATCCGCCTCGATCATGGGCATCAAGGTCAGAATCGGCATAGAGTTTTCCGCCAGGTTCCGTGACCGCTATGTTAAATTGATCTGGGAACCGCGTGGATTTGCCGACAGACATGACTTTCTGAACTTTATCAAAGAAGGACCGGCCAGAAGTTTCATGGATGAAGGGCGCAGTGCTTCAATATATCAGCAGCGTTACGTTTTTGATGTGCTGGAGAAATTCAACACCAAGCATCGGCTTATACTCAATAAGGCCTACAATGTGAGTCTCCCTGAATATAGCCGGGATGAGTTTATGGCTTTTGTCGGTTCCGGCCAGCCGTCCCTGCTGCACCTGGCAAAATTCATCTACAATCACATGCTGTCTGCCATGCAAGAGCAGGTGAAAGATTTTCGGAAAAACTGGGCCAGGGCTGACCAGGAGGAGCAACTGCGCATAACCCATGCGATTCAGGTCATGGACTGCCTTGATCCCGATGCAATCATTGAAGGCTTTCTTAAACCGCAACAAAACCCAGATATCCACAACCCCTTCGTGCCCCTCGACACCCCTGACGTACCGGCTATTCTTATGCTTACCCCGGAGGAGCTGCTTGCCCGTTTGGAGCGTCTGCGCTCAGGTTCTCGGGTCACTATGACGCTGAGTGGACTCGACGCAGCTGATGTCCTGGAGCTTATCTTTGACTGTCGTGGGCAGATCAGCCATCTGGAAATATTCAACCTCAAGGATTACTCCACGGGTCAGGCTGTTTATTACTCAGAGATTAACGCCTTACAGCTGGCTATTAATCAAGGAAATGTCATTACTCTCAAGCGGGTTATACAGAAAATTATCCGTGATATGGCCGGCTCTGATCTTTTGTCCCCTGAAATCAAGAAAAGAAAAGAAAAACTTACCTCCATTCTGCACAATATGTCATTGCTGCACGGTTTCTATAAGAATTCTCCACTCAAATCCCGTGTCGGCAGTGACTCCACCGGAGGGTCCCGTCACAGCTATGGCATGGGAATGGTTATGAAAGACACTCTCCCCCCGAGTGCCAGAAAATATCTTGACCATAAGAAGCAGCCAGGCCGATGGAATATCCCGGTGCGTATCAGCGCCTATCTTCAGGTAACACACATCCCAAGGCAGCGGCACACTCTTTTATGGGAGCATCGCAGCAATATTCCGATGGACCACGATCACATCGTGTCAACACCGTCCTGTGCCATTGAGCCTGATTTCTCAAGTTTCAATTTCGGTTGCGAGCGAAAAAAAGATTGGCAGGTCCAGACTTACTCTATCCTGATGGAACCAGCAGGCAATGTTGCCACTCTGGGGTGGATGCAGTCGGGGCAAAATCACGGGCTATCCCTTAAGAAAAAAAACGGGGATGGGAAGCCGGGGCGAATTCCACTCGAGTATCTGAACACCCATCTGAAAAATGGGCTCAGAATACTCATCGGATTCGTTCCCGCCTTTGCCACTTTTGCCCTGACCAAAGAGTGGTGGCTTCTCGCTTACTTTGGCGCATTTATCTGGTTTGGTATCACAGGTGTTCGTAATATTATCCAGTCTGTACTTGGCGGAGGGGGATTCAGGCGTTCACCTCTCTTGAAATGGAAAGAGTATGTAAGCTGGGACAGGCTGTCCAGTTCACTGCTTTTTACGGGATTTTCCGTTCCTTTGCTTGATCTGCTAGTCAAGACCCTGATCCTCGAAGAAATGTTCGCTATCACCACGGCAAGTAATCCCATAGCTCTTTACACCGTTATGGCAGTGGCTAATGGAATCTATATCTCCGGCCATAATATTTTCAGAGGGCTGCCCAAAGGGGCGGTATACGGTAATTTTTTTCGCAGCATCCTCTCCATCCCCCTGGCGATTTTCTTCAATGGTGTGGTGGGAATGATGCTTGGAGGAACCGGTGCAGTCAACGTCAACGATATCCTGCAGAAATGGGCGGCGGTAATTTCCAAAATGGCATCAGACTGTGTGGCAGGGATCATCGAAGGACTGGCTGACCGATTTAACAATATGCGTTCCCGTTCCATGGATTATTCGGCTAAAATTACCCAGGTATTTGACACCTATGCGGCTCTTGAAATACTGTTTCCAGAGGGAGATGTTCTTGAGCTGCTCGAATCGCCAAGCGAATTTCTGCAGGCGATGTCTGAAAAGAATACGGATCTCGCAAAAATTGTAATCATCAATGCCCTTGACCTTCTCTACATCTGGATGTATCAGCCACGGGCAACTACGGTATTACCTGCAATTATGAAAGCCATGTCGGAAGAGGAAAGACATATTCTGACGGCGTCCCAGCGTATCCTGGAAAAGCAGCGACAAATCAGTCAGTTGTATGTTGATGGCGTACTGGGAAAAAAGTTTTCCCGGGCCCTCTCCTTTTACCTTGATCATTCAGAGGAGTATCTGCAGACCTTACAGGAACTATCCCTTCATTGTGAGGTGAACGAACAGCAGCCTTAAAACATTTGAACATATTTCCCTCATTATATTGTTCTCCTATAATAGAATTGTATACGCCATAGTCTTATGCCAATACACTGAGATCAATGTTAAAAACGTTTCCACTTCTTTTCGTTCTGAAAAATTGAGCGCAGCTAGTCGGAAGTATTCCAAAGAGCTTTTATAACAAGACGAAAAAAACATACGTTATAGGAAGAGCGACCCAAAACAGGAGTAAAACATAATGAAGATAAGTTTCAATGGCGCAGCTAAAACGGTTACCGGTTCACAGCATCTCGTTCAGGCCAATGGCTATTCTATCCTCCTCGACTGTGGTCTCTTTCAGGGAAAGAGAAAAGAAGCCTTTAAACTAAACAGACAGGGATTCTGCAAGGGAGGATCGGTCGATGCTGTTGTACTCTCCCATGCCCATATTGACCATAGCGGCAATATCCCCTGTCTGGTGAGAAACGGTTTTGATGGAGATATTTATTCCACTCCGGCGACCCGCGATTTATGTGTAATCATGCTCCAGGACAGTGCTCGTATTCAGGTAAGGGATGTTGAGTTTACCAACAAACGGAGAAAGAAGAAGGGACAGCAACCCTTTGAGCCCTTATACACTCCTGACGATGCGGCAAAGGCCTCCCGTCAATTTATTACCATTCATTATAACCGTCGAAAAGAGATCTTTCCCGGTATCTTTCTCACCTTTGTTGATGCAGGACATCTTCTTGGAAGTGCCCATGTGATACTGGATATAGACGACAAGGAAACCGGAAAAAATAGGCGGCTTGTGTTCAGCGGGGACATCGGCAGGAAGGATATCCCTATTATCCGAGATCCTGTCCCATTGACCGATGGTGCCGATATTCTGATAATGGAAAGTACCTACGGCAACAGAAGTCACCCTCCCTACCCTGACTCAGACAAGGAGCTTGAGCGAATAGTAAATGAAACATACGATCGAGGTGGCTGTCTGGTTATTCCTGCTTTCGCCGTTGGCCGAACACAACAGCTAATTTATTCTCTCAACAAACTCTATGTAAAAAGAGACATTCCAGCCATGCAGGTCTTTATCGACAGCCCCATGGCCACCAGTGTCACAGATATCTTCCAGATGCATCCGGAAACGTATGATGAAGAGCCCCTTGCATTTATGGAAGAAACCGGAGATGACAACCCATTTGGTTTCAAATCGCTCCATTTCACCAAAACTGTTGAACAATCCAAAGAGCTGAATTTTCGTAAAGAACCTTCCGTTATTATTTCGGCCAGCGGCATGATGGAACATGGTCGAATTCTCCACCACCTAAGGAGTCGCATCTCAAACCCACGAAATACTATTCTGGTTACGGGATGGCAGGCACCCTATACCCTCGGAAGAAAAATAGTAGAAGGCGAAACAGAGATCAATATTTTTGGTGATCCTTTTCAGGTAAGGGCCAGAATTGAGAAACTCACCGGATTCAGTGGACATGCTGATCAGGATGAGCTGGTTGAGTTTGCAGCAGCCATGGAGAAAAAGCCGGAACACACTTTTATCGTGCATGGCGAAGAAAAAGCAGCCCTGGCACTGAAAAAAAATCTGTCAGAAAAACTTGGCTTTAAGAATATTGAAATCCCGGATTTATATACAAGCGTTGAAGTCTAAGGCACATTTATTTCCGTATCCTTTGTCTCCACTTGTGGCGAGAATAAAAGCAATGAGAACAGTGCTTCAGTTTACAAAAAGAGCAAACAACAATTATTCCGATGGTTCCGTTTTTGACTGAGATCCTGGGCTCAACATATCGATGGTCTTGGTGACATCATCAACTTTGGTTTTGGCCTTAACAGCAAGGCGATAGGCTTTTTCTGCATCGAACTCAGCATTCTCTATTTCATTTTTCAATTCGTCATCCTCCTCCTCTGATGGGTGTTCACTGTTAGCATCATCTTCTAATTCATCGAGTCGGCTGTTAAGTGTTTCCAGGGCATTTTTTCGTTTCATTGCAAGGTTTTCTGCTGCTGTTGCTCTTTTTTGGGCCGCTTCCAAGGCATCCCTCGCCTGGGAAATCAGAGCCGGCAGCCCCTCTTCAGGGGTTGCATCTAAATCGATATCTTCAGCCGCCATAACCAGGACAGTCGCCGGAAGTCGAGGTAGAGACCGGTTGAAAGATTTTCCACTTGGGTCAACAATTTGATTTTCTTTAATCGTAAGCGGGAGAAAAACAAAAGATGCATCGGCCGACTGCTTAACTATGGTGTCGGCATCAAAGTCTTCAACGATCTCGGCACTCGCATCAATACGAATATCCTCCATTGTTTTGGTGATTTTCTTTTTTTCCGCCTCAACACCTGATTGATCGCTTTTGGTCAGTACCCGAAGGGAAGCCCCCTTCCATGGTTTATGACGGGTCATCAGATGGGCAAAGAGGAGCATAAGCCGGCTACTTGCATCTCCTTGCCACCATATGTCAATCCGGCTGTTTTCCAGTGATTCAGATGTAAGCTTCTTCAAGGATGTTGAATCCATCCGTAAAATAAGCAGATTTTTTCCCTGCCTGAAAATAAGATTTAGATTCTTCGTATACTGATAGAGTCCCATACCTGAAAGAGATTTCTCGGATTCTGTTCGCCAGTTAAAAATCACCGTATTGGGCCGTAACGGCCCAATACCAGAACTTTGGAGCAATATCTCCACGGCATGGATAAAATCGGGCGCACTTACGGTTAGGGGAAACATATCATAATGACTGGAAGCAATGGCTTGAATCAGTTCCTGATGGGCCAATTTTCGCTTTTTCCAGGCAGTTCTTCCCTCACCTTCAATAATCTGCACTGCCTCTGTAAAACCACTTTCCCCTTCAATCCAGGAGGCAAATGCCAATAATGGAGCACGATGGTTTGGTTCTTGAGTAAATACAAGCAGGTGAGGACGCCAGTCACGGGCATGCTCGGGCTCATCTACAGCAGCAAGGAGATGCTGGCGTACCTGCTGTAAATGGTGCGATCTGTTGCTATCAGCCCACCTTACCGGGCCCGCCGTACGTTTGAGATACTGGTAAATGGCGAACAACAAGGCAATGGCTGCCATTCCGCTTTTAAGATCAATAGCCAGCATGGCCCCTAAACAGATAAAAAAGCCAAGTAAACTTAGCCGGGGAGAAAACCATTTGAAACGAGGTCGGAAGGAGGGACTTTTTGTTTTTGCCTCAAAATATGTGGCATAGTTGAGCAGTCCATATGAAATAAGAAAAAACATGGAAACCACACTGGCAACAATATTCAATTGCCCTAATGCAATGGTAATAAGAGCAATACCCGCCGAGAGCAGTATTCCCCGTCGGGGGTTGCCGGTGGGTTTACTCACCTTGGAAAAAGGTGTCAATATGGAAAATATTCTATCAGCGGCAAGGGATTGCAGAATCCGTGGAGCTCCCATAAATGAGGCCATGGCCGAGGAAAGGGTGGCGGCAATTACTCCAGCATCAATAAAAAACCCCACCGCAGAGACAGTTTTCATGGCACCATAGTTAGCGGAAAGTACAGTATTTGGCAAAGTTCCTGCAAAAAGGACTGCCATGGAAAGATAGACAATAATGGAAAGGCCCACAGCCCCAAAAGTACCCAAAGGGATGCTTTTCCCTGGATCTGAAAGATCACCGGACATACTTACCCCCTGGGTAAATCCAGTTACAGCTGGAAAAAATATGGCGAAGAGGACCCAGAAGGGCGCACCATTTTCAGGAGAAGTCCAGTTGGAGGCAAGCAGTGCTGAATCCCAACTGCTAATACTGCCGATATAGAATGAGAGTAGTGCAGCAACAAGCAGCACCATAACACCAAATTGAAATCGTGTGGCCCAATCTGCTCCCTGCCACACAAAAACCAAGAGAAACAGTACTGCCCCGGCAGCAATCAATTGCACCACTAAATGATGCAAGTTGGGAAAAAAAGAAGCAACTACCTCTGCAAACCCGATACAGTAAAATGCAATGGAAACACTTTGAGCCAGAAAAAGAACCAATCCTATGGAACCGCCAAATTCCACACCAAGGGTCCGTGAGATCAAATAATAATCCCCGCCTCCCTTCACCTTGAGGTTCGTGGCTACAGCAGATAGAGAAATGCTGGTGAGCACACTGATAACATTCGCTAGGGCGATAATTAGAAGGCTCCGCCCTAATCCGGCACTACCTACTACATAACCGAGTCTCAGAAAAAGGATAATTCCTAGGATAGTTAGAATGCTCGGAGTGAAAACTCCTGCAAAAGTACCTAATCCCTTGATTGGTGATTCCTTATGAATGGTAGTCACGTTTTGTAAAACCTCCTGGATGGGAGAATTTCCAAAGAAGGAAAGGAGACGTGTCTCCCCTGTTTGAGATAATAGCTTTGTTTGTTCACAACCAGTTCCTGCGGTTAAAAAATTTGAGCATTACCAGAGCCACCAGCAGCACACCCCAGACGATCGAGGACAAATAACGTGGCGAGCAGGTTAACCGCCAAGAAGTACTAGTACAAAAGCATACCTTAAACGAACGACAAACGAAAGCGATAGAGTTCTTGGTAACTCATGGGAGGATTACTCTCCAGGATTTTGAGGGATTTTGCTCTGAGGTTAACAGGCGTAACCTTCAGCGTAATTTGAAAGGATTTTTGGATAAAGGGATGATCAAGGAAATGAGAGCGATCCAACAGATCCAACACGACTATTATATACTCTTAAAACTATGACAAGCTGCGGCATGGAGCCATGACGTTGCTGTGATAAAAACCTTTCCTATTCTTCCAGACCTCGTCAAACAAAAGGACAGCATCTCACAACTATAAATTGCTGGCCAAACTTTTTTTAGCCAAAAAAAAGGTGCATTCAACGATCAGCAACTGATCATTGAATGCACCTGTTTTGTATCACTTATGGAGAACTTTGGTATTACCGTGTTACTTCTACCA
>CAZDJE010000022.1:0-44354 GCA_964505715.1 uncultured Desulfocapsa sp. | reverse complement strand
TTTGAACTACAATAGTTCCAGTGAAAGCATAATTTAAATCTAAATATTAAAAGAGGCTTACAAATGAGTGAGAATACGGATAAAGACAAAGAATTCTATGAAATGGCCGATGCGTTTATAGCCGTAGCAAATGGACACAGCGGGAAGGTTGATCAAGGAAAGGTGAGTGCTACCTTTCTCTATGCTGCCGCACGTTTTAACACCTTTCTTGTTGCATCGTCATCGGATTCAGGAGAAGAATTTTCATCACGCAGAGATGAAGCGATAGAGTATTTTACGGCTGAATATAAGAAAATGCTGGATGAGCATTTCACTGACTATTCTGACCATTTTGATAAGTATATCGGGAGTGCCAGCTAGAAAATCTATCTTCAACTGTTTTGAACATGGTGCTTGTCACTCCTTTTGTCAAACAGAAGCGTCTATCGGTTGAAGTTTTACGGTAGGTTAAATTGAGAAAAAATGACCTTATTCTTCTCTGTCCTAACGGTGATTGCGCCACTTTTTGATGTGTTGAGGAGGGGGATCGACTTTTCTTTACAGTATTGACGCAGTGCCTGAGAAGGAAAGAGATGTGGTTGAAATCTACCCGCCGAAACAACTATCTTGTCCGGGGTTACCTGCCCTAGGAAGACTGGACTGTTGGACGTTTTGGAGCCATGATGGGGAGAGAGGAGGAGCGTTGACTGGAGAGTCTCTCCTGCATTCTTTTTCAATATTCCCCTTTCACCTTTGGCACTAATATCTCCAGGAAAAAGACAGGATAGCTTCTGCTTTGTGGAACTGTATTTGAGAACCAGACTGTGATCATTGGAGCTTGTGGTCTGGTAATTTTTAGGTTCATCCCCATCAAGAAAAGGATTGAAAAGCGTTTGTAACACAGCGTTATTCTCTTTTATAAGTACCTGATCTTTTATGGGTGTTTTTATTGTAATACCAAGATCAGCAGCGAGAGTAAGTAAGTCATCGTACTCCTGATCATGTCCACTCTCTCCATTAATCCAGAGCTCCTCCGGGTTAAATCGTTTCAAGATAAACGGAACACCGTTAAAGTGATCTGAATCCGGGTGCGTTATCACGACACTATTAAGCCTGATAATCCCTCTACTCCAGAGATAAGGCGCAATAATACTCTCTCCCACGTTGAATTTTTCTGAAGAACTTCCACCTCCATCAATAAGAACTTTTTTTCCACCAGGAAAAGTGAGCAGAGTTGAACTTCCCTGTCCGACGTCCAAGAAAACCAGCTCTGATTCCAGTGAACTGCTTTTGAAGAATGTTTGTGGAGGGTAGAAGAAAAGAATCCAAATCGGAATAAATAAGATCGGGATTGTTTTGCGTGAGCTATGAAGAACGGAAAGAATAAGGATGAGGTAATAAAGAAGTATTAGGATGATTGACGGTGTGGCAAACCAAAGGGTTGAATATGTGTAACGTGTTAAAAATGTGGCGATTGCACTTGCCACAGTAATACCATATCCGCCCATGTGTAGAAGGTATTCTCCCAGAGCCTGGTTAATAAAGAGGAAAGGGATACTGAAAAGTCCAATGGGAAGACTCCAGAGGCAAAGCAGCGGTTCTATTAGCAGGTTCGCTATGGGGCCTGCGAGTGAGAATCGATTAAAATAATAGATAAGAAGAGGTGCTGTACCTACGGTGGCTGCTATTGAAACAAGGAGGGCGGCAGCTCCCCAGTGAATAATTTTGAAGAAACTGGCGTTGAACAAAGATTGGTTCTGGGGCCCTTTCTTTTGCACCAGCATATGCAGTTTTGGCAGAATGAAGATAAGCGAGGTCACGGCGGTAAAGGAAAGCTGGAAGGACACTGTGAACAGGCTCTTGGGGGTGATAAGAAGAATAATAAGAGCAGCTGATGCGAGAGTTGTGAAAGGCGACCGTTGTCGCTGTATACAAAACGACAGGATAAAAACAATAACCATAAGAAGTGATCGAAAAACAGGAGTTTGAAATCCTGCCAGTAGAGCAAAACAACAAAGTGGCAGGATACTGGCAAGAAGTGCCAGCTTCTTACAGGATATTCTCAGCATAAGAAAGGATGATCTTCTTAATAACCAGTAGAAAATTACAAAGATGGTTGATGCAATAATGGACAAATGAAGTCCGGAGATAGCAAGAATGTGGAAGGTGCCGGACCCCTTGAACAGTTCAAGTTGCTCTTTGTTGAGCCCTGATCTGTCACCAATAAGCAATGCCCGATAAATAGCAGCGTGCTTCTCGGGAACGGAGCTGTTTATCTTCTGTTTTGTTGCGAGCCGGATTCTCTCCGGAAGATATCTGATTTTTTGTAAATATGAGGCGTTTTGTTGAATCGTATGAATATGGGCGGTTGAGTTGATTCGACCGGTAATCTTGATATTTTTAGAGTCAAGAAAAGCTGGATAGTCAAATCCGCCTGGGTTTCCAAATGCGTAAGGTCTGCTAAGGCGTGTTCGAAGAATGAGTTCATCGCCTGGTACAATCGATTGTGGCCATTTCCCCTTTAGGCGGATCTGGACAAGCCCATGGACTGAAGAAAAATGTTTTTCATTTTCAAAGCGCAGATAATGGCTTTTTAGTATTACAGTACTGTTCTTCCCATTAAAAATAGGCATGCTATGCAGGGTTCCAACAAGAAGAGAGTCCTGTTCCTGGGTTATTCGGCTCGATATATTGGTTTTTAATTGTACCTTTCTGTCGTCATTTTCAGCATGTAAAAAACCGGTTGTGGCCACAAAGAGTAGAAGGAGAAGGATAGAAAATGTACGTTTCTTCCAATATTCAAATAGAAGAATAGTGGGAAGCAGAAGAACGAACCAGAGCAGTGAATGGGGTGGTACAAAGGAAGCGTAATGCTGAAGGAGGATTCCGGTGATGAAGGAAATGGTAAGAGAAATAAGCAGATAATGCCTTAGGACTCCCCGGAAACGATTCACAGCATTTCTTTAATAAGGTCGATATGTCGTTTGATAACACCCTGTTGGCTTTTGATAAAGTGCTGGGCTGCTTTTCCTGTTTCCTGCAGAAGATTACTGTTATCGCATAATGTTTGCAGTCTTAAGCTCAGTTCTTTACCGTCAGCAATGGCAAAGCCACCCCCTGCCTGGAGAAGTTGCGTGCTGATTTCTGAAAAATCCTCCATATGTTTACCAAACAGGACAGGAACAGAAAATATTGATGGTTCTATTGGGTTATGACCGCCCTTTGCAACCAGACTGCCACCTACAAAGGCAATGTCTGCATGGCTGTAAATGGTATTGAGTTCTCCTATGGTGTCAAGAATAAGGATATCCTTTCCACCGGCATTTATCTGGCTGCGACAATTTGCCTGGAGCTGCAACGAGGAGGCAAGCTTCTGTATTTCTTTGCCGCGATCAACTTGACGAGGTGCTATCACCATATAGCTTTGAGGATGCTGTTTTTTTAGTTCTTTAAAACTTTGGAGCAGAATCTCCTCCTCACCATCATGGGTTGATCCTGCAACCAGAAGAAATTTATAAGGGGGAAGGGTAAAAGAAAGAGGCTGGTTCCTCTGTGATGAGGCGTAGAGAGCTGTGTCAAATTTCAGGTTACCAAGGGTCTCTATCTGCCTGTGATCAATACCTAATGCAATAAGTTTGTCCTTGTCAGCTATGGTTTGCATCGAGAGGGTCTGAAAACTTGAGAAGAGTGGTCTGAAAAAGGTGGAAAAATATCTGTAGGATGACATGGATTTTTCTGAAATCCTGCCATTCACAAGAAGAGAGGGAATTCCTTGTTGCCTGAGAGCTAAGAGAAATGCTGGCCAGAAATCCGTTTCTATCAGTATAAATAGATCGGGTTGGACCACATGGAGAAATCTTTTTACAATGGGAAGAAAATCGAAAGGAAATGGAACAAAATAATCAACCTTATCGTGGAGAAGCTTTTTTGCAACTTCTGCACCTGAGCGTGTTGCTGCAGAGAAAACTAGTTGAATTCCAGGAATCTCTTTCCGCAATCCTGAGATAAGTGGAAGGGCAGAGGTAATTTCTCCAACGGACAGTGCGTGAATCCAGATTGTCTTTCTCGTGCTTTTTTTAGTGTGAGGTTTTAAGCCAAGCCCTAAACGGTACAAGGTGCGCATGCGGTATTTGGGAACAAAGAGGACGACGGCCACGATAGGAAAAAACAAAAGTGGTATCAGAAGAAGCTGAAGCAGAGTGTAGAAGAAGATCATTATTGCCTGGGATCAATTGTGTTTTACTAAGAGAGTAGCGTTATTACTCAGGGTTCTATTGAATTGCTGAACAAATCTGTAGCAGATAGTGCCATTGTGCACTGCATTCGTAAATAGAAAAAGAATAAATGCCTATAAAAATCCAATTATTTCATAGTGGTCATAGTTTGGCAATATGGTGTCTTACTGAATAATAGTGGCTTACTTACTGTTTATCCGGGTATGACTTTTTTAACTGCCTTGCCGAGCTGCTCGAGTGTATAGGGCTTTTTGATAAATCCCGATGCACCAAGTTTTAACGTTGCTTTTACATCATCACTCTCCGAAAAACCACTTGCAATCAGGGCTTTTTGGTTTGGATGAATCTTGACGATCTCTTTGTAGGTCTGGTATCCATTGATACCTGGTTCCATCAGCATATCAATCAAGAGAATGTCAGGTTCTGTTTCTTTGACAAAATCAATGGCTGCCTTCCCATTAGAAACTGTATCAACTGTATAGTTTAGTGACTCGAGCATCTGTCTGCCAATGTCCCGCATGGTTGGTTCATCGTCAATAATCAGTACGTGCTCGCCATTCCCACTAAAAGCCAGAGTGTTCCCTATGGGGGGCAAGGCTGTTTGGCCCTGATGGCATATAGGAAAGTAAAGCTGGAATAGAGTGCCGTTTTCACTACTCTTCACTGCTATTTTCCCATCATGGTCCTGAACAGTATTCCAGACCACCGTAAGCCCAAGCCCAGTACCGCTTCGTGCCATTGTCTTTTTTGAGTAAAATGGTTCGAAGATATGTTCAAGATCTGTATCTACTATGCCGGGTCCATCATCAAGTATACTGAGTACAGCATATTCGCTGGGGGCAAGATCAATTTCTGAAATATCGTGATCCGTTTGTATGTGAATATGAGTGGATATCGTAACAGTACCGGAGTCGAATATCGCCTCTATACCATTGTTTACGAGGTTCATAAGACATTTTTTAATATGAACCTGAGAGCAGGAGATAGCGGCATGGTCGGTCCCTAGTTGTTGATGAATAACAACTTGTGGGTGCAGTGATTGAATTTTTTTAAATTCTAGAGAGTTTAGATATTCAGTCGCTAAGGCATCAAGTTCATGAACTTCTCTGGTGCTGGCGGCACCCCTTGCAACCGTGAGAAGATCATCCACAACGGCAGCGGCACGTTTGCCGGATTCCTGAATAGCAACAATCTGCGGTCTAAGTATGTTTTCTTCAGGAGGAAGTGTATGTAATATCAGTTCGGGATAGCCGATTATACCTGCAAGAATATTATTCAGATCATGGGCAACACCACCCGCCATTAAGCCAATGGATTCCATTCGCTTTGCCCGATTAAGTTCTTTTCCAAGTGTGTCTTTCTCAATGCGTACTTTTTTGAGTTCTGTTATATCCCGAACAATAGATGTTATCTCATTGTCCCCACTTTTTACCATACGGGCTTCATAATGGAGCACTCCCTTCCCTGGCATGGCAAGCTGATATTCGAATGTGTTCATTTTCCCGGTCTTGATTGTATCTTTAAGACATTTTTCAACTAATGCTGCGAGCTCAGGGGGCAATATCTGTTGGCTTGTTTTGCCTATTATCTGTTCCGGTGCCTGTACATAAAGCTCGGAAGGGTCAGCTTTGTAATCTATATAAACCCCTTGGTCAGTCATCCTAAAGACCATATCAGGAATGGCCTCAAGCAGTGCAGTGGCTCTCTGTTCACTCATTTTAAGCTTGTTTTCTGCAGCCTTTCGTTCGGTAATATCAATCATGGTACCGACTGATGCCGCTTTTCCTTCATGAATGGTTGCCGTACCAAGTGCCATGGTGTCAAAAATTTCACCATTTTGACGAACACATCTGATATCGTTGGCATGCTTTAATTCCCCGCTGGCATGGCGAATAATGTTCTCTTGTACCTGTTCTCGTTGCTCCGGGACAACTAGATCAACCGGTGACATCTTTCCTTCCATCTCTTCAGTGGTATACCCAAACATTGCGGCCATTGTCGGGTTTACATACTGAAATATAGAATCCTGTATAATATAAACTCCAATTAAAGTGGAATCCATGGTGCTGCGGTATTTCGCCTCGGTTTGCAGAAGTGACATCTCCTCCTTTTGGAGTAATTGCTGGGCAAGAATTTTGTCTAGAAACATTGTGTTGATGTTCCTTGCCATTTCATCAAGTTCATAAAACTGGATGAGGTCTTTATCAATAGGGGAATCGGCGGAAAGAGGCTGATTAAAAAAAGAGACAAGGAGTGCAATATCCCTATTGAGTTTCTTGGATATCCGATGAAACAGAAAAAGAAAAACAAAAAGAATGAAACTGGTTATAAAGATTGAAAAAAGTACTTTGGCTTTGATCTGGGCACTGAGATCTGCCTGAAGAAAAGCAATGTCACTTTCAATATCATCAAGATATACCCCTGCACCAACAAGCCATTGAAGATCAGGTATTCCATATATAAAAGATGATTTAGGTGAGTCGATTTCTGGACTGTTAAGCTTTCTGAATGTGTAATAGATGAAATCGCCATCGGGGGTCAGGGCCGCAGCATGTTCTTTGGCAAAAAGCTCCTTAGTCTTCTCTGGATTGCTATTAAAAAGATCCCAGAGTTTCTGGGAGCCGGAATAGAGTGTACCATTTCCAATTAATGCGTCGCCATTAAATCTATTTACAAAAATATACCCTTCTTTGCCAAACCGTATCCTGTTAATTGTCTCAAGAAGCTCCTGTTTGATTGATTCTTCGACGTCGTCAACATACAGGCCCGTCCCTATAAATAAGTTTAAGGCCTCAAGCTTTTTAATAAAGGAGATTTTCTGATAATCATTGCCTTTACTGCCAGGCTCCGTCCAATGGTACTGGTAAAAGCCCTCCGAACTCCGTTTGATAATTTTTATCATATCCTTTACTACATTTTTACCACGACTGTCCTGCATTTCCAGCAGATTTTTTCCCTCAAGATCAGGATTGTCGGGAAAAAGAATCTCTGTTCCATTCAAATCACATATAAAGTAATAGCCTTTGTTTTTTTCAAACCGAATAGGTCTTAGAGCATCAATGATCATAGCTCGTATTTCAATTGTAGTCTTAAGCGTTTTGTTCTGCTGGTAAATATTATCAGCAATTGCTATTGCCTCATATGTTCTTAATTTGATAGCTTTTTTTGTTCTAGTGTTGCGTTGTGCTTTTTTATAGGTAATTAAAGAGACTACATCGAGTACTTCCTGCTTTACGACCCCTTTCTGAGAGTGGATATATTCAGATCTCATTTTATCGGATTGAGAATTGAAACTATGCAAAGACCCAAAAATATCAAAACCAGTGATAGAAAGAGCAACACCAACAATCAGGATTATTCCCCAAAGCTGGATGAGTTTTATAAAGTGTTGTTTCGGGGAAGTATTGTTCATTGTTGAGTTGATGAATCCTGCTCGTTAAGAATGAAAGAACAAGTACGTATGTTAGTTTCAGTGTATCGAATATCAGCTGAAAATGCCAAAGAAGAATTTGATATTCTTTATTATTAATAATGTTAGAGCAAATTTTATTATCGAATAGTCGGTAAATTTATCGTAGTGATGAAAGTACTATTTAGGATTATAGTCAACGAATATTGTATCTCCTTCTCCATGTTTACTATCAGGGATTCACAGGAAAAAATGAATATCGTCCTGTTTGAGAAAAAAGAGCTTATTGATAATTATCTTATTTTAACGGATTATCGTGCAAAGCATATAGTTAAGGTACTTCGTAGTAGTGTTGGTACATCCATACGGGTTGGCCAGATTAACGGAGAGACCGGAACCGGTACTATTGTAGCAATAAAAACCAAATATCCATTTGTCGTAGAGCTCCAGGTTGCTCTTACAGATAGTCCGCCCGCTTTCCCTGAAATTGACCTGTTGCTTGCTCTTCCGCGGCCTATAATGTTGAAACGCATACTGAGTCAGGTAACAGCGCTGGGAGTTGGTAGAATGTTTTTGATAAATGCAAACAGGGTGGAAAAGAGCTTCTGGGATGCCGGAATAGTATTGGAATCTGAATATCGTCCCCATTTAATCCATGGATTGGAACAGGCGGTGGATACTCAACTTCCTGAAATTGAGATTCACCCACATTTTAGACAATTTATAGAAGAGTATTTGCCGACCATTTTACCTGAGTATGGTTCACAGCTTATCGCACATCCACACGTTAATAATTCCTTGTCCGAATGTTTATCAGGTAATAGGGGGAGAGTACTGTATGCGATAGGACCCGAAGGGGGCTGGTTGGATTTTGAAGTTGATACATTCAGAGACGCTGGCTTTATATCTTTTACAATGGGAACAAGAATTCTAAAAGTAGATACAGCTGTGGTTTCCGTTCATAGCAGAATTGCACATGTCCTTGAAAAAACCAACTTTATTGATGAAAATTTACTTAACGTTATGTAGTATCAGATACACAAATAATTTTATAGTATTATTGAATTGAGTATGGAGCGTATTGTTTTGCAGCAATGGGATGAAGAGGAAAGACGGGGTGTTACCCTGAAACGCCGGAATAGTGCGGAAAGAAGATTTTCCAATGAGCGTCGTTACGATTATCGTGCTGCTGCTCCTCCTGCAAGACGTTCCATAAAATCCTGGATGCGTTCATTGTCAAATGCTCGTCTGGGAGTAGATAGACGCAAGGGGATAGATCGTCGTCTTCATGAGCGTCGGTCCCAGGAGCTTCGGTCTCTTCTTACTCCAGAGGAACTTGCCGCTCTCCTGCATGAGTAGCTTTATAATCGTTTTTTCCTCTCTGAAAATCGTTTCACAATACCTTCTGTTGCATAGATTAATAACCCACACCAGACAAGCATAAATCCAATCATCTGTGCTTTAGGGAAAGGTTCTCCATACACAAATATCCCTATACAGAGCTGCAGTGTTGGGGCAAGATACTGTACAATTCCAAGAGTTGATAACTGGAGTTTCTGGGCAGCATACCCAAAGAAAAGTAAGGGCAGGGTGGTTACTATCCCTGCTCCCATTAGCAACAGACGTCCGTTGAAATCCTGGTGGACGAAATCAGATTGCCCCTGCCCTGCGAGGACAACAAGTGTTACCAGTGCCGGAATAAAGATAAGCGATGTTTCAAGACAAAGTCCTTCAAGTGATGGAAGTGAGGCTGTTTTTCGAAGTAATCCATAGAGTCCAAAGGTGACTGCCAGTATCATCGCGATTAAAGGGAAATGACCGTAGCCAAAGGTTAGATAGCAGACGCCTGAAAAGGCAAAAATAATTGCAAGCCATTGAAAAAGTCGTAATCGTTCCTTTAAAAAGAATACCCCAAGAAGAACATTTATCAGAGGGTTTATGTAATACCCAAGACTGGTTTCAACTATATAGTCGCTGTTTACGGCCCATATATACAACAGCCAGTTTACAGTGAGTAACGCTGAGGTGATCACGAATCGCAGTAGGATCTTTTTGTCTTTGAAGACTGCTAGAAAGCCATCCGGTTTTTTCCATAGAAAGAGGAGGAGCAGAGTAACAAACGTTGACCATATAATACGATGGCAAATAATCTCAAGTGCAATGGCTGAGGAGAGAGCTTTCCAGTAGAGGGGCAGTAGGCCCCAAATGGTAAAAGCTCCCAAGGCTGCGAAAAGCCCTCTGTTATTTGCTGTCATTTTTCTGTGTCTGTTTTTGCACTGGGGGTGGGGGCCAGATATATACGCCCGAAATCTTAGGAGGAAGAATGGTGTTGCGATTATGGTGTACTTGTATCGTGCTATTGCTTTCCTGGCACCAGTTATAATCTCTTTTTCCACCTGAATACCTTACCGCTAGATTTTGTTCCAGTAAAATAGTGGCAAGATCCTCTCCATCAAACTCTATATCAGCAAGTATCCTGAAATATTTCCCCCTTTGTATATGGTGGAGGTGAATGATCTGTGCATTATTGAGCAGGGAATGCACAAGTTCTTTTGCTTTCTTGGCTTTTTCCTGCGCAGCGGGGCAACTGTTTTTTTTGAGCTCAGGGGTATCTATACCATGTACCCTGATTTTCATATTCTTCCCTACAATTGCAGGAGCATCAGGGATGTTAAAGGTGATAGTATCACCATCATAATTTTTAACAAATTGTACATTTGTAAAACTTTCATTGCTCAGAGAAGAGTCTGCAATTGCAAGCTGGCAAAAAGAAAATGGTGCAAGAAAAAAGATGACGGCAAGTTTTGATCGGAAAGAGTTCATTGTAAACCTACCAGTACCAGACAAATTCAAGTCTCACGAAATCATCACTGGCAAAGCTGAATGCGGGATCCTGAATATCCATATTGATAAAAAAGGACATATCAAAATTAATTCTGATAGAATCACCGATGCGGCGGCTGGCTTCAACGCCAAGGATGGTGGAGCCGGAATGAATATCACGGATAACTCCCAGCAGGACATTGGAGTCATCCATATCATTGACTGCTAAACGTAGGCCCCCCATAATATCGTTTTCATAGATGGTCGGTAACCAGCCATCGTCACGATCATCGTACACATATTCTCCTATGAGTCCTAGATCCATGAGAGTATCGCCAATACCAACCAGAGTATATTCGAAGCCAAAAGTAGTTGCAGCATAGGATCTGGACTGGCCTATACGATAATATGCCTCGCCCTTAAACAGCCATTCTCCAGCTGTCATTTGAATGTCCAATCCGCTCTGGCCGATTTGCTGGTAGTAGGGATAAAGCGTTGGGCCGCTAGGTGAACTATTTGAGAATAACAGGATCGGGTCCCTTGCCGTTCCGTTGAAATAGTAGAGGCCAAGGTCGGCGTCCGCAAGAGTGGTGGAGTAGCGAAGTGCAAAATCCGTATGATGCTGCTTAGCATCACTCTCATAGCTATCCTGATCTGTGTCTACGGAGAGTGGGCTGCGGAATCGTCCATGAATCCCAGGAAAGGTTCGTTCTCTAAAAAATGGAAGCACAAAGGCTTCCATAACACCCCATTCACGAGGCACGGTAAGGTGTAGCATCGGTTGGCCAAGTTTTTCTTCGCCGTCTAATGCCTCCACCTGATCGGTCTGGTTTATAATGTCAACAAGATGGACAAACTCCGTTGCCCCCCAGAAGACTCTGCCGAGGCCCAAAGTTATTTCCCAGTAATCGGTAAAATAGAGAAACTCAGCAAGCCTCAGATCACCATGAGTCCTTTTGCTATCCTCACTGTCAGCCCGATAAAAGGCCTCCATTGTAAACTGAAAGTTTTCTGTAATGTCCTGGTGCAGTTCAAGGTTAACGGCTGCTGATGCGGATCTTTGTTGTTGCTGTTCCCATGCGCCTTCTTCAAAGAAAAGAACCCCCTGAACGGAGATATCCCCCTTTGTTTCGATTGCCAGTGCATGGGAGTGCAGCAACAGAATGGAAAAAAGAAGGAGCCCCCATGAGAATAGGACTTTATGGGAGTTATTTTTACCGAGCACGTTTTAAACTGGTTGAGTTAAAATCTTTGCCACTGAGTCCGGTATTAAACTGGTAATTATTCCACACCAGAGTTGTTGATTTACCGGTTTGATGGTTCACCATACTCATCTGGTCTGCACGCCAGTATTTATTTAGATACTGCTGGTAACCGGATGTGGTTAATGTCTTTAAAAGGCTCCTTTTCCGATCATAAAATTCAACCTTCAAAAGGCGGTATTCAGTTGTATCAACCCATGAAATACGTTTTGTGTAGCCAGAATTTTTTTTATCCACCGGATAACTCTCTCCGACAAAACAGAGTTTTCCCCGATACTCTTCTTCCCGAAGATGTTTGTAGCTGTATTTCTCAGGCTCCTGGCTGGCAATATCTTCGTAGGCAAACTCACTGCCCATAAAAGAGCCAGATTTGTTACGGGAGTTGATTCGTTTAACCCGTTTCAGTGCAGGAAGATATAGCCACTGTTCGTCATCTCTGGTTTTATGGGAAAAAGTGAGAAATGCCGTTCCTTTAACGTCACGTGGAGTTTCAAAGATTGAAAGACTTTTGTCGCCATCTCCTGGAACCTCCAGCGTTTTGCCGCGAATAACTCTTTTACTCTCTTTTCCCTGTTTATTTTTCAGGGTCATTATCATATCAGTTGTGTAATCTCCAAATCCCTCATCACGTTTGTTTGTTTCCATGGCAATAGCAAGTCCTTTTTCTTCGGCTGTTTCAGCGAATATGTCTGAAGAACAAAGAAAAGATGGAACAAGAAAAGAGGTGACAAGAATACACGTTGTATAGCTGGTACAGAGATTCATTTACTGCTCTCCAGTTTTAAGAGAAGTGTTGGAAGAAAGAAAAAATCGAGGATAATGGCTAATATAATGGTGATGGTGGTCATTGTCCCCATATGGGAGTTAATTTGGAATCCTGAAAAAGAAAGCACTCCAAAACCGCCAACCAGTGCAAGGGTCGTGACCCAGATGGCAGATCCCACCGTATTAAAGGCGTATCGGACAGCATCCTCTGCGTTCATAGCATGCTCTCTGCGGGCTCGTTGGTACTTTGAAAGAAAGTGAACGGTATCATCAACCACAATTCCAAGGGTCATGGCAGTCATTACGGAGACGGCAAGTCCAACCTGTCCGACAACAAGGCCCCACACTCCGAAGGCCATAAAGGCGGGAGTTAGATTTGGTACAAGGCTTAATATGCCAAGTTTGATATCCTGCAGGGCCACAATCATTAGAAGAGAAATAAGCACCAATGCAATAACGGACCCCTTTAGCATGGAGTCTATGTTACGTTTAGAAATATAGGAGAAAATTACAGAGAGTCCAGATCCGTAGGTTGTCATTGAAGGAGCGTTGCTCGTAAGCCACTTGCGCCCACGACGTTCCAGATCAAGGATACCTGCTGTTCCGATATTTGGGGTAGAGACAGTCATGCGGGTGGCTGATTTGTCAACGTTGATACGATTATTTAAATCAAGTCCAAAGGGAAGGTTCATCTCATAAAGAAGGAGATATTGAGCTGCAAGATCACGTTGTTCCGGGAGCTTATACCAGGCGGGATCATCGCCATGCATATTCTGGTTGAGTCGCTTCATTATATCGGTGATGGTGTAGACGTGTCTGACCTCCAGTTGTGCACGCAACCAGTTTGCAAAGGCATCAATACTCTTAAGGTATGCCGGGTCATTGATACCGCCTTCTTCACCTGAATCCAGGTCCCAGTCGATAATTTCAAGACCAGCAAGGTGCTCCGCCGAAAAGTCAGATGCAATTCTGAATGGATAGCTATGGTCGAAGTATTTTATAAATTCATCATTTAAATATATTTTTGAAATACCAGTGCTGGTAAAGAGGATCAAAAGCAGCATGGACCAGAAAACTGGGTTCCGTCGCCGAATAACAAATTCTGCAAGCAGAGAAAAGACTCTATTTTGTCTGGAGCGGTTTGTTTTTACGCGGAGGGGAAGGACCGCCAAGAACGCGGGCATAAAGAAGATAGAATAGAGAAGAGCAGCCATTACCCCAAGGGCGACAATATTTCCAAGATCCCGAAACGGTGGTGCATCGGAGAAATTCATGGTCATAAAACCAATTGCTGTGCTGACACTTGTTATAAGAACAGGTTTCAGGTTGACCCGCAGGGATTCTTTGATGGCAGCGTGGCGGTTTATTCCCTGTCTCATCTGGTAGAAGATGGTGACAAGTATATGAATCGAGTCCGCCACGGCAAGTGTTAAAATGATAATTGGTGCATTGGCAGAGGCCGGGGTTAGAATAATGCCAAACCAGCCGGCAAGACCAAGGCCTGTAATGGTTGAGAATATAATAACAAGCAGGGTGGCTGTTGTTGCCATGATTGAGCGCAAGGAGACAATAATAAGAAAGAGAAGAAGGGTGAACATGATAGGAATTAATGATTTCATATCCTTCTTGGGCGCTTCCCCAAAGGCTGCATCTATCATGACTCCACCCGTAAGATAAATATCAAGAGATGGATATTTACCTTTCATCAGCTGGTCGAGCTTGAGCGCAGCAGTATTTATAGCATCAATTTTATAGCTGCCATCATCAGGCTTTATAATGTTGACGTTGACTGCGGTGACGCTGCCTTTTTTATCTATCAAACTATTCAGTAGCATCGGTTGGGAAAGAGCGATGGATTTTATATCTGCTATTTCTTTACTGCTAAGATTATTTGAGTTTGAGATAAGGTCTGCAACTATCAGATCATCGTCGACTGCTCTGGTATGCTGATAGTTACTGAGTGAGTCCACACGACTGGAAAAGGGGAGCAGCCAGGATTGGGTGGTGAGGAATTCTATCGCTTCCAGTGTCTCTTTTTCAAAGAGGTTCCCTGATTTTGGAGCAATAAGGTAGAGGACATTTTCCACTTTGGTGTAGGTCCGTTCAAGTGCCTCAAGTGCCTGTAACTGAGGGTTTTCTTTTGAAAAGAACATCCGTGAGTCGTTTGAGAAGCTCAGGAAGCGCATACCGCTTGCGGAAAGGAGTGCAAAGCCGAGAAGCCCGACAATAAAGATCCAGCGGTAACGGATCACTATATTCCCTATCCAGTTTTCAATTCTCTGCATATTATATTCTGATCTCTTGAGGATCGTGCCGTCTTACGGTAGGGCAATGGTTGCTTGGGGGAATGGGGCCGGTAGACCGAGGGGGATCTGCTGTTTTCCTGTGTCAGGTTTTTGGTGAAAAGTATCATTTAGTATAGGATTGCAACCGCAAGCAACACTCCATGGGCACTAAAAATACAAACCTCACTAGAAGGAACATCAGCAAGATACGCGACAAAAGCCAAGAGGAGATGCCAAATAAGCCTCAGGTTTTATCGACACATCGATTACCTTCGTACCATTTTAGAAATTTGGAACCACAAGTACTGGTACTTTAGACATGCGACTAACCCGCCGTGCAGTAGAGCCCATTACGCGAACCCCACGTACTTTCCTCGTGGATTTACCCATAATGATCATATCTGCATGCTCTTTTTCGGCAAGACGGAGAATCTCTTCACATGGCTTGCCCGCAATAACATGGACTTTTTTAACAAGTTTAGAATAATCCTCATCAAGTTCTTCTGCCTTATAGAAGCCTTTTAAACGTTTTTTCATTCTCACAAGAGTATCTTTCATAACATCTTTTTGGACATCATTGGTTATATCTTTGGCGAGATACGCGCGAATAACAGCTTTTGCTGAGTCACTCATTGGCTCTACCACATGAGCCATAATAATCTCTGCATTATATTGTTTTGCCATGGCAAGCGCGTGTAAAAATACTGGTTTGGTACCACCACCTAGGTCTGAGGTGTATAGTATCGTTTTTACTTTTGGGGTATTGTTCATCGCGACTTCTCCGTAAATAATCTTTGTCCCTCCAAGTTATCTTGAAGGGTCTTTTTATATAATAATACTTTTTCTGAACCTTAAAAGGAGCGGAAAGAATATAACTACTTTACAAAGAATAGAAACAAAAAAGGCGACCTGTCGATGGTTTAAAAGCCATTGACAGGTCGCCCTGATGTGAATATTTAAGAATTATTTAATTAAAGCCATGTAACTTATCGAGAAATTCAGGTAAGAACAACGATACCTGAGGGACGTAAGTGATAATACCAAGAAATGTGAGCAAGACAAGAAGCCATGGTACACATGCCTTAATGGCCCAACCTATAGAATGGCCGGTTACACCCGAGATAACGAAAAGATTTAAACCAACAGGAGGTGTAAGCATCCCAATTTCCATATTAACGACCATAATAATTCCCAAATGAATGGGGTCGATCCCAAGCTTTACGGCAATAGGAAAGAGAATAGGTGCCATAATCAATAGGATTGCTGAAGGTTCCATGAAATTTCCTGCAGCGAGTAGCAACAAGTTAACAACAACAAGGAACATCCATGGCGAAAGTCCCCAGGAGACAATAAGTTCTGCAATGTGATGTGGGATACGCTCGGTTGTCAACACATGTGCAAATAGCATTGCATTGGCAATAATAAAGAGCAGCATAAGACTAACTTTTGAAGCATCAAGGACAACCTTGTTCACTTCTTTGTCTGTGATGATACGCGGCAAGGTAATGATGGCGTGTTTGGTGTTCCGTAAAATCATGGAACCTACGCCTTCTCCAGCCTCTTTCCATGGGATCTCTTTTAATGGCCCCATATCTCTGTAACCGTACACTGCTACGAGAAATGCATAGACAGCGGAAACGGCAGCTGCCTCGGTTGGGCTTGCAACGCCACCATAAATGGATCCTAAAACGATAAAAATGAGCATCAATCCGCCGGTGGCACTCACTCCGGATGCTATAATTTCGCGAAAACCTGCCCATGGCTGACTTGGGATTTTCTTATAGCGAGCGACAACGTAGATAACGATCATGAGCATTAAGCCCATCAGCAACCCAGGTATGAAACCTGCCATAAACATCCGTGCAGCAGAGACCTCAGTTGCAGCTGCATAGACCAGCATAACAATGGATGGTGGAATCAGGATACCAAGTGTTCCAGCATTGCCAATCACACCTGCAGCAAACTCTTCAGGGTAACCTGCTTTTACCATACCAACGATAACAATAGATCCAATAGCAGCAACAGTTGCAGGAGATGACCCGGAAACGGCAGCAAAAATCATACAGGCGATAACTGATGCCATTGCGATCCCCCCATGAATATGACCAACAAGACTTAGGGCGAATCGAATAATTCTTTTGGCAACACCACCGGTTGATAGAAAGGAGGATGAAAGGATAAAAAAGGGAATAGCCAGAAGAGTATAATGTTCCGACAGAGATTCAAACAACTTTAGCGCAATCGAAGCAAGAGAGTCATTTGAAAACATCAAAATAGTACCGACACTGGAAAGCCCCAATGCAAGTGCGATTGGCATCCCTAGCATCATACAGCCAAAGAGGAGGATAAATAGAACTGTAGTTGTCATAATGCTTCCTCTGCTTCAATTTCTTCAGCAAGTGCCATACTTTCCTTGGCCTCATCTGCGTGTTTAAAACCATCCGCTTTATCTGTTATTATGGACCAGAGAATAATGAGCAGACGTATAATTAAAAATCCTAAACCGAACAATAACGGGCTATGGGCGATCCAGGCTGGTATCGGGAGATCTTCCAGGTCGATTCCGATCATTTTCATCTTTGCTAAATAGATCCAACTTCCGTAAAAAATGAGACAGCAATAGGCTATAGCGAGGAGTGCTGCTATACTGCTCAAACATCTCCGTACAAATCTTGGAAACAGCTTAATAAAGGCATCCATGCCAATGTGCGAACCTACTTTTAGTCCATAGGATGAACCAAACAGGACGAACCATGCAGACATATGAAGAGTAAGTTCCTGCGACCACATGAAGCCTGTGTTAAATCCAAAACGCATTACAACATCTATAAAAACGATAAGAGTTGTTAGTACTAACAAAATGCATATGACCGCCTCTTCTGCACGGTTTATGATGCGCAAAAACATATTGTACCTCTTACAAAATAGTGTGATGAGCACCTCCCATAAAAGGTGCTCATCATTTTTCTTACATGTTTGATTTGTAACCTGCGTCGATCATATCTTTACCAATTTCTTCTTCAAACTCTTCCCATACAGGCTTCATAACTTCAACCCACTGATTTCTCTGGGCATCATCAAGTACAATGATTTCAGTTCTTTTCGAATCCACTATCTTTTGACGATCATCAAGTGCTTTTTTGGCGGCAACATCATTTCCAAAAGCAATTGCTTCATCCAGAGATTTTTTCAGGACTTCGCGATCACCCTCATCAAGGTTCATCCAGAAATCTGTAGAAGTTACGACCATATAGTCAAGCAGACCGTGATTTGATTCTGTGATGTATGGCTGTACCTCAAAAAATTTCTTTGAATAGATATTTGACCAGGTGTTTTCCTGACCATCGATAGCTTTAGTTTGCAGAAGGGTGAACACTTCTGAGAATGGCTTCTTCAAAGGAGTAGCTTTTACTGCCTTAAATTGTGCTGCAAGTACGTCTGAAGACATGATTCTGAATTTCAGGCCGTTTGCATCAGCAGGAACCCTAAGAGGTTGACTGGAGGAAAGCTGCTTCATACCATTATGAAGATAACCAAGTCCTACAAGACCTTTTTCTTTCAGAGAATCAAGTAATTCATTTCCCTTGTCGCTTTGTTGAAATTTATCTACAGCAACCATGTTCTTAAAGAGGAATGGGAGGTCATATATCTGGAGTTTTTTAGTATAACGGCTAAATTTGGAAAGAGCAGGAGCGGCCATTTGTACATCACCGAGGAGCATTGCTTCTAAAACTTTGTTATCTCCAAACAGCTGAGAGTTAGGAAAAACCTCTACCTGAAACTTTCCAGCAAGACGTTCTGTAACGAGATCTTTAAACTTGTTGGCCATTTGCCCCTTAGGGGTGTTTTCTGCAACAACGTGGGAAAATTTTATAGTTACTGGGCCCCCGGCAAGAGCAGTACCTGTATAAAGCATTGCTGATAATGCTGCAGTTGCAACAAGAGTTGTAAGCGTTCTGAACATATTTTCTTCCTCCGATAAGAGTGATTGTAATCAATGTTCATCTTTTTGAAGACTCAAACATTGAGTATGATTATTCACCAATTTCAATTAGCGACTATAAATAGATCTGCAAGGAACAGGCCAATCAGTTCCAAAATGTTTAAGATGCTGTTTTGCTATTATATTAAATAATACAAAGCAATTTCATTGCTTAAAACAGGTCATTTCCCGCCAAAAGAAGACATTAATTCCACCTTAATGTATTTACATTTAATATTAAACACTTAACTGGTTAATGATCTGTGGAAAGAAAATGCAATGGGTGGAAATCCGCCGGTACAAGGTTTCGGGGGATTCAAGGTTTAAACGACAGTATTTCAGAGAGTTAAGGTTATGAGGTGGAGGTGCATGGAAAGGGGATGCAGAGAGGATAGCCCACGAGTGCAAGGGGGCTTATTTGTAATCAGCCTTTTTTAAACTAAATTTTCTCATTTTATCATACAGCGTCTTTCTAGGAAGCTCGAGTACCGCCATAACTTCCTTTAAGCTTCCGCTTGAAGATACAAGTGCATGTTCTATCAGGCTTCTTTCGAATCGTTCCACCTGTTGCACCAGCGATTGATTCTGGTCTTTTTCTTTTCCAGAGAGCATCCTTTCAAGAGACCAATCAAACTGTCGGCCAAGGAGTACATATCTCTCTGTAAAATTTCGTAATTCCCGGACATTGCCAGGCCAACCATATGAAAGAAGTGCGTTCATTTGTGTCCCACTGGGCGTGAGCACCTCCTGTTGGTATCTATGTCCTGCCACTAAAAGGAAATGGTGGAATAAAAGTGGGATATCCTCACGCCTTTCCCTGAGTGGGGGGATGTCAAGGCAGACCACATTGAGTCGATAATAGAGGTCTTCTCGAAAAGTCCCGTTTTGTGATGCCTCAAGTAAATTTACCTTGGAGGCAGCTACAACACGTAAGTCGACTGGTATCAGCCGGTTTGAGCCGAGCCGTTCAACGGACCTTTCCTGCAAAACTCTTAACAGATTAATCTGCACCCTAAGAGGCATAGATTCGATTTCGTCGAGTAATAGGGTACCGCCATTTGCATGCTCAAACTTCCCAATCCTTGCCGTTTTGGCATCTGTAAATGCACCCTGCTCATGACCAAAGAGCTCACTTTCCATAATGGACTCAGACACGGCCCCGCAATTAATCGCAACAAAATTCTTTGTTCTTCGACTACTATTTTCATGAAGGGCTCTTGCCACGAGTTCCTTTCCAGTACCTGTTTCTCCGAAGACTAAAACATCTGCGCCGGTATCTGCCACCTGGGCAATGGTGCAGCGCAGTTTTTCCATCCCTGGCGTGCGACCGATAATACGAGGGCCAGGGGCACTGTGCAATTCAAGCTCCCTTCTTAGATTTCTGTTTTCTAGGGTAAGTGCTCTTTTTTCTAGCCCCCTTAAGACCGTTTTGACCAGTCGTTCAGCAGAGTATGGTTTTTCGATAAAATCATATGCTCCATTGCGCATCGCCTTTACGGCAATCGAAATATCACCGTGGCCAGTGATGAGAATTACAGGTAAATCGCGATCAATGGCTTGAACTTTTTGGAGGAATTCCATTCCATCCATCTGAGGAAGACGAATATCGCAGACAACGATACCGGGCCATTCGCGTCCTATTTGCTCCAATCCTTTTTCAGCACAATCCTCACACACAACCGCAAGGTCTGCCAGTTCAAGCGATTGTTTATTAGCCTGGCGAATATGTTTTTCATCGTCTATGAAAAGTACTTTTCCTAAACCTGACATGTACTAGCCTACCTTCTCTAACGTAAATTCAAACCTTGTCCCTATGTCCGTTGGAACATAGACAATCTTCCCACCAAAATTACGAACGATTCTATCACTGATAGTCAGCCCAAGACCTAATCCCTGGCCTGATTTCTTGGTCGTATAAAAAGGGTCAAAAATATGTTTTAAATGTTCTTTGGTAATTCCTGAACCTGTATCCTCAATAGAAATTAAGACCCTTGTCCCTTTGCTGCTGCACGTAAGGGTAATTTCTTTTGTTTGTTGATTGTCCATTGCATGCATAGCATTAGAAAACAGATTAACAAGAACCTGCTGCAACAATACATTATTTCCACGAATTTCAAGGTTAGGTGGCTCAATTGAAGTAGACATGGAAACCCCAGCTTTTTTAAGGGCAGGCTTGAGTATCTCCATCGCCCCATCTACAACACCGTGTAATGGAACAGCTACAATCTGACCACTTGATTTCTTGGAGAAAAGTTTGAGTTGCACCCCAATCTGCGCCATTCGCTCTGTGAGTTCAGCAATTTGTTCCATATTCCACATTGCATCTTTATAACGCCCTTTCTTTAAAAACTGGGTACCGTTATCAGTGTAGCTACGAATAGCAGCAAGAGGTTGGTTTAATTCGTGGTTGATACCTGCAGACATCTGACCCAGAACAGCAAGTTTAGCAGAATGTACAAGCTCTTTACGAGTACTTTTGAGCTTGATTTCCGTCTCTTTTCTCTCAAGGATCTCTTTTGTTAACTGTTCGTTTGCAATCGTGAGTTCCTCAGTTCTTGCAGAAACCCGGGACTCAAGCTGTTCATTTGCATCTCGAAGAGCATTTTTCGAGTTTTCTTCGATAATTGCCAACTCCTCAAGCCTATAGTGCCGTTGAGCCAGTAACAGTGAAAGTATATATGCAACGCCAAACGAACTGGCTACAATGATATTTAGAAAGAGTATATTTTTCTTAATATCTGCAACATCTGTTAAAATATGCACATTCCAGCCAGCCTGGGGCATAAACCTACTCTGTTTCACAACTTTCGTGATTACTTCTGACTCTGTTGGCTTTATTTTTAAAAATTGGGAAGATTCATCATCTTGAAGAATCTCTTCTACGACGGGGTCAAAAGTTGACTCAGGATATCGTTTGCTCTCATTTATTCTAGCTAGAACATCAGCACTTAGCGGCTCAAGAGTCTTATATCGCCATCCGGGATATGTGGTAATAAAGATCACTCCATCCGGATCTGTAACAAGAAAATTTTCACCTTGTTGAGCCCATTTCTGTTCAACGGAATCGATGTTGATTTTTATCGCTACTGCACCAATAATATCATCTTGATCTCGTACTGGATAAGCAAAGTAATAGCCACGCTTTGAGGAAGTCGTACCAAGTGCAAAATATCGACCGAGCTTTCCGGTCATTGCCTGTTTAAAATAAGGTCTATAGCTGAAATTTCTGCCAATAAAAGGTCTATCTTCCTGCCAGTTACTTGCGGCAATCGTAAGACCGTTTTTATTCATCAGATAGGTATCTAGAGTATCGCTTACCTTATTGATGGTCTCTAAATATCTGTTGAGGGTCTCGATGCGTTTTTTTTCATGGGGGGTTGATAGGGCGCGTACAAGGGTACTGTCAATCGCTAAAAGTTCAGGAAGACTCTGATATTTTTCCAGAACTCCTTGGAGATAGTTGACGTATAAATCCAGTCTTGCTTCCCCTTGTACCTTAAGACTATGAATACCGCGATTGTAGGCCCAGTAGGAAACCAGCTTAAATGTTATAAGAAAGCTAATAACAAAAAATGCTGTAAACAGAGCTATTCGCTTATTTCTTGATTGTTTTAGCATTTTTTTTGAATAGTTTCCTTGAGTACTTCTTTTTCTTTTTTCAGTCTTCAGTTAAAGAGCCCTTAGGCTAAAAACTACAGCAATCCGTTCTCTTTTCGGAATTTAATCGCAACGGGATGCCTTGGAGTGACAATTTCGGTAACACCGGTTTTCAGAGATATATTTTCGAAGGTTTTTTCTGACTGACCATATGGGCAAGACCTTCGTCGGTGAAAATGACGCTGAGAAGCTTATAAGCAAGGTCATTGGTGACATTGATATGAGCCATCTAGAGAGCGAAATCCTGAAAAGAAGGTGTGTCTGTCTCAACACCGTTATAGGTTCCTGCAGGTACACTGAGTTTTGAAAAGTATGGATATTTCTCATGGAAACCGGAAGCTACGGCATCAGCTTCGAGGTCAATGAGAGCGATATCGTTGGTCTGAGCTGCCATATTTACAGCCCCTGAAGTGAATGCGGTAACGAGCCAGATGGCATCAAGTTGTTGGTTATCAAATACAGCAGCTGCATCGTTGTACCACCTAGCGTTAGGTTCGATTTTGTCCTAGACACCCATGTGGGTAAAAAAGAGTTCACAGTTTTCGAATGCACCGGATTCGGCATTACCCACACCAACTTTTTTCTCAGCAAAATTTTCTACAGCTTTAATACCAGAATCATTACGAACTATAAGTTGGGAGGGAGCACCATACAAATAAGCAACGGCCAAGAGGCCTTTATATTTTTCTTGTATCGTTTTTCATTATACCGTTGGCACTAAGATAAACGTACCCGGAGTAGACTGTGGCAAAATCAGATTTACCTGAGTTAACCAAACGAAGATTCTCAATAGATCCTGCAGAAGTTTAAACTTTCACAGTGAAATCAGCCATCTCTTTAACCGGTTTGTATAACTCAATAGCATTGGCAACATCCTGGAAGGTTCCATCAGCAGGCCCAACCAAATACAATACGTTTTTTAGCATGGGACTCAGGAGCAATCGTAAATCTCATAACCATACTAAGACAGATCACAGTTATACTAGCAAAAATTGTATTCATATTCTCTCCACTATTAGAGGAGAGTGGCGAGACGGCAATGCTACCTCTATTTCTTGCAATAAAGGCAGAATTGCCTGCAATGAAATATTCCTCTAAAAAGGAAGGTCACCGCTGAATGCTGTTTCATAAATCCCAATAACATCCTCAAGGGAAGGCTGTCTTGGATTGTTTTCAACGGGACGAGTTACGGTGAGGGCAATTTTTGCCATCTCAGGGATCGCATCAAAAGGAATATCAAGATCCTTCAAAGTAGCAGGGATGCCAACATCATCATTGAGGTTAAAGAGTGCATCAACACAAAGACTTGCAGACTCTCGTAGGGTCAGATCACTGGTGTTTTGTCCTAAAACTTCTGCAAGAACCGCAAATTTCTCAAGATTTCCAATGAGGTTATATTCAATGACGTAGGGTAAAAGTACTGCATTGGCAAGACCATGGGGGATACCAAACATTCCACCCATGGGGTACGCCATGGCATGTACGAGTCCAACTCCCGCGGTGGCAAGTGCCTTACCGCCAAGGAGTGATCCCATAAGCATTGCTGAACGTGCTTCGAGGTTGTCTCCATTGGCATATGCTGCAGGAAGATGACCTGCAATAAGAGAGATTGCTTCAAGGGAATACATCTCTGATATGGGATGGGCCTGGGTAGATGTGTAGGCCTCAAGCGCATGGGTAAGGGCGTCAATTCCTGTGAAGGCTGTCACGTGTGGTGGCAGGGAAAGGGTCAATTCAGGATCAAGAATTGCAGCATCTGGATAAAGTGGGTCTCCGTTCATTCCGCCTTTTGAGCCAGTCTTTTCATTGATAAAGACTGCGGTAAATGTTACTTCAGCACCTGTCCCTGATGAGGTCGGTACCATGATTTTAGGAACGCCAGGTTTTTTAATCAAACCAAGTCCTAGATAATCGACAGCCTTACCACCGTTTGTAAGAAGGATGGCGATGGCCTTTGCAACATCCATGGCTGAGCCGCCACCGACACCGACAACACAGTCACAGCCAGCTTTTTTGGCAATTGTTTTTCCTTTGTCGGCAAGCTTCAGGCCGGGCTCGGGATCAATTTTATCGTAGACAGTAAACGGGATTTTTGCTTTTTTGAGGGGAGCTGTAATTGGTTTGAGCAATCCAGCTTTGACAAGCCCTGGATCAACTACTAGTAAAACATTAGTTCCATTGAAACTTTTTACTGTTTCACCAAGATCTGCAATGGCACCTGCACCGAATTGAATTTGAGTGGGCTGAGTCACCGTGAATGTTTGAGAAAGAGACATAAGGTATTTTCCTTTTTGGAAGTGGTGAAATTGCTGAGTTCCTGCTAGATACTGCATCTTATTAAACTCTATATGATATCAAGTCAAATTCAAAATTGAAAATGAATAGTGAAATAATTTAAATAAATAAAAGTGAACAGTGTGGTGTATTATTATTTATAATAAAGAGATGGTTAGGCCATTGATGGGGAAGTCATGGGAAAAATAGAAAAAAAGATAATTCTGGCTAATCCGCGAGGGTTTTGTGCTGGAGTGGACAGGGCAATTGCAACGGTAAAACTCGCAATCAGGGAGTACGGGGCTCCCATTTATGTCCTGCATGAAATTGTTCATAATAAGCATGTGGTTCGAGAACTTGAAAGTCTTGGTGTCACCTTTGTCGATGACCTCGTAGATGTGCCACGAAATGCTATCTGTATTTTTAGTGCTCACGGGGTGTCGGTTGAAACCGAGATGCGATCAAAGACGCTTGGCCTGAGAACCATCGATGGCACTTGTCCGCTCGTCTGGTCCGTGCACAATATGGTGGAAAAATACTACGCAGACGGCTACGACGTGTTGATTATTGGTCATCATAATCACCCGGAGGTGGAGGGAACTGCCGGTCGTGTTATTGGAAACGTTCATGTGGTGGCGTCCGAAGAGGAGGCACGGCAGGTACAGGTTAACGATCCGACCCGGGTTGCCTTTGTAACCCAGACCACGCTGAGTCAAAACGATATTGCGGGGATACGTGATATATTGAAGGAACGTTTTCCAGCGATTAAGGGACAAAAATCCAATATCTGTTACGCAACGCTTAATCGGCAGGAAGCCGTGCGGGAGCTCGGAAAAAGTTGTGATGTTCTGCTTGTTGTTGGGTCGAAAAATAGTTCTAACTCTAATAGATTACGTGAGGTTGGGGAGCGTGCAGGGATGGAGGGCTATCTGATTGATGATAAATCTGATATCGAAATGAAATGGTTGCGAGGTATTTCTACTATCTGCATTACCGCAGGAGCTTCCGCCCCGGAACGTCTGGTGCAGGACGTTATCTCCTTTTTGAAGACAGAGGGCTTTGATGCTTTTGAGGAAATGAAGGGGAAGGAAGAACGAGTAAGCTTTAAGCCTGCCGTTTTTGAAAAATCGTAGCTGCCCGCAAAAGTATTTTCGAGCTTCAGGGATACCTTCCTGGAGCTCGAAAACCGATTGTGTTACGCAAGAGCCTTTTTAATTCTGGCCATCGCCTTTTCCACATTCTCGTAAGAATTAAATGCGGATAACCTGATATATCCTTCACCACATTTTCCAAATCCGGCGCCTGGAGTACATACAACCCCGGTCTCATTGAGAAGCATATCAAAGAATTCCCAGGAATCTCGTTTTGCCTCAATCCAGATATATGGAGAATTATCACCGCCTACAAAATCATAGCCAAGGCTTTTGATTTCGGTTGCAATGAGGTCTGCATTGTTTAAATATCCAGCGACAAGTCCTTTGGCCTGAGCTTTGCCCGCTTCACTGTAAACAGCTTCGGCAGCACGCTGTACTGGGTAGGAAACCCCGTTGAACTTCGTACAGTGACGACGGTTCCACAGTGGGTGGATAAGCTGTTTGCCCCCCTTGGAATCAAAGGCAGCACATTCTTTAGGAACCACGGTATAGGCACAGCGTGTTCCGGTGAACCCTGCACTTTTGGAGAAAGAACGAAATTCGATGGCGACTTCTTTGGCACCTTCCACCTCGTAGATCGATTTTGGCAGGGACTCGTCACGAATAAATGCTTCGTAGGCAGCATCAAAAAGTATCAGTGCCTGATTCTCCCTTGCGTAATCAACCCATGTTTTTAACTCGTCTTTGGTAATGGTGGAACCGGTGGGGTTGTTCGGGAAGCACATATAAATAAGGTCTGGTTTTTCTTCAGGCAGACCCGGCACATAGTTATTCTCTTTTGTTGCATCAAGGTAGATAATGCCTTTATAGCGGCCATCCTCAAACTCTCCGGTTCGTCCTGCCATAACATTCGTATCAAGATAAACGGGATAGACGGGGTCGGGAATTGCAATTCTGGCGTCCTGAGTAAACAGTTCCTGTATATTGCCGGTGTCGCATTTAGCGCCGTCACTGACAAAAATCTCATCGGCCGAAATATCTGCACCCCTTGGCTGGAAATCATTTTTTACAATGGCTTCACGGAGAAAATCGTACCCCTGTTCAGGCCCGTAACCGCGGAAACTGGAATCCGCTGCCATCTCATCGACAGCTTTATGGAATGCCTGGGTACACGCCTCGGGGAGGGCACGGGTCACGTCGCCAATACCAAGACGAATGATTTCTTTCTCAGGATTGGATTGCTGAAACTCGCCAACCTTTTTTGCAATATTGGAGAAGAGATAGGATGCCTGAAGTTTTAGATAATGTTCATTAATCTTGATCATGGGATTATTGCCTCAAGTTTGCTATGGTGAATAAAAATAAAGAGAGTTAGTGACTATTCAGCAGCACTCCAACTACGTCCATTTTTGCCTCCTCAATAGCATTAGTCTGCTTTGGAGCTCAAAATAAACGAATTTGAAGCACGGAGTCTGCGTTTACCCGGAGTCTACGCTTACCCGGAGTCTACGCTTACCCGGAGTCTACGCTTACCTGCTAAACAGTTATACCCCAAGAGTACTTCCTTCGGAGCGCGTTCAGAGTTAAGGGTAATGAGTTGCCCTTGCTGAATAGTTACGATAGGTAATAGTTTCGTTGGAAAATATACTGGATACCATTGGCTGTCAACGGCAACTAAGGGCTCATTCCAAAATAAGTTAGTAATTATAAGGCGCAAACTAAAGAAATTGTTGAATGCGTCTTCAGCATTTATATCAGAAGCGAAAGGGAAAATATGTCTAATATAGAGCATTCGACCATTTATCGAAGGGATTATCAGGTTCCAGGTTTCCTGATAAGCACACTCAATCTTAATTTTCTGCTTGGAAAAGAGTCCTGTGTGGTGGAGGCAAAGTCTTCTGTTTTTAAAAATGCTGCCGCAACGGGTGACACGACTGAATTGTTTTTACACGGTGAAAATCTTGAACTGCTCTTTATTTCAGTGGATGCAAAAGAGTTAGCTACTGATTGTTATCGTCTCGCCGGTGATGGACTGACTTTGCTCGATATGCCGGATAAATTTGTTCTTGAAATCCACACAAGGATTTATCCCGATAGGAATACGGCCCTTGAAGGCCTGTATCGCTCCAGTGGGAATTTCTGTACCCAGTGTGAAGCGGAAGGGTTTCGGAAAATTACATATTATCTCGATAGGCCCGATGTTATGGCTCGCTTTACCACTCGTATTGAGGCAGATATTAATGATTGTCCAGTCTTGCTTTCAAACGGAAATATGGTTGAAGAGGGAACGCTTGAAGGCAGACGTCATTTTGCAGTCTGGGAAGATCCTTTTCCCAAGCCTTGTTATCTGTTTGCACTTGTTGCGGGGGATCTTGTTTTTATACAGGATGCGTTCACAACACAATCAGGACGCAGGATTGACTTGCGAATCTATGTTGAAGAAAGAAATCGTGATAAGTGTGATCACGCCATGGTCTCTTTACAGAAGAGCATGGCCTGGGACGAAGAGGTGTTCGGTCTCGAATATGACCTTGATACCTATATGATAGTAGCCGTCGATGATTTTAATATGGGGGCCATGGAGAATAAGGGGCTCAACGTCTTTAATTCAAAATATGTGCTAGCCAGCCCCGAAACGGCAACGGATCAGGATTATCTCGGTGTTGAAGGTGTTATCGCTCATGAGTATTTTCATAATTGGACAGGAAACAGGGTTACCTGTAGAGATTGGTTTCAGCTGAGCTTGAAAGAAGGACTCACCGTCTTTCGGGATCAGGAATTTTCATCCGATATGAATTCACGTCCTATCCAGCGCATTGAAGATGTACGAGTACTTCGTAGTTTTCAGTTCCGTGAAGATAGTGGCCCAATGGCCCATCCTGTGCGTCCGGATTCCTATGCCGAAATTAATAATTTTTATACGGTGACGGTTTATAACAAGGGAGCGGAAGTAATCCGGATGATGCACACTTTACTTGGTGCAGAAAAATTTCGTAAAGGAATAGATCTGTACTTTAAACGGCATGATGGGCAGGCGGTGACCTGTGATGATTTTGTAGCAGCAATGACAGATGCCTCAGGTGTTGACCTCGGACAGTTTAAGCTCTGGTACAGCCAGTCTGGAACCCCTCAGTTGAGCGTGAATGAAAGTTGGGATGCAGCCGCCGGGAAGTACCTAGTGACAATAGCCCAGAGTTGTGCCGCAACTCCATCGCAGGAAGAGGAAGGTAAGAAATCATTTCATATCCCAATTGCTTTTGGACTGCTGGATAGTCGCGGCCAGGATATTGCTGTTAAACGTAATATGCTCGAATTAACTGAAAAAGAAGAGACCTATAGTTTTGAGGGGCTTTCAGAAAAGCCTGTTCTTTCACTCCTTCGTGGATTTTCAGCACCCGTAAAAGTACAGGCGTGGCAGGAACGGGAACAACTTGCCTTTCTGATGGCTCATGATTCCGATCCTTTTAATCGGTGGGATGCCGCTTTTCGTTTGAGTGAATCAGTTATTATGGAAATTAGCGATGCTTTCCAGCAGGGGAAAGAGACTGTTCTTGATCCACTCTTTGTAGACGCGGTGAAAAAGACTTTAACGGATGGGAAAAGTGATAAATCACTGCTTGCAATGGCGCTTTCTCTTCCGGAAGAAAACTACCTTGCGCAGCAGATGGAAATAATTGATCCCGATAGCATTCATGCCGCCAGATGTTTTGTACGGCAGGAACTTGCAGTTGCTCTTCAAGGTGAGTTACGAATGGTTTGGGATGCAAACAAAGAGCACGGAAAATACGAATTAACTCCGGAGGCGATGGGGCGGAGACGATTGAAAAATGTCTGTCTTTCCTATTTGTTTGCAGTTGCTGTGCCAGATCAGGTTGATGTAAAACAGGCGCAAGAACAGTATTTCAGCAGTAACAATATGACCGATGCCATCGCAGTACTTGTAGCACTGAGCCACTGCGATATCCCTCAGCGCGTCGAGTTACTTGATGATTTCTATGGGAAATGGAAGGCAGATCTACTGGTGATGGATAAGTGGCTTATTCTTCAGGCCAGTTCAAGCCTTCCAGCAACACTTGACTCGGTTCAGAATCTTATGGAGCACCCAGCATTTTCCATCTCTAACCCTAATAAGGTACGGTCCTTAATTGGCGCATTTGGTGGAAACCATGTTGTTTTTCACAATCAAGAGGGCGGGGGATATAGGTTTTTGGCGGATAGGATACTTGAACTTGACTCAAAAAATCCGCAAATTGCCTCACGTCTCACCACACCCTTTGCAGCCTGGAAACGGTACGATAGTAGCAGGCAGGAATTAATGGAAACAGAACTGCAGCGTATTGTCGATACAAAAGGTCTTTCAGGAGACGTCTTTGAGATGGTCCGTAGAAGTCTTGATGCCTAGTGTCGCATCAACGGTGAATTGACGCAGCACTAGTTGGGCTAATCCCTTCTATGACAAAACAGACAGCGTAGCTTAGGTGGATGATCCTCGGGCAGTGGATAGACGCCCTCCGGTGTGTGACATTCAACGCATAATTTTCCGGCTGCTTTTTTCTTCATGGCGAAAAAATGTTCATGGTCATCGTCGTGAGGGAGTCTTGGTGTGGTAACTTCAGGAGCCCTCAGAAGAAAAGCAAGGATGCCGATTATTACCGCAACAAAGGCAGCATTGATAAGCAGCGTGTTCTTTTTCTTTGATACAGTCATAGTTCGGATATAGATGTAGGGAAAGCGTTTAAGGCATCTTTAAATTGCCATTTCAAGTTTGTCAAAAGTAATCATACCTGATCGGAGTCCCAGTGTCACCAGTTCTGCAAGCATCGAGTTGAAAAAGCCATTTTTCCCGCTGAGCTTAACCATACGACTATGTTTGTCATGGTTGTGAATCAACCGATTCATGGTGACTGTGCTGTGATTCGGATTTGCTATAGTCCTTGCAACTTCTTCGCCTGAAATAATTGCAGGATAGATACCTTCTCCGGTAAGCCCTGAAGCGAGTCCTGCTGCATCACCTGCTAGAAATATATCTTTGAAGTTCCAGCCTTGATAATCGTAGTTGATATATTCAGCCCTGGCTGTCTGTTCCGCAAGCGAATATCCCTGATTTTTTGCCCAGGAAATAAGATTTGTTTTTAATCGGCCTGGGCCCATGGTGCTTTTGTCAGCATAGGCACCGATGGAAACCGTTTCCGCATGGGGAAATATCCAGGCATACCCATTTCCAAAGAGACGGTTATTGAGGTGCCATTCCATTTTTTGAACCTGCCCTGGAATCTGATAGTTGATTCCTATGCCGAGTCGCTTACTGCTGAGTCCCAAATGTCTTCGTACCAGAGAACTTGAACCATCACAGCCTACCAAATAATCAAAACCAATTGTCTCCTGTGCTCCTGTTTTTTTATCCTGAACAATTACACTTTTATCTGAAATTTTACGGACTATTGCTCCGGTTCGCAGTTCCACGCCAACATTTGTTGCAAGCTTTGCCATATATTGCCCAAGTTTTTTACGGTTGACCGTTGCGATAATGGGCTTATCTTCTTTAATGCAGACCTTTTGAAGAGGAGTCCGAATATACTGTTTGGGAAATACTCCTTCGGCAAGCTCTTCAGGAACCCGACTAATGAGGCCGCTCCAGGTAATACCACCGGCGCAGACTTTTGGTCCGATGGTCTGTTTTCGTTCAAGTACAAGAGCTTTGATGCCAAGATCTGCAAGCATTTTTGCGCAGGCAAGGCCTCCTGGCCCGGCTCCTATGATAAGAGTGTGAGTATGCATGTTTCCAGTAGTAATAAAAAAGGGGTTATGGATTTTATGGGGTACGAACCAAGCTCTTAATGATACCAGAGTGGTCAGCGATTACGCTTATAAATGAACGAGAATAATATCAATCAAACTCTACATTGTTTTTAACTTTTGTGACCATTAGTTTTTAAATTTAATAATTACGTGTTATAGTGAATTAGAAGTTTGCTGAAAAGCAGTAACAAATAAAACAGGCTCTCAGGGTGATAGGCGTCTCTCTGACAATGTATCCTGTTTATGTGGCAGTTTGTAATCCCACAAAGGAGTGTGGCTTGGATATTGGATCAACCTTTGATTTTACTGTGAGAGCAGGTATGCAATCGCAACTGATTTCAGATGACTTCGTTGAGGCTTTGACGGAGATAGGCTCGTTTTTTATGCCAGGCGGGGTGGTGGCCACACCTGTTGAATATGTGGATGATACCCGAAGTAGTTTGCCGCTGCAGGGGAACGTGCTACTTGCTGAGATTGCAACCCAGCAGATTCTTGAGTGTGCTAATCGTCTGTCTATACGCTTGAGTGGAATGATTATCGAAGGGTTTGAGAAGCCGCGGGAATTCAGTTTCTTTCTATCACACAGTTATAAGCAGGCGAAGGTGTTTTCCGGACGTGACAATCTGCAAACATTTGAACTCAGCGAATTCCTTCGTTTGGAGTATCCGGATATCCCTCTGGTTCTCACCGACACCCTGTTCAGCCTTAATTTTTTGAATTTTAGCACAGGTGACGATCCTTCCACACAGTACAATGGCGGCGGCTGTCTGCTGCTTGGCGAAGAGTCCAATTAGTCTTTAAACCGCCTGGCTTTCTTCTGGGCAAGCCCTGTTTCCCGCTATCCAAAAAAGGCTGCTTTCACAAACTCTTTGTTCATCTGGGCAATATTGCGGATTGAAATTCCCTTGGGACATACTGCTTCACATTCTCTCTCGTTGGTACAATTCCCAAAACCTTCGGCGTCCATGACGGAGACCATAGCCAGTGCCCGCTCAGTACGTTCGGGTTGTCCCTGAGGCAGGAGGCTGAGCTGAGTTATCTTGGCTCCAGTGAAGAGCATGGCTGCACCATTGGGACAGCTCGCAACACAGGCACCACAGCCGATGCAGGATGCCGCATCCATGGAAAGTTCCGCCGTGGTAGAGGGAATGGGGGTGCTGTTACCATCAGGGGTGCCGCCGGTGTTTACTGAAACATAGCCGCCAGCCTGAATAATCCTGTCGAGCGCACTGCGGTCCGTGATCAGATCTTTACGGATCGGGAATGCACGAGAGCGAAAAGGCTCTATTACCAGAGTGTCGCCATTATTAAAATGACGCATATGCAGTTGGCAGAGCGTAGTTTCAGGTTCCGGACCATGGGCAATACCATTAATAACCGCACCGCACATGCCGCAGATGCCTTCGCGACAATCATGGTCAAAGGCAACGGGGTCTTTTCCTTCCCTGGTGAGATTTTCATTAAGAACATCGAGCATCTCTAGAAACGACATACCCGTGGAAATGTTTTGCAGGGCGTAGGTCTCAAAGTCACCCTTAGCTTTGGAATCTTTCTGGCGCCAGATTTCAAGGGTCAGGTCTATGGTATCTATAGTCATAATAATTCTCGGTTATTTATAGCTTCTCTGGCTTGGCGTAACATTTTCAAACAGGAGTTCTTCCTTGTGGAGTGTTGGTTCAACACCTTCTCCCATATATTCCCATACGGAGACATGACTGTATCCGGCATCGTCCCGTTTGGCTTCGTTCTCTTCTGTCTGGCTCTCTTCACGAAGATGACAGCCACAGGATTCTTCACGAGCAAGAGCGTCTCTGATCATAACTTCTGCAAATTCAAGAAAATCGGCAAGACGACCCGCACGTTCAAGGGATTGATTGAGCTCTGCACCGGTTCCGGGAATATACACCTTCTCCCAGAATTTCTTTTGAATAAGCGGTAGTTTGCTTAACGCTTCCTCAAGACCTTCTTTATTTCTGGCCATGCCGCAATGATCCCAGAGAAGAAGTCCGAGTTCCTTATGGATTTCGTCAACGGTGAGTTTTCCTTCAGGTCCTCCTTCACTGCTTTTTAGAAGTCTGGCAATATGATCCTGAACCTGTTGTTGCACTTCGGTAAATGGTTGATCCGTTGTATTTACGACCTCAAGTGGGTTTGATCCGAGATAGTTTGCAACACAGGTACTTACAATAAAATATCCATCAGCAAGCCCCTGCATCAGAGCACTGGCTCCAAGGCGGTTTGCTCCGTGATCGGAAAAGTTGCATTCCCCAATGGCAAAAAGCCCGGGTATTGTGGTCATCAGATTATAGTCAACCCAGAGGCCACCCATGGTGTAATGAACGGCTGGATAGATCATCATTGGTTCGTGAAGCGGGTTGGAATCTGTGATTTTTTCGTACATCTGGAACAGATTGCCATACTTTTTCAGAATGGTATCCTTTCCTTCCCGTTTGATTGCATCGGCAAAATCAAGATAAACCGCAAGGTTGGTAGTACCTACTCCTTTGCCTTCATCACACTGCTCTTTGGCATTTCTGGAGGCAACGTCACGTGGAACCAAATTTCCAAAACTTGGATACTTGCTTTCAAGATAGTAGTCGCGTTCCTCTTCCGGGATTGATCCGGCTCTTCTGGCGTCACCTGGTTTTTTAGGAACCCATACTCGTCCATCGTTCCGCAGACTCTCACTCATAAGGGTGAGCTTTGATTGAAAACTTCCGTGAACAGGGATGCAGGTGGGGTGAATTTGTACAAAGCATGGATTGGCAAATCCAGCGCCTTTTCTATGGGCTCGCCATGCAGCCGTAACATTTGAGGCCATGGCATTTGTAGAGAGGAAATAGGCATTACCATAGCCACCCGTGGCAAGAATAACGATATCTGCTGAATGGCTGCTAAGTTCGCCGCTGATAATATCGCGAGTAACTATGCCGCGTGCCTTCCCGTCAACAAGTACCACCTCCATCATCTCTTGCCTGGTATGCATGGTAACCTTGCCCGTCTTTATCTGGCGTGAAAGGGCAGAATAGGCACCAAGTAACAGCTGTTGTCCGGTTTGCCCTCTGGCATAAAAAGTTCGTGAAACCTGTGCTCCACCGAAGGAGCGGTTGGCAAGTGTTCCACCATATTCTCTGGCAAATGGAACACCCTGAGCAACGCACTGGTCAATGATATTATTACTGACCTGGGCTAATCTGTAGACATTGGCCTCACGAGACCTAAAATCTCCACCCTTAATTGTGTCGTAAAAAAGTCGCTGGATAGAGTCGCCATCGTTTTGATAGTTCTTGGCCGCATTAATACCACCCTGAGCTGCAATGGAATGGGCTCGTCTCGGGCTGTCCTGAATACAGAAGGTGCTTACTTCATACCCCTGTTCGGCAAGGGTTGCAGAAGCTGAGGCCCCGGCGAGTCCGGTCCCCACGACAATAACCTTATATTTTCTGCGATTGGCAGGATTAACGAGTTTTGAAGCAAAACGATGATTATCCCACTTTTCTACTAAGGGACCTGCGGGGACATTGGATTTAAGTTCCATTAAAATGTACCTGTTACGTGTTTAATTTCCTGTTCCAAATAGAAAAAGAAGAGGAATAGCACTGAATAGAAGGAGAAAAAAGAGAGGGACAATATAGCTAAGACTCTGTATCAGCCCATTGTAGCTAGGATGATTGACGCCAAATGTCTGAAGCATGGACCAGAACCCGTGGCTCAGGTGAATGGCAAGACCAATAAAGGCAATGATATAGAATATGGATACGAAAAAAGAGCTAAAAAGCTGAGAAATCGTAGTACCGATGGTGCCATGATCCCCAAAAGAAACAACATAAGTATGGATTAAAGCAAAAAACAGGATAAAAAGTCCACTGTAAATCATGCTACTTGAGGCTTGTGAATTTTTAAATGCTCGCTTTTTTATTTTATAGCCCTGGCTTCTAGCCGTCCTATTTTGCAAAAAGAGTAAGCTTCCGGTTATCGCATGGATCGCAAACACAAGAAACAATCCTTTGCTGAATACTGAGACGATCAGCGGATGACTGTGCAATTGATCTGCATAAGCCTGGAAGAGTGCAGTTGATGAAAAGAGAGTGGCATTTCCCGCAGCGTGGCTACAAAGAAAGAGAATGAGGCAGAACCCTGTGCATGCCATTATCCATTTTTTACCAATGGAAGATTTAATAAAGTGTATGAACCACATAAAATTGAACCGTTGTTGTTAAAGGAACAGGCTAATATTGATTAAATGAATCTTCAGTAATTTATATTAAAAGAATTAAACAAAAAATAATAGTCATTAATTTGAGTTGTACGATAAATTTACAACTGCTATGTTTGCCCAGAATTAAAAAGATAAGTTAGAATGCAGAGATGCAGCAAAAGAGGATTTATAATGAAATGTAAAGGACTGATATTTGATCTTGATGGCACATTGCTGGATACCCTTGAGGATCTTGCAGCCGCTGCTAATGCAACCCTTGAACATTTTGGATTTCCGGTTCACCCCGTGGATGCGTATCGTTATTTTGTAGGCGAAGGGCTAAAAACGCTGATGCAGCGGATAATTCCCGGGACAGATGCAACGGAGGAGCAGCTTAGTTTTTATATGAAAAAGTTTGGTGAAATCTATATGCTCAACTGGAATAAACAATCTGCTCCCTACCAGGGCATTCCGGAAATGATATCCTCTCTATCAGAGGCAGGTCTGAAACTTGCTATATTGTCAAATAAACCCCATGAATTCACAAGACTCTGTGTGGAGACTTTTTTTCCGGATCATCCATTTGCCTTTGTCTTCGGGCAGCGCGATGGCATTGCTAAAAAACCAGATCCGGCTGGAGCCCTCGAGCTTGCAAAAATGATGAAACTTGATGTGACGGAGATTCTCTATGTGGGAGATACTGCAACGGATATGAAGACTGGAAATTCTGCAGGAATGAGAACCATTGGAGTGGAATGGGGTTTTCGTGATCGTACTGAACTTGAAAAAAATAATGCCTGGAGAGTTGTTACTGCCCCGGCCGAGGTTTTAAGCTATGCCATTTAATCCTTCTGATCTCGCTCCGGTTCTCCAGTATGGTGCGCCTCCAGTAATTGGTGCATTTATCGGGTATCTTACTAATAAAGTGGCCATAAAAATGCTGTTCAGGCCGCTCACTGCAAAATATCTGTTTGGTGTCCGGATTCCGATGACTCCTGGCGTAATTCCCTCCAAACGAGCTGATCTGGCAATCAATATTGGAGAGATGGTTGGAAGCCATCTGTTGACTAGTACGGAGATCAGCGGGGCACTTGAAAAAGAGAGTTTTCAAAATACGCTCTATTCTCTTATTGAAAGCAGGGGAGAGGCCTTGCTGCAAAAAGATCTTGGCCCGGTAAGTGAAATTGTACCGGAAAAATACATGAGTTACTACCAGGTTGCGGCCTATGCAATAACCGATCAATCGCAAAAAGCTATACATTCTTTTCTGGAGTCCGAATCCTTCGAGAAAATTTTAGAAGAATCCATTAATGAACAGTTTGATCGATTACTTGCCACCGACCTCCAAACCTTTTTACCAGGAACAGACAGAGAGACGGCATACAGATTTCTGGAAAAAAGTCTGGGCCGAATGTTTGCAAGTCCTGCCATGTCAGAGTGGATTGAGAGTTTTGTCCAGCAAAAGGTGTACGCGGCGCTACAGCAGGAAAAGAGTCTGCACGATATTATGCCCGTGGCTATGCAGGAACTGATAGTAAGCAGTATAGAAAATCAGACGCCATTACTCCTTGGTAAGCTTGCAGAGATAATTGCTGAACCAGAAATCAGAGATCGTATTGTAACCGGTGTGCGAATGGGTGTTGATTCTTTTGTCGAAGGAATGGGACCAATGGCGGCACTTGCCAGTGGCTTTCTGACGCCGGAAATCGTTGAGGGAAAGGTTCGAAATTATCTTGTTGAAAAAGAGGAAGATATTGTTGGCTGGCTTCAAAATGATGAGGTACAGAGCCGTGTGGCAAAAGCACTTCGTGAGCGAAGTTTGGAAATGCTTGGTACCCCCCTCGTGAAAATGGTTGGGGATAGCCACGATGATATGATCGAAGGCTTTTGTGCAAATTTCAGTGAACAGTTAACAGCACTTCTTCAAGAACCTGAAACCACCAATGCTTTTGCCTCAATGATCCGAGATAACGTGGAAACACATATAAATGGTGGCAAACTTCCTCTTGGTGAAATTCTTTTTGATTTGTTGGGAGAAAAAGGTGTAAGTCGGGGCAGAAAGTGGCTCAACAGTGAAGTCTTTGCGCTTCTTAAAGCTGAAAAAACAAAAAAGACCCTGGATGTCATGGTGGAAAGTCTGTTGAATAAGCTGCTTACTCATCGTGTCGGAAAGATATCGCGCCTTTTGCCCGCTGGAGTCAGAGAAGGAATTTATGAATCCGTACGGCGTATGTCATCGAATATGCTGGACGTTGAAGTGCCGGGCCTTGTCGCCTCTCTAAATATTCAACAAATTGTTAAAGATAAGGTGGATTCGCTCGATCTTATGCGCCTTGAACGACTGCTACTTTCAATTATGGAGGAACAGTTTAAGTATATTAATCTGTTCGGTGCATTACTTGGATTCTTGATTGGTTGTTTGAACCTGCTTTTTCTGAATGTGATGTGATTAGAGCTCCTAAGGGGTACTTTTTGTATACTAATTGCACGTAAGGCTAGCTCATCGGTTGATCATAAAAAAATCCCGCCTCTCGAACCAAGGTTCGGGAGACGGGAGATTGAAGGCCAAAGGGGCTTTGTTACCCCAGCGGAGCTTATTTGATTGTTGCGCTAGCTTTTGCGGGAGTTTTATTTACATATTTAAAGAAAACTGGGAAGGCAACGAAGAAAGCAACACAGAGTAAATACTCAATACCCTTGATGTGTGTGTAGTAATCAACCAGAGTATGTAGAGGCTTTACCATTCCGATTGCGACCATATATTGTCCTGCGAGTTCACTTACTGACCAGCCTACTGAAGAAAGGGCACTGGTAAGGGCTGCTCCAACCCAAAGACACATGATTGAACCGGCGGCTAATAGTATTCTTGATCCTGTTTTAGAAGTATTTTCTTTCATGGTATTATCCTTATCAGTTAGAGTGTTTGCTTGGAATTTTATTAGCCAACAACTGCAGTCAAGTATCCTTTAACTACATTCATAGGTCCCATACTCATCATTGCACTGGCGATACAGGCAAAGCCCCAGATTCCAACAAGAGCAGCCATGGTCATTCCTGCGCCGAGAGCAAATTTAGAAGTTTCGTATCCGGCGTCAATTTGAGTATTAGTAGTTGTATTTGTAGTAGTAGTCATGGTGTCCTCCATATAGGGTTGATTGAGCTTATTTTCTAGTTTCTATGCCTCTTACTTTGCATCAACCGTGCCACTTTGTCCTAAACAGGATAATTAAAGGCAATGCGATACGTAACGACCAGTAAGTACAGCTAAAAAATGATATTGTGCGGATGGCTCCATGGGGGACACTTGTGTAGCACGGCGTTGTGCTGTTAATCATATGTGTGGCGTAGGGTCTCAAGGGTGTGGTTTTTTTCTACGAAAGTGTGGTGATGGTGTGGGGTATGGTGGATAGTACGGAAAAATAGTATTTGGTGGCATGGATTAAGATTTTGGCAATCACGGAACGTGGCAGCAGTATTAAATATCTGAAGAAGCTGTTGGAAAACTGATATCTGGCAGGAACTGTGCACAGGTGTTGGCACTATATCGAAGAGCTGAGGGGACCTAAACCCTGTCTTGATTGAAGTACAACTCCACAATAAAGGGGAATCCTCCTTCCAAGTCTACGTTAAAGCCACATGTTTTTCTGATGAGTTTGCAGATAATAAGGTCGGAGACCGCAAGTCCCACAGTCCCTTATATTACGCTTTTTGAAGGTATAAAGATTGCGGTAAAGCCAGAAAATAGCTATTTATCAATTCAAATGGCGTGAATTCAATTGGATAGCTTGGTCTGGTTCCGTTGTTGTTTGAGAGGGCACCTGTAACAAAACTAATTCTAGGTGTCACTCCGTAATGCCTTCGGTGAGAAAGGATCTGGAATTGTGGTGGCGCGTAATTTTGTAGAGACAGGCCCGTCATGGCAAAAAAATCTTGCGGATTTGGGTGCGAGCCCAAATGGTGATGGTTTAAAGCTGTTGCCACGTATCTGCCCACACTGTGGCATCAACTGCGAATTACCTACAAGCTCCACTTGAAACAATCCTTTCTTGTATGCAACTGTTTTTTTTAGTTTCAAGTAGTGAGCGGAACAAGGCGTCCGTGACCTCAGTTGTTTTTACATTCCGCAAAACAACCCTATATCCACCGATTCAAGCTAGTTTGCTCTTGCTGTTTGTAGAAGAAATTGGTTCCATCCGGGAGGCGCCGTCACAATCTCTGCACCTATCTGCTTGCCAGACTCCTTAAGTGTAACCCATTTTGTTTTAATCATCAGGTTGTAGTCGATACCGTATTGCCTGATAACAACTGGTAGTTGGCTAATTTTATAGGAGAGTATATCTGGAAGATGTTTTAAGCAAAGACCTGTTTGTGAAAGATCAGAGACCAGAGCCGTGTAGGTCATATTTCCTACAGTAATTTTTGCAATAGTATCCTTAGAGGAGCGAAAACGTGGATGGCTTCTTTTTTCTTTGTTACTTGTCCTTTCTGTAAAAAAAAGGCGTTGAGTCAGGGCGAGAGGAATAGTTGTAGCGGTTATCACTAAGGGGAGAAATAAAAGAAAAAAAACAGGAACCAACCAGAGATAAATAATGAAATGTGCAGAATATAACATCGTTCAATTCCTCCTGCCTCTTAAGGGAACTTTGAGGCTCTTATTTTGTCCCTGTCAGGGATACATCTACAGGGCGAACTATTCAGAGATAGCTGAATTAAAGAAAGCCGATCCACCGTGTTCCAAGAGAGTCAGGCTATCTTTAGAGACCTGTAACATTCCGTCCTTGGCTCGCAACGCGTTTGGCAGTTTTTGGTATCAATTATTCTGAAATTTATATGTGACTATAGCGCTTCTTTTGGGGAATTGACAAGAGGTGTAGAACATCTAGGTATTAACTAAGATCTCTAGTTGTTATGGGTCGGTTGTGAGTGCTGCTTGGAGATTTATTTTCTTATTAGTCAGGCAAAGCCTTTTTCTAATCTCTTGCCGATGGCAAGCAATAGTGGATGGGGAGAGATTTAATAAAGACGCAATTTCTTTTGTGGTTTGGCCCTGCTTGATTAAATTGGCAATTTGAATCTGAGCCGGGGGGAGGTTTGAAAGATAGTTCTTATGATTATGCGCAAAGGAAGAGGTGATTTTGTCAAGGTTTGATTTGATGATTTTCAGGAACTCCTCTTGGGACTCTTCGTTACATCTCATTTGTAATTTTTCCACGTATGGGTAAATTAATTTTTCAACATTAAACATTACCTTCTCTTCAAGTACTGTTTTATCTTCCTCCCGCTTTTCCAGCAAAACTTTGAGTGCGATATTTGTCTCTCTAAGTCTTTCTGTTTCACGGTTAAGTTGAATAGTACGATCAGCAACTCGCTGTTCTAATTCGTTATGGGCCGTCTGCAGCGCTTTTTCTGCATTCTTTCGTTTACTGATATCTTCAATAATGCCAATGGCAGCGACTATTGATCCGTCACTTGAAGAAATCGGAGAAAAAACACTGCGAAGGTATACGTCAGCATCGCCGGTAACAGACAGATAACTTCCTTCGGAATGGGCTATTTCCCCAGAAAGTACTGCAATAGTCGAGGCCCTTACTCTCTCGTTTTTTACAGATTGTAGCAAATCAAAGCCCACAAGTTTCTCTACACTAGAACCGAGAATTTCTGCTAATTTTTCATTACTTGCTGTAATGATACCTTCTTTATCTAGATGTAAAATTCCTAAAGGTGAATGTTCGAAGATACCCCGGTATTTCTCTTCAGCTTCTTTTAATTCCGCTTCTACTTTCTTGCGGGCAGTGATATCAGTACAGACACCGCCAACGGCATACACCTTTTCCTCACTGTCAAACAGTGGAAACTTGGCTGTCAGAAATGTTTGCACTCCGTCCGGCAGGAGAATGGTCTCCTCGAATTCGACTAAAGTCCGGCGCTTGACAACCTCCTCATCCTGGGAGCGGAAAAGCTGCGCAGTTGCCTTTGGGAAGATGTCAAAATCATTCTTGCCCACGACCTGGTCGTGGGCCACATGGGCAAGTGATCCTAACTGGCGGTTCATAAAGATGTATTTGTAGTTGGCATCCTTCAGGTAGATAGGCATGTTGGTATTGTTGAGGATGGTTTCCAGGTACTGCTGATTTAATCGGTCAGAACCGTTACGGGTTTTATGATCAGCTAAATCGTTCTCAAGGGTCTGTATCCGTTGTTCAAGCTCTTCGTAAGTTGATTTTGATGTCATTGTTCCCCCCAATTGCCTTGTGTTCATAGTGGTCTGGTTAACATGGAAGATCTTTCTGACGTTGTCTGCTTTAATGGCAATTATTAGTATGCCATTTTTTAGGTAATCAAATCAAGTGATTGTTTTTAATTGGTGGAATGACAGTACCCTCTTCTGGTCCCTGTAATTGTGAGGAACGAGCAAAGGCTTATTGGTTCAAAATGATAGGGATCCTCCAGCAAAACTGGACGGTAACAGTTGAGAGAGGTAATAATGTGTTAGTGGTGTCTTTGATAAAATTGATCTTTGATAAAATTGACACGCACCGGTATACTAATTACTAACGTTATTACATAGGAAGGGCGAATTAACGAGGAGAGGGGGATTGTTTCCATGACAGAGGTGCTGGAGCAGCTAAAACTTTACGGAAAAACCATTACAGACATTCTCTATATTATCGTAGCTGGTGTTTTGTTAATTTTTTTTCTGCAGAAATTATCAAAAAGATACATCCCTCTCTATGTCAGGGAAAAACGGCTTATACAGCTTTTTTTTGGTGCATTATACTCTCTGATTTTTATTATTTCTATCCTTCTCGCACTAACTGTTCTCGGATTTGAAATCGGTGAGGTCGGGGAACTGGCAATTCTCATTGTGCTTGTTGCTGGTTTTGTGTTTTTTTTAATTTCTCCTTACCTGCCTAGATTACCGTTTCGTGTTGGGCATCTGGTTAAGATAAATGATGTCTTTGGCAAAGTTAAAACTATCTCAGCATACCATACAACCATAAGAAACATAGACGGAACCATATCCTTCATCCCAAATACATCGCTTCTAGGAGCCACAATTACAAATTTCAGTGTTGCCCCAAGTTTGCGTGTTAAAATTAGCCTGAACGTTGAATCCACCTGTGATCTGGAAAAGGTGATTTCAGCAATACTGCAAATCATGAGAACAGACTCAAGGGTTATAAAGGATCCTTCTGAACCATTAGTTTCAGTCGGCCATATAGAGGCTTCGGGCATTGATGTTAGTGCTATTTGTTGGGTGGAAACTGAAGAATTTATTCAGACACGCAGTGATCTCAAACGTCAGATAGTGAAGGAGTTCAAAAGAAACAGGGAGATAAAATTATCATTACCACAACAGGAATTATTGCTGGTGCACATGGACGCGGAATAACCTTTCAAAACAAATAAGTGAATAAGATCTGGCTCCGCTGGGAATCTATTTATTTCTGGTAGCAATTTTTCATACAGCGTAGTTACCTTTCACTTATGAACCCATCCCCCTGAGCACTAACGCACCTATATTTTGTCCACAGAGGGCCTCAGGTGCGCGTTGGTAGTCCAGCTTTTTAAGTATCTCTCAAGCTACATGGCGTATAGCCTGACACAGGATGAAGCCAGAAATGTAATGATGGAAATAAAAGAGTATATGAAATCAAGAAAAGGTGTTCTGGATCGTTCTGCCGCTGTGGTTATAAGTAACTGATCTAAACACCAGAAGGGATGGTAGTGCTTAAAAATAATTCTGTGTAGCACCCATTTCAGAGAGAATAAGCCACCTATCCTTCAAAATCGATCAGATTCCGATTCATGACTGGTTATTATTTTTCAATTGGTGATACAACCTTTGCATCATGGATAAAAAGTGCCTGGAGCTTGTCCCAAAAATTACCACCAAGGATGAAAAAACTGGAAACGAATAGCAGATCTCCACTGATAACAAGAATGAGCCTGTTTGATTCATAGCTGTTAAAAAACAGAGAGATATAAGGTCCCAGCCACCCCAGCAGCAAGGGCAGGAAAAACATGAATAAGCCGATAGTGTATCGCGTTTGGCTGACACGATCTGGCGGCCCAATCTTCTTTAGATAGTGAAAAGCCTTTTCTTTGATTGCGATAAAGCCTTGCTTACCGAGAACTGCTGCTGCAACAATCCAGAGCAGATCCGGGAGGCCCACAGCCATCATCCCCGTGGCAACAGTTTTCCAACTGGCCGGCATATCAATCATAAGAACCAGAGGGATAAAAGCTGGAAAAATAAACCCAAGAAAAAACAATCCCCCTCCAAGGCGGAAGCGCCAGTTGTTTTTCTTCTCTTGCATTTGTGTCACCTGTTTATCCTTCATAAAAACATTTAAAGCTCAGGGAGGTGGGGGAACAGTAGATTCTTGTTCATCATAAGAAATATTGCGTTCAGCAAAAACTGTTCGCTTTAGTAAAAATAGAATCCAAAAGCAACGCCAATGGCCCCTCCGGTTTCATGTTTAGGGGCAGATTCGATATGATAGCCATAAAACAGATCAACCGACGCCCACTTAGTACAAGGAAAAGAGACTCCTGCGATAAAGCGATTACGCTGTATTACTTTACTGT
>CAZDJE010000021.1:0-45156 GCA_964505715.1 uncultured Desulfocapsa sp. | reverse complement strand
TCACTGTCCGCTTTCGCGTGGAATGGGTGTCCGGATTGCTCTGGAATACTCATTTTTGATCAAAATTTGATCATCGACCCCGTAAGAAATCATTGTCATTTGATTTTTAAATGAAATGATTTGATCATCAAAAACTTCTTTTACCCTCTCCTTCAATCGATTTTTTACAGCCCCTACATCGTCAAACATTCTTTCTAAGACGAATTTCTTATCAGTTAACTCAGTGAATTGGTCTACTAGGAGGTTAAGCTTTTCTTCTGGATTTACCTGTAACTCAATAACAAGTTGAGGATATTCCTTGCTCAAGCGATCGATCTCTTCTCTTGACCAGGAGCCATCCGTTAAAATTTCTCTGTTCGGATTAGACAAATCTTTCACTATTCGTATAAGACCGATATTTACAGGAACCTGACTAATATGTATGGCTAATAGTGAATCGTCCCTTTGATTAGGATCGCTTAATTCTGTGATTGCATTCATGACAAAAACTCCAAGTATTGGTTTTCAGAAGCAACCATGGGCGAGGACAATACGTTTTTAAAAGCTGAATAATTGTTAATTCTACCCTCCGCTAAAAGTGAATACCCAGATTTTGGGAAAATTATATCCAAATCGAGAAGATGACCAAGCAACCTGAAATCAATGATACCACGAAAGTAAAAAACTTTTCCCCTAACATGTCTTAGTGACAGAATACTTATGAAATATATGGGCTAGAAGGTCGAATAGTTTAGCAAATAAAAAACTACTATTACTCTGGAAGGAGATCTTCTGCCTGTTAGGCGGGTCAGTAGGGCGACTGTGAAAAGATTAATTTAATCACTTGACTAATTTAGTCGGCTGATTAAAGTTGGTCGATCGATTAAATACGGAGGGGGCTATGGGTAAATATGCAGCAGGTAAAAATACAAAACAGAATATCATCACTGCAGCGGGCGAGCTGATTGCTGAACGGGGGGTGGATAATGTCTCTACCCGTGCGGTGGCCGATTCTTCTGGTGAAAACATCGGCAGCATTCATTACCATTTTGGTGGCAAGGACGCTCTTTTTGAAGCAGTGGTGCAAGATGCTATCAATGGCTGTCAGGTTGGCCTGGACATAGACATTGTTGTCAATTTAGGTGATTCACCGTCGATAGTAAAATTATCAGAAGCAGTACGCTCGCTGATTGCCAGAGAGATTAATGATATGTTCCGGGCTGACCGTCCGATCTGGCATTCGCAGGTTATTTATCAATTGCTGCAACGCGACGATGCACTTTATGAGTTATTTCGAGCGCAGATCTTGGTTCCAGGTATGGATACCTTGACACGTTTCTTTAGGCTCGTTGATCCAAATATGACGGAAGAAGATACTTTTCTACATAGCACCACTATGAAATTGCCGATTTTTGCCCATGCAAACTACCGAAAAGCCCTGCTGGGGTGGTTGGGTACAGAAGAGTACTCGGATGAGTACCTTAAGAAACTTGAAAATTTATTAGTCAAAAAAACTCAACTGTCACTGGGGCTTCCAGAAGATTAGGGAATTATTGAAATGAACTTGAATAAAAAAATAATGACAGGGATTGTGGTAGGTATTCTGACCATTTGTGGGATTACTCTTGTGAGTGTTGCGGGAGTGAAAAAGAAAGATACTGCGAAACTGGAAACCGAGAAAAAGCTGGAACAGAAGCTTGCACCGCGACCGGTTAGACTTGAGCGGGTGTCAGCTTCGGATAGCGCTCGGGAAAGAAGCTTTCCCGGAATCATTAAAGCATCGGATGAAACTGCACTGTCCTTCCGTGTCGGTGGACCTCTTACCGAAGTGAATGTTGTTCTTGGGGAGCAGGTGAAGAAAGGTGATGTGCTGATGCAGATTGATCCGCGCGACTTTAAAGATCGTATCGCCTCGCTTGAAGCACAACTGGCTGGTGTCATGGCCATGCAGCAGAATGCACAGCAAGATTACAAACGAATCGAAAATCTCTATAAAGAGAAGGTGGCGCCCCAGTCCGATTTCGATCATACCAAAAGTGTCCTTGATTCTGCGAAGGCAAATGTGAAAGGTCTGAATGCACAACTTCAGATAGCAAAGCATGCTTTAGCCGACACCTCACTTGTAGCTCCCTATGACGGCACAGTTACTGAACAGCTCATTGAGAACCATGAAATGATCGGTTCCGGCGACATTGTGCTTCGTTTTCATAATATTCAATTTTTGGAAGTGACTGTGAATGTTTCTGAGAACGATGTGATTCAAAGCTCGGCTCAAAATGGATTGAATGCCCGAGTGAGTTTCCCTGCAGTTCCAGGAAAAAGTTTTCCGGCAAGCCTGAAAGAGTGGAGTACCAACGCTGATCAGATCACCCGTACCTATGGCGTTACTTTCGAATTTGCAGCACCGCAGGAGCTGAAGGTTCTGCCGGGTATGTCGGCTACGATTACGATTGATGATGCACAAGGTGAAACATCTGTTCTCGCTGTTCCGGTCTCTTCCTTAACTCCTGGAGTTAACGGCGGATCGGTGCTTTGGATTTATGACGAGAAAAAAGGGAATGCCAAGAAGCGCAATGTGACAACAGGAGATCTTGTCGGTGCATCCCGTGTTGTGATCCAGGAAGGCATTTTTGAAGGCGAGTTGGTGGTTCTTTCAGGCAGTCGTCTGATCTATGAGAACCTTCCGCTGAAAACCGCGTCTGTCCGTTAAAGGTATTGATCATGAATCCAGCAGCATTTGCTTTAAGAAAACGAACCATAATGGTTGTGATGACCATTCTATTGCTCGGCGCGGGTGTTCTGTCTTATCAGAAACTTGGACGGCTTGAAAACCCTGATTTTACGGTCAAGACAGCGCTAGTGGTCACTCCTTATTCCGGGGCCAGTCCAACGGAAGTTGAAAAAGAAGTAACCGACCCGATTGAAGAGGCCATTCAGTCGATGAGCCAGCTCAAGGAGGTGTATTCCACATCGATGGATGGGATCTCCATCGTCTACGTCGATGTTAATGACTCCTTCAAGAGTACAGAACTTCCCCAAATCTGGGATGAGCTCCGAAAGAAGATCAGCGATATACAGGGCGACCTCCCTCCCGGTGCGGGACCGTCAATCGTGAATGATGATTTTGGCGATGTATACGGCGTGTTCTTTGCCCTGACCGGTGAAAATTATTCCTATGCGGAGCTGAAGACTTACGCGGAAGATATCAAGACTGAGCTACTCCGGTGTGACGATGTTGCCAAAATTTCATTTTGGGGTCTGCAGCAGGAGGTGATTTATGTCGAGTTCGAGCGCACCCGTCTGACGGAACTGGGCATTTCTCCCGCTATGATCGCTGGAACGTTGGCCTCGCAAAATACTGTTCAGCCTAGCGGAAAGGTGGAGATCGATGGTAGCTACATTCGCATCACTCCCACCGGTGACCTTAATAGTGAGCAGGTGATTGCCGATTTGTACATTGGCGGCGGTGACCGGCTGGTTCGTTTGGGAGATATTGCTGAGGTAAAACGCGGCTACTACGATCCAGCGTTCAATAAAATGACCTTTAACGGTAAGCCATCCATTGCCATTGGGGTTTCAACGGTTGTCGGCGGTAATGTGATAGCCATGGGTGAGTCCATCAAGCAGAAGCTTGTCGAACTCGAACAAACCCGTCCGGAGGGAATGGCGCTCGACTCGATCTATTATCAGAGCGAAATGGTAAACAAAGCGGTCAACGGTTTTGTGCTCAATCTGGTTGAGGCGGTCGCGATTGTAATTGTGCTGCTGATGCTCTTTATGGGCTGGCAGAGCGGATTACTGATCGGAACGGTGCTGCTTCTCAATATAGGTGGAACGCTGGTTGGTATGTACGTTATGGATATCACCCTGCAGAAAATTTCATTGGGTGCCTTGATTCTTGCCCTAGGTATGCTGGTTGACAATGCCATCGTGGTGGCTGACGGTATTCTGGTGCGTGTAGAACGTGGCGAGAGTCGTGAAGAAGCTGCCAAAAAAGTAGTGCGCGACACGCAGTGGCCGCTGCTCGGGGCAACCTTCATCTCTGTTCTTGCATTCACGGCTATCGGATTTGCTCCGGGCAACATTGGTGAATTCTGCCGTTCGTTGTTTTACGTAATGACGATTTCACTGCTGTTTAGCTGGATTCTGGCGGTTACCATAACACCTCTTTTCTGTGTCTGGTTCCTGAAAATTCCTGATACGCATGGAGAGGATCCCTATGACAAACCGATGTTCAGGCGGTATCGAGAGATCTTGCATTTGACCATTCACCATCGTCTGCTTACTGGTATCGTGACCTTATCCCTGCTGTTTGCTGCGGTTTTTGGATTCAAATTCGTTCCGCAGGCCTTTTTTCCTGGTTCACCAACACCTTATTTCTATATTAATTACTGGTTGCCTGCGGGTTCGCACATCGATCGCACAGCGAAGGATCTGGCTACCATTGATGAATACGTTCGTTCACTTGATGGCGTCAAGCAGACTAGTGCTTTTGCCGGTGAAGGAACCCTGCGTTTTATGTTGTCATACAAATATGAAACGATGGATCCCAGCTATGGCATGATTCTTATTGAGACACATGACTATCATGATATCCAGGATATGATTGGCGAGATTGAAATTTACCTGAAAGAAAACTACCCCGATGCAGAACCCTATTGTAGCACCATTCCGAATGGTCCACCGCTGGCGTTCTATGTTGAGGCCCGTTTCTTTGGCCCGGATAAGAGTGTGCTCCAGAATCTGGGGCAGCAGGCATTGGAAATTATGCGAGCTGAACAGACTGCAAAGGATGCCCGGCTGGATTGGCGTCAGCAGGTGAAAGTACTGCGGCCGCAGTTTTCTGAGACACAGGCTCGTCGTGTCGGGGTCACTCGTTCTGATCTTGCACAATCTTTGCAGCTTAATTTCAACAGCATGGCGGTAGGCCTTTACCGGGAGCGAAACGAAATGATTCCAATCATGTTCCGGCCCCCGGCAGCTGAACGGACATCTATAGATAACTTTGCCAATATCCAGGTTTGGAGTTCTGGTAACCAGACCTTTGTTCCCGTGAGTCAGGTGGTGACAGAAGTGAAGAACGAATGGGAATGGCCATACATCATGCGCCGGGACCGTCGCAACTCCATCACCGCTCGCTGTAATCCGGTGTATGGATTGCCGGATACCTTGCGCCTGAAACTTAAAGATCAGGTCGAGGCCATTGAGTTGCCACCCGGCTACCGTTTTGAATGGGCCGGAGAATACAAGGAATCACAGAAAGCCCAGGCTCCGCTTGCAGTAACTTTTCCAATCTGTCTGCTCGGCATGTTCGTCATTCTGATCTGGTTGTTTAATTCTGTTCGTCGGCCGATCATTATCTTTATGACAGTACCGTTGTCGATTATCGGTGTTACTGCTGCTCTGCTGCTGACCGGTTTTCCATTCGGCTTTATGTCTATCCTTGGTTTCCTCGGTCTGTCCGGCATGCTGATTAAAAATGCCGTAGTGCTGATCGATGCTATTGAACTGCAGTTGTCCCGCGGTGTGGAGCCCTACAAGGCGGTGCTTGACTCATCAGTAAGTCGTATGCGTCCTGTTCTGATGGCAGCGGGAACAACAATTCTCGGCATGGCACCATTGCTGGCCGATGCGCTCTATTCCGGTATGGCAGTAACTATCATGGGCGGGTTGTTTGCGGCCACGTTCCTGACGCTGATCATCGTTCCCGTCGCCTATACGGTGGTGTACCGGGTCAAAGTTGATAAGATCCATCTCTAAGGAGAGATTGAAATGAAAAAACTATTGCTCTTACTATTACTCACACCATCGCTTCTTATGGCCCAGAGCAATGGCCTGACGCTGGCTGAAGTTCGTTCGATGGTACTCGACGGGAACCCTTCGGTGCAGGAATCCATTCAACGGATTGCCGCTGCTGAAGCCGTGCTGAAACAGGCCCGCTCGGCCTATTTTCCAAATATTTCGCTAGAAGCAAACTATGGCATTGTTGATATGAGCCTTCATCCGGATGCCTATCCGGATATCCGTGTGTCCGACAGTTTTAGTCAGGGCTATGGTGGAGTGAAAGGCAACTGGCTGATTTTTGACGGGTTTGTTCGGGAAGCCCGTACGTTGGGCGCTGAATATGGTGTTCAACAACGCCGCGAATTGTCAGATGAAACTCGCCGGTTGCTAATTCTTTCTGCCACAGTTTCTTTCCGGCAGGCTCAACTGGCTAAAGAAAACATGAAGATTGCTGAGCAGGATTATAAGTTCAACACTAATCTGGAAGGGGATGCACAGAAACGCTTCAAGGTGGGATCGCTGCCTGAAGCCGATGTTCATAACTTTTCAATTCGTGCGCTCAAGGCGGAGAGCGCATTTCTGCAGGGCAAGTTGAATTTTAAAACTGCTTGCACCGTTTTATCCGAGCTAATGGCTTTGCCTGAGTCGCAGTTGCCCACAGATATGAATCCGGTTTCCATTATATTTGGAGCGGTTCCGGAAGTGCCGATGATGGAGGGAGAGTTCGACTATGCGTTGAGTCATCGCCCGGACTATAAGGCTCTCAAATCTGGTCAACTGATCCTGGCACAGCAGGTCCGTGCAGTCAAAGGTGATCTCATGCCGAAAGTTCAGATGGTAGGTGAGGTTAACTACATAGATCGGACCGGACTGGCAACAGTATCACACCACGGGAACTACGATTCCTTCGTTGGTGTTGCTGCAAGCTGGGATATTTTTACGGGTGGCCGCAAAGTGAACAAGGTGGAGGAAGCAGAGGCTGAAATGCGCGCTCTTGAACAGCAGCAGGAAGCAATGCGTCTTTCCATTCGTTCCTCACTACAACAGCGGATCGATGAAGCAGATACCTCAAAAGCCATTTTTCACCGTCAGGAAAAAATCTATGCACTTTCTCAAAGTGTACGGGATAGCGTGGAAAAGTCATATAAAGCTGGTATCTCACCAATTACCCGCCTGAACGAATCTCAGACCGATCTTATTCGTGCAAAGGGGGCTTTTTCGACTTCGTTTATTGCCTATCAGCTTTCACTCAACACACTTGAAATTGAAACCGGGAGAGTACTGGAAAAATCGTCCCTGTAAGTGTATTTTTCCTTTGCCCCTTTTCTGATGGAAAGTGGATTCTTAACACTGCTTCACTGCTTCACTGCTTCACTGCAGCTGCAAATCAGTTTACCTTGGTATACAAAAACAACCAGGTTGAGCACGTTTAGTTTGCTTCCAGACGTTTTATTATGACTGTGCGAGTATGGGGGCGGGTCTTGAAATGCAATATTGGACGTCCCGTCTTAAAAAAGTAACACACGAATATGTTGCATTTAAAGACTTGATTCTCTCTTGATTGCCCAGCAGATATCTTCTCATCGGACACCTCCTGGGAAGATGTCCGAGAATGCCCTTTTTTCCAAATTCTTCAGAATTATCAAAAAAGAATGCTCGCAATATTATACATATGGCTGTGCTTATTTTTGGGAAAATCTTCGATTTTGAAAAGGTAAGTGAGGTACGAGACTCCGAAATTCCTGTTCTCGGACAAACTTTTAGGTCATCACGCCGAAAGTAAATTTCTTGCCACCCGGGTTTCTATTTTTTGGGTTTTTGAATTTATTCTGAGCCAGAAGCTTGACCCTTTTAGCGGTTAATACTTGTTTATCTATGTGACATTCAAATTCAACAGTTGCACCAATCTTCAAGAATTTACAGTTAACAAGGTCGGCCTTGCGCACCATTATGTCTGAACCCTTTCCGTTTTCGAGAAATCCAGAATCTTTATCATTAAACCATTTTTTAACTACCGTTTGCAAAAAATCACCTTTAATTGAATAAATAATAATCAATGTACTCGATACAGAATGATATGTAATCAATGGATTTAGGAATAAGCTTACCCAGCCCATCATGTCTGTTTGTTAACCTTGCTCTTCGTATCCTCTCAAAATACATTTTTCAAGAAAAATATAAAAACGGGTCAAAACAATTTTGTTTCTGAACTGAACATTTACATAGTAATGGGTGAAGATGATAACATTTAAGCGAACTTTCTTGTTCGATAATAGTGCTCCTATACCAGAACCAGCTACCATGCTTCTCTTAGGAACAAATTTACTAGGTCTTGCTGGTTCCAGCTTTCGTAAAAAGAAAAAATAATTCACTCCTGAAAACCTTCTTCTCCTCGAGAGCAGATCATTTATTTGATTCCGTCTATTTTGTTTTCATCCGTTATCTTCTTCTCAGTCATCAATAAAACAATCATTTATATTGTTGGCACTCTATTTCTATTGGGGGGAGATTCTTTAGGAAGGTTATTTGAACCTCCACTAGAGATGTCGCCATTTGGGGGAAATGAGCATCAAGATAAAAACCATATTTGCATATATCTCATTAGGTACTACATTGTAGTCAACGGTGTAGGCTTTTGTATGTAAAAATCTAGAAGAACAATTTTGAGGAAATATTAATTAAGTTAAGAATCCTCAGTAGTTTCTCATTAAATAAATAAAAAGAGGATCGAGTATGGAAGATAGCAAACTATTTGAGTCGCTCGCAATTGGAGATCTTCATCTGAAAAACCGGATAGCTATGGCGCCAATGACAAGGGGCCGTGCTGGAAAGGATCGTGTTCCTGATGAACTTATGGCGGAACATTATTTCCAGAGAGCCGGGGCTGGTCTGTTGATAACCGAAGCGACAGTCGTTTCAGAACAGGGCGTTGGGTGGATTGATTCCCCAGGCATTTTCAACGATGCACAGGTCGAGGGCTGGAAAAAAGTTACGGAAAAAGTCAAACCAACCGGGACTCCTATCTTTTTACAGCTTTGGCATTGCGGCAGAGCATCGCACAGTGATTTTCATGATGGTAATCTTCCTGTCTCTGCTTCTGCAGTGAAGTTAAATGGAGACAATATCCACACGCCTCTTGGCAGCAAGCCCTACGAAACCCCACGTCCGCTGACTGTTGATGAAATCAGAGAAACAGTAAATGATTATCGAAAAGCGGCGGAAAATGCAAAAGCTGCGGGCTTTTCAGGTGTAGAGGTACATGGCGCGAATGGCTATTTGATTAATCAGTTCCTTGACGCCACTACGAATCATCGGGATGACCAATATGGTGGCAGCTTTGAAAACCGGTTCCGTTTTTTTAGAGAGGTGCTGGAAGCGGTTCTTGAGGTATGGTCGCCAGATCAGGTTGGGGTTCGTATCTCACCAAACGGGGTCTTTAATGATATGGGCTGTGATGATTATCGGGAATTGTTTCTGTATGTCACCAAAGAGGTAAACAAACTAAAACTCGGTTATCTTCATATTATGGATGGCTTGGCTTTTGGTTTTCACGAAAAAGGTGACCCGATGACCCTGGCAGAGTTTCGCCCCCTTTTTCAAGGTGTAATTATTGGGAACTGCGGCTATAGCAAAGAGACCGCTGAAGAAAGAATCACCGAGGGCAATGCTGACATTATAGCGATTGGCCGGCCCTTTATAACAAACCCTGACTTGCCAGAAAGATATAAGAATAACTGGCCTTTGAATCCTGCTGAGGACATGTCGCTCTGGTATACAGCTGGCCCTGAAGGGTATACGGATTATGAACCGTATAAACCATAATCTCCTAAACGGAGTAAATTGATGGGGATGAAACGCTGCAAATTATGAGTTGCACATCGTGCCCATAAGGAAGAAGGAGTGAATAGAGTATCTCTCTCAGTTGTTGAACAATGACTGTTTGGAGTTTCTCTGTTTGACTCCTATAAAAAGATACACATACTGTTTAATGAAATTTCCAGGAAATAGCATTTAAGCTGTCTGTCTTTTCTTGGAACAATAGTGTTACTCAATATAAAAGGAGTCATCATGAAAGAACGAAAGGAAGCAGCAACATTTATGGGAAATCCACTGACTCTGGTGGGAGATGAAATCAAGGTAGGGGATAAGGCTCCAGATTTTACCCTTCTTAAAAACGATCTGTCACCAGCAACCATGACTGATTTTGCCGGGAAAGTCCTGATTCTGACCCTGGTACCCTCGCTTGATACTCCCGTCTGCGACACCGAGACCCGGCGTTTCAACAGTGAGGCGGCTGCCCTTGGAGAGGATGTCGCAATTCTTGCAGTGAGTATGGATCTCCCCTTTGCTCAAGGGCGCTGGTGTGGTGCTGCAGGCGTGGAAGCGGTTGTGACCCTGTCCGACCACAGAGATGCATCCATGGGGGCTGCCTATGGAGCCCTGATTAAGGAGTTACGACTCCTTAGCCGTGCTGTCATTGTTGTTGACCGAAACGGAGTGGTTACCTATGCCCAGTATGTAAAAGAGATCAGTGAGGAACCGGATTATGATGCCGCCCTGGCAGCGGCAAAGGCGACTGTGGGATAATTCCCTCTTCGTTCCCCCTGGCAAAGACGGCATAGAACGCTGTGCAATTGCTCCCCCTGGGTTACTGTTTCGCAAAGTACCCGGGAGGGAGTATGGCTTTTGTCTTTGTTAAGGTGTCGTCTTTTTCTCCTGCCTTACTTTCCTCACGATATCCTCTGTCACAGATAGAACCTTAGGTCACTGTCAATGTAATTCTGATGACGCCTATTTTTACTATCTCTTGATTTTGAAAACCAGCTTGGGTGATTATAGCTTCAGCAAGTAGTTCAATAAATGTTGGAACTGAACGAACAGGTAGTACCCCTGACAGTGAATGTGATACACTCAAACAGAGTAGTGGGGATATTGCCGTATTCCTTTGTATTATCCATAACGGTCTCCAAAAAATTCGTTGAAATTTCTCTTCTGAAGATCGCTATTGCACTGTTCTGCCAGCATGTTTTTCTATGTTTTGTTAAATTTGAATCGGATCTCGAATCGTATTAGGGTGAGACTCTAGGCTCCAGAGAAATGAGTTCACACAAACCAATAGGGACTGCACTATGACAACGACTAACTCCACTACAATAAATAGCCGAAAACAATTGCAGATAAACGGAAAAAAATATGCTTTTCATTCGATTCGAGCATTGATGGAACACGGCTTTGAGGAGCTTGACCATCTTCCTTTTTCCATCCGTATCCTCCTTGAAAACCAGCTGCGACATCTGAATACGGAACTGGTGAGTGAAGAAGATATCTTCAACCTGGCATCCTGGCAACCGACGATGCCAGAGCCAAAATCCATTCCTTTTATGCCGGGCCGGGTTGTTCTCCAGGATTTCACAGGAGTACCGGCCGTTGTTGATTTGGCCGCCCTCCGGTCAGCTGTCGCCAGACATGGTGGCGACCCGGAAAAACTGAACCCCTTTATCCCTGCTGATCTTATCATCGATCATTCCATCCAAGTTGATCGTTTTGGTGATAAAGAGGCGTTGGCCTATAATGTACAGCGTGAATTCGAACGTAATCGGGAACGCTACACCATGCTGCACTGGGGACAGAAGGCCTTTGATAATTTTCGTGTTATCCCGCCGGGTACCGGAATTGTACATCAGGTTAATCTTGAATATCTGGCCTCGGTCGTTCAAACTACTCACAAAAATGGTGAACTGCTAGCCTATCCGGATACCGTTATCGGCACCGACTCACATACGACCATGATCAACGGTCTCGGAGTGCTTGGCTGGGGCGTGGGCGGAATTGAGGCCGAAGCTGTTCTGCTCGGACAACCCTATACCATGCAGATTCCAGAGGTTGTGGGGGTGAAACTGACCGGTAGGCTCGGTGAAGGAATCACAGCAACCGACCTGGTACTCACTATTACTGAATTCCTGCGTAGCAAAGGGGTTGTCGGTTGTTTTGTCGAATTTTTCGGTCCCGGTCTGGAACAACTCAGTTTGCCGGATCGGGCAACCATTGCAAATATGGCCCCTGAGTATGGCGCAACCATGGGGTTTTTCCCTGTGGACAAAGAGACTCTTCGTTATCTTCATGCAAGTGGCAGGGATTCCGGGCTGGTTGATCTTGTAGAACAGTACAACAGAGAACAGGGGCTTTTCTTCTCCCAGGAGAGCCCGGAACCACAGTACAGTGTTGTCTACGATATACAACTCAATGAGGTTGAACCGAGTCTGGCTGGGCCCCGAAAACCCCAGGAACGGATTCCACTGACAAGCATGAAAGAGGCCTTCACAGCCCAGTTGGCAGACACAGTAAGAAAGGCCACAGTCGATATAAACAGCAGTGGCTGCTGGGGGGATGAAGGAGGTGGCTGCCAGCAGATACCTGCTGGTTGCGGCTGTTCCATAGAAAAGGGTCAGGGCTTACGGGAAGCGTGCTTTGAACAAAATGGTGAGCAGGTACATATCAAAGATGGCTCAGTGGTTATTGCCGCCATTACCAGCTGTACCAACACATCAAACCCTGCTGTTATGATCGGGGCCGGACTCCTGGCACAAAAGGCTGCAAAACTCGGATTGCAGACAAAACCCTGGGTCAAAACTAGTATGGCACCGGGCTCCAAGGTTGTTACTCACTATCTTGAGCAATCTGGGCTTATGACATCGCTGGAACATTTTGGTTTCCACGTTGTCGGCTACGGCTGCACCACCTGTATCGGGAACAGTGGTCCACTTCACGAAAAAATAACTGATATTATCGAGCAAAAACAGTTACTGACAGCGTCCGTATTGAGCGGTAATCGGAATTTTGAGGCCCGGATTCATCCTCTGGTTCATGCCAATTTTCTCTGTTCGCCACAGCTTGTTGTTGCATATGCCATAGCTGGGGACGTTACCATTGATTTTGAAAACGAATCTTTGGGAACAGCTCAGGACGGCACACCCATTTATCTTCGTGATATCTGGCCAACCAACAAAGAAATCGATAAAATTAGTTCTAAGACCGTCACAGCCGAGCTCTTTACAGAAAGCTACCAAGATATTTTTTCCGGCAATGCTACCTGGAATGACCTCAAAATTCCAGACAGCAGCGAGTTTCAATGGGATACCGACTCTTCCTACATCAAAGAACCTCCATTTTTCAAAGACCTCTCAGTTGATCCGCTTCCACTATCCGATATCCACAAAGCCAGAATTCTTGCCATTTTCGGTGACACCATTACCACCGACCATATCTCGCCGGCAGGAGCGATCCCTGCGGACAGCCCTGCAGGAAAATATCTGCAGGATCTTGGCATAGCCCCTGAAAATTTCAATAGTTACGGATCACGCCGGGGGAATCATCAGGTAATGATGCGGGGTACCTTTGCTAATATCCGTATCCGCAACCAAATGGTGGAGAGAGAAGGCGGATTCACCAGCTTCATGCCGGATCAAACGGAGATGAGTATCTATGATGCAGCCATGCGCTATCAGGAGTCCGGCATGCAACTTGTGATTTTTGCAGGCAGCGATTACGGAACTGGCAGTTCAAGGGATTGGGCGGCCAAGGGCACATTTCTCCTTGGCGTAAAGGCTGTCATTGCTGTTTCTTTTGAACGTATCCACCGCAGCAACCTTGTTGGCATGGGAGTTCTACCTCTCCAGTTTGCTGCCGGTACAGATGAGACATCCCTTGATTTTAATGGTAGTGAACAGATTACAATTAACGGGCTTGCTACGGATCTCGTGCCCGGAGCAGAGGTCACGGTAAGGGTTGATCGCGGTAGCGATCACATCCCGTCGCATTTTCAGGCCGTTGTACGCCTGGATAATCCGGTGGAACTGGAATATTACCGCCACGGCGGTATCCTACAGAAGGTACTGCGGCAGATGCTTGCGTAGTCACGATATCCACGCTTTCTTCATCGCCTAGCCCTTCATGGATGTAATTGCTTACTCCGGATGGAACCATTTCTCGCATTATTTTGATCATGTCCTAAAAAATCTGTAAGGTTTGTACTGCATTTTCGACTTACTGTATGAACGAATCTGTTGAGTCTGGCGTATGACCGGCAACCAGCCATGGCTTTGGTGATACATAAATCTCAAACTTTGTTTCAACAAAAAAGGGCCTCGTACATGCCCGAAACGGTAGTTTATGAGGAGCAATGAAACAATGAATCAAGAACAAAAACGTCTTGAAGCACAACGACTTGGCGCTGAAGATTGGCGTCTGTGGGGGCCCTATCTGAGTGAACGGGCCTGGGGGACGGTTCGGGAAGACTATAGTCCTGATGGTGAGGCCTGGGGACATTTTGACCATGAGCAGGCCCGCTCCCGCAGTTACCGTTGGAATGAAGATGGTATGGGGGGGATTTGTGATGCAGAGCAACGATTGTGTCTGGCCATTGGGGTCTGGAATGGCCGGGATTCCATGCTCAAGGAGCGGATGTTCGGATTGACCAGTACCCAAGGGAATCATGGCGAAGACGTTAAGGAATGTTTTTTTTATCAGGATGCCACTCCGAGTCACAGTTTTTTAAAGTATCTTTATAAATACCCGCAGACTGAATTTCCTTACGCTTTACTGACTAAAGAGAATCAGCGTAGATCGCGTAACGACCCACCTTTTAGTTTGCTGGATACGGGCGTTTTTCAGGAAAACCGCTACTGGGATGTGGAAGTCACCTATGCCAAGGAAAACCCTGAAAAAATCTACGCCACTATACGAGTAATTAACCGGGGACCGGAGAAAGCCACCCTGCACCTGCTTCCTACCCTCTGGTTTCGTAATACCTGGTCCTGGGACAAAGAAGAAGCGCCAAAGCCATTGCTACAGGCAGCCAAATCCGGAAATGCTGCATGGGCTGTAGAGGCCGAGCATCCAACCCTTGGCCGTTATACCCTCTATGGCAAGCAGGAGGCAAAAAGCTTGTTCACGGAAAATGAATCCAATCTGCAGCACCTTTTCAACACCGTCAACACAAGCCCCTATGTCAAAGACGGCTTTCACCAACGGATTATCAAAGGAGAGGAACATGCTGTAAACCCAGCTCAAAAAGGGACCAAGTTTGCAGCGCATCATATACTCACCTGCGAACCAGGAGAAGAGGCCCTTGTGGAGCTCGTTTTGGTCAGTCAGAGACAGGAGTCACCCTTTTCCCAACTCGATACCTGTTTTTCAACCCGCAAGCAGGAGGCTGACCACTTCTATGCTGACCTGCTTCCCCAAGCAACCGAGGAGGATGCGTTGATTTTCCGGCAGGCCATGGCCGGGATGATCTGGTGTAAACAGTTTTTCAACTATGAGGTGGCTCGCTGGTTGGATGGAGACCAGAAACAATCTTCTGCAGAGCGACGAAAAGGACGGAACCGGAACTGGCGTCATATGCAGGCAGCAGACATTATCTCAATGCCCGACAGCTGGGAGTATCCCTGGTTTGCAGCATGGGATCTCGCCTACCATTGTATGGTGCTTGCCCAACTCGATGTTGATTTCGCCAAAGACCAGATTGAACTGCTTCTGAGCCATCGATATCTGCACCCCAAAGGACAGATACCGGCCTATGAATGGAACTTTGAGGATGTCAACCCACCTGTACATGCGGTGGCGGCGTTGAAGGTTTTTCGTGCCGACCGTAAGCAGAAGGGCAAGGGAGATCTGCATTATCTCCGTCGGGTCTTCAATAAACTGATTATGAACTATGGTTGGTGGTTAAATCAGAAAGACAGCGATGGGTTGAACGTCTTTGAGGGTGGGTTTATGGGGCTGGACAACATCTCCGTCTATGACCGCTCCAAGCCGCTCCCCGATGGGTTTAGTCTGAAGCAGGCCGATGCCACCGGCTGGATGGCCATGTTTGCCCTAAACATGACAAGTATGGCACTGGAACTTGCTCAGGAAGATTGTGAATATGAAGATATGGCCATCCAGTGTTACCAGCAGTTTCTGGCCATTGCCGATTCCATTACCGGGCATACGGAAAACAAACTCTCACTCTGGGATGCAGAGGCAGGTTTCTTCAAGGATCTCCTCATCACTCCGGACGGCAAACGTCATCACATCGATGTCTACTCTTATGTGGGGCTTATTCCTCTATTTGCCTGTGAGATTGTCACCGCAGAGATCCTTGAAAGTGTGCCACGGTTTAAAGCCCTTCTCGATAGCCATATGGGCGGCCTGTTCGATGGGCATAGCATCTGTGCCTGTCCGTTTCATACCAACGATCACGGCGAACGACTCCTGTCCCTGGTGGATCACACCATGATTCCCCATATCCTCAAACGACTGCTCAACGAGCATGAGTTTCTCTCAAATCATGGCATTCGTAGCCTCAGCAGGATCCATGCTGAGCACAGAGAATTGGGGATGCTTCCCGGAGTGGGAGAAGCGCTTATCGAGTATGAACCGGGAGAGTCACAGTCCTTTCTCTTTGGGGGAAACTCTAACTGGCGTGGCCCGGTATGGATGCCGATCAATTACTCTATTATACAGGCGCTAACAAAATTTCATCGTTTCCTTGGCCCCAATTTCACTGTGAATACAGGGGGGAATGAGGGAGAAGAACTGAATTTACGGGAGGTGAGCAACATGATCGCTGAGCGTTTGATCGATGGCTTTCGTCGGGATGAGAAGGGCCAGGTTGTATCTCATCCGGCTGGGAGTCCTTTTCAAGACGATCCCCATTGGCGTGACCTACGGCTGTTTTATGAATATTTCCACGGAGAAACAGGCCTGGGGCTGGGTGCGTCCCATCAGACCGGATGGACTGGGCTGGTGGCAAACCTTATCAAGCGTCATTATGATTTACAGGCCGTGGCTGAGACGGAGTAATAAAAAAATACAGCAAATCAGCTGATATGAGGAGCTTTTCAATGAAAATCAAATTGAGTGCAGCAAGCAAAACTGAGTCCTGCGAAATTGTGGCAGGCGGTCCTTGTGGATATGTGATCTTTGGTGCCTCAGGCGATCTTACCCACCGCAAGTTGATACCAGCTGTTTTTTCATTGTTTAAAGCCAAGAAGGTTCCAACGGAGTTTTTTGTCGTTGGCTTTGCCCGTTCTAACATGGATGACAAGAGTTTTAGAACCCGGGTAAAGGATTCAATCCGGCAGGTATATGGAGATATACCGGAACCCGAAATCGAAGATTTTTCCCTTCGCTGCTTCTATGTTTCCGGGAGTTATGACCATGATGACGGATACCTTCGCTTGCAGGAAAAGACAGAAGAGCTTGGCGGTACATTCGGAACTGGCGGCAACCTTGTCTTTCACATTGCCACCCCACCACCATTGTATGCCACCATTGTCTCCCTCCTTGGAGAAAATGGATTGGTGCAAAGGGAGCAGAACGCAGCACCTTTTCAACGGGTAATTGTGGAAAAACCCTTTGGCCGGGACCTTAAAAGTGCGGTTCAACTGAACAAGAGTATGCTGGAATATCTTTCCGACGAACAGATTTACCGGATAGACCATTATTTGGGGAAAGAGACCGTGCAGAATATTCTGATGTTCAGGTTTGCCAATCAGCTCTTTGAACCAGCTTGGAATCGTGAATATATCGACCATGTGCAGATTACCGTTGCCGAAGAACTCGGGGTCGGGCATCGAGCCGGATATTTTGAACAGGCAGGCCTTCTGCGGGATATGTTTCAGAATCACATGCTGCAGCTTGCTGCCCTGGTGGGTATGGAGCCGCCGCTAACACTCTCTGCTGAAAGGGTACGGGATGAAAAAGTCAAATTTATGAAGGCAATTCGTCCCTTTGATATGGATACTTTGCCGGGGCAACTAGTCAGGGGGCAATACGGCAGCGGGAAAAAGGATACCCAGCCCCTGAAAGCCTACAAGGAAGAAGAGGGGGTGGCAGTTACATCGCGTGCGGAAACATATTTTGCCATGAAGCTGTTAGTGGACAATGCACGCTGGAAAGGTGTGCCGTTTTACCTGCAGGCAGGAAAAAGGCTTGAAAAGAAGCTGACCAGGATTGCTGTTGTTTTTAAAAAGGTTCCCCACAACATGTTTGCCCAGAATTGGCAAGGGACAGCACCCTCCCCCAATATCCTTATTTTCGATCTACAACCGCGGCAGGCAACCTCTTTGCTCTTTCAGGCCAAGGTGCCGGGGTCAAAATTGTGCCTGGCTCCCCTGAAGATGGAACTGAATTACCGGGAGACTTTCGGGGCAAAAATGGATGCAGATTATTCCACTCTTATCCTGGACTGCATGCTTGGTGACCAAACGCTGTACTGGAGAAAAGACGGTGTGGAAACATCCTGGAAGCTGCTCAACCCTGTTCTTAAAGAATGGGAGACAGGCAGCCAGCAAGAGAATGACGGTTTGCTGAAAGGATATACTGCCGGAGGCTGGGGACCGGAGGCAGCTACCCATTTTATCGAACAGGATGGGAGACAATGGATCATAGAGTAAAGAAAGGGTTCATCGTAAAAGAAACCCCGAACTGCTCATCTCAAATAAGGAGAACAAAATGTCTGAAGCGGATATCGGCTTAATCGGTCTGGCTGTCATGGGGCAGAACCTGGTACTAAACATCAACGATCATGGATACACGGCTGCCGTGTTTAACCGCACGATATCAAAAGTTGATGCATTTATGGAAGGAAGCGCCAAAGGGACAAATATCATCGGTACCCACTCCATTGAGGAGCTGGTCGGTTCCTTAAAAAAACCACGCCGGGTGATGCTGATGGTGAAGGCTGGTTCGGTGGTTGATAACTTTATTGACCAATTGCTGCCCCATCTCGATACAGATGACATCATCATTGATGGCGGCAACTCCCTTTTTAGTGATACCAACCGTCGTACCGCTTCTCTTGCTGAAAAGGGCATTCTCTATATCGGCACTGGTATCTCCGGCGGAGAAGAAGGCGCACGCAGGGGGCCTTCCATCATGCCGGGCGGGAACCCCAAGGCATGGCCATATGTGAAGGATATTTTTCAGTCCATTGCCGCCAAGGTCGATGGGCAGCCATGTTGTGACTGGGTCGGTGAAGGCGGAGCCGGTCATTTTGTGAAGATGGTGCATAATGGTATCGAATATGGTGACATGCAGCTCATCTGCGAAGCCTATGATTTCATGCACCGGGGACTCTGCATGGACGAGGATGCCATGCAGGAGGTCTTTACCCGCTGGAACAAAGGCTTACTTGATTCCTACTTGATAGAAATTACATCCCTCATTCTTGGGTTCAAAGATGAAGATGGGTTGCCCTTAACGGAAAAAATCCTTGATACTGCAGGCCAGAAAGGGACCGGGAAATGGACCGGGATCAACGCCCTTGATCTTGGAATTCCGTTGACACTGATCAGTGAAGCGGTGTTTGCCCGCTGTCTGTCCGCCATGAAAGCGGAGCGCGTGAAGGCGGCTAGTATTCTTGAGGGACCGACACCTGCTTTTTCCGGGGATACAGATAAATTAGTCAATGACGTCCATGATGCCCTCTACGGTGCAAAGATTATTTCCTATGCTCAAGGGTATATGCTGATGCGGGAAGCCGCAAAAGAATATGGCTGGAATTTACAGTATGGAGCCATCGCCCTTATGTGGAGAGGCGGCTGTATTATCCGCAGCGCTTTTCTTGACAATATCAAGGACGCCTTCGACAAAAATCCGCAATTGGAAAACCTGCTCCTTGATGGCTTTTTCCGCTCTGCCATCGATTCGGCTCAGGCTGGATGGCGCAGGATTGCGATCAAGGCTATTGAGTTTGGGATTCCGACACCGGCCATCGCCTCCGGGATTGCTTATTATGACGGTTATCGCAGTGAGCGATTGCCGGCCAACCTGCTGCAAGCCCAGCGGGACTATTTTGGAGCACACACCTATGAGCGTATAGATAGAGCGCGGGGTGAGTTTTTTCATACCGACTGGATAGGTAGCGGAGGCAATATCTCCTCCACCACCTATACGGTATAACGACAAAATCGAGGTAATCAACAACAAAAATAGATACACATGGCAACGCGTCAGTGTTAGCAGAACCAATATAATTTACTGTACTACAATTCATCCAAAGGAGAACAACCATGCGACCATTCATCCTGACTATTATCTCAATTTTTTTCTTTTCTTCGCTTGCCGTTGCTGACAACGGTCTTGTCAGTATAAAAAGCAACCATAGTGTAAAGGAAACAGGGGATCGCCTTGAAAACATTTTACAGAAAAAAGGGATGACCCTTTTTGATAGAATCGATCATGCGGCAGGAGCCCAGAAGGTTGGCAAAGAGCTTCGCCCCACTGAAGTCATCATCTTTGGAAATCCCAAGGTGGGAACCCCATTGATGCAATGTGGACAAACCATGGCCATCGACCTTCCTCAGAAGGCATTGATATGGGAAGACGAAGGGGGGCGGGTCTGGTTTTCTTATAATGATCCCGGGTATCTGGCCGATCGTCATAAGACAAAGGGATGTCTTAAGGTTATAGAGAAAGTGAAAAATGTACTGACTAATTTTTCCAGTGCAGCGACAGCACCATAACTGTTTTGACTAAGTGCTAATACCGGCCCCACCGGTATTAGCACTCAGAATTTCGATCCAGAACATCTCACCCTTTCTCGACATTGTCCCCTATTTCCCTACTAGGGGAAATACAGAAGGGAGGGGGATTACAAATGAGTCATTGTTCCATTAGAAGACGATTGAGGGCATCTTGTGGAGTCTCCATTGTTTTTCAGAAAAACCTTGTATCTCAAGCGAATCATAAGATATCATAATATGAAGATTTCTTTGTTTATTTACACGAATTTTCATTGGAGAGTCCTTTGTTTAACGTCCGTCATCAAATGACCAAACGTCTGCTTCCTATTTTTTTACTTTTCCTCCTCCTGCCGTCCCTGGCACAGGCTCAGCAAGTTAAAGTGGGCGTGTATTCAAATAAGCCCCTAGTTTTCAAGGATGAACATGGAAACTTTCAGGGCCTGGCGATTGATGTGCTCCGTTCAGCTGCAGAAGCGAACAATTGGGAGTTGCAATTCATTGAGGGAACGTGGCCACAATGTTTGCAACGTCTTCAAAAAGGAGAACTTGATCTGCAGGTGGCCATCGCAGATTCTCAGGCTCGTCGGGAATTGTTTTCTTTTACCACCACGTCTTTGCTTACCAACTGGGGTCGGGTGTACAGCTCGGAACAGAACCGTTTTGAATCCCTTCTAGAGCTACAGGATAAAACAGTTGCTGTTTTAAAAAACGATATACACACTCAAGTCTTTGCTGATCTCATGGAAAGCTTCGATCAGCAGGTAGTTTTGCAGTATTTTACTGATTATGATCAAGTCATGCAGGCTGTTAATGATCAGGTTGTCGATGCTGGTGTGGTGAATCGAATGTATGCCATGCAAAATGCCCGACGTTTTTCTGTCCGGCAAACATCAATGATTTTTAATCCTATTCAGGTTCGTTTTGCCGCACCACTCGGAAAAAATAACCACCTCCTCTCATCCCTCAGCGATCATTTGAACCAGTTGAAACAAGATCCTCAATCTATTTATTATCAATCACTGGAAAAATGGTTTGATATGCCACAGGGGCAGGGGATCCCCGGATGGTTGCGCACCTCTTTAATCGTTTTACTTGTCCTGGCCGCGCTATTTTTTATTTCCATAGTTATACTCAAACAACAGATTGCTTCCAGAACGCATGAATTGAAGGAAAGCCGTCAACGCTATCAAACCTTATTTTCTCATAGTACCGATGCTATTTTTCTCAGCAATATGAAAGGCGAAATTATTGATGTCAATGAGGAGGCGTGTCGAAGTCTTGGTTATAGCCACAGTGAATTGATTCAATTAAGCGTTGCTGAAATTGACAGGACTGCTGTTGAGGAAAAACATATGGAGAATGCCTGGCCTCAGTTGCAAAAAGGGAAGACGGTGACCCTGGAATCTGTTCATAGTCGTAAGGATGGTGTCTCTTTTCCTGTTGAAATTCACATCGGCAAGATTGAAATGCTGGGTGAAGATGTCATCCTCGGTGTTGCCAGGGATATAACGGATCGAAAAAAAGTTGAGGATGAACGGGATCAGGCACTGTATACACTTGGCGATGAACGGGAACGTCTCTCTGTGACATTGCGTAGTATCGGTGATGGGGTTATTGCCACTGATGACCAGGGAGTCATCGTTTTTATAAATCGCATTACTGAGCAATTAACCGGCTGGTCGGAACAGGAGGCCATTGGTCATCCTGTTGAACAGGTTTTCCATATTATTAATGAAAAAACCGGTAAGCGTTGTGCGAATCCAGTGGAAAAGATCCTTGATCAGGGCATTATTATCGGGCTTGCCAACCATACGGCCCTTATTGCCAAAGATGGGACTCAGCGCTCAATTGCCGATAGTGGAGCACCCATTCGAGATCGAAATAACTCTATCATCGGCACAGTACTTGTCTTTCAGGATGTAACGTTGGAGAGAAAAACGGAGGCAGAGCTATTAAAGGTTAAAAAACTTGAATCCATCGGTATTTTGGCTGGTGGTATTGCCCATGATTTTAATAATATTCTGGTAGCTATTCTTGGAAATATTAACCTGGCGGCTCAGTATCTTGATGCTGATGGCAAGGCTATGCTCCTGTTGCTGGACGCTGAAAAGGCGGCAGACCGGGCAAAACAGCTTACTCAGCAGCTCCTGACTTTTTCCAAGGGCGGAAACCCTGTTAAGAGGATTGAATCATTACCTGAGCTTATCCGGGAATCGGCCGAGTTTGTCCTTCATGGTACCGGTGTGGCATGTAACTACCTTATTGCAGAAGATCTTTGGATGGTCGAGGTTGATCGTGGCCAGGTGGGACAGGTGATCCAAAACCTGGTTATTAACAGTCGCCATGCCATGCCTGAAGGAGGTACTATCACCCTCAGTTGTGAAAATGTGGTCGACAATGAGCTGGCTATGTTCCAGGGATTGCATAATGAAAAATACGTTCGGATTGTTCTTCAGGATACAGGCGTTGGTATTCCGGAGCAGATGCTGGAAAAGGTTTTTGACCCCTATTTCTCCACCAAGCAGGAGGGGAGCGGCCTAGGGCTGGCCATCACCCATTCAATCATTGATAAACATGATGGCTATATCCAGGTTCACTCCCAGGTCGGACACGGAACTACCTTTACCATATATCTGCCAGCCAGCCAGGAAGGGGTAGTAGAAAAGACTGTACTTGTTCCAGGTGCAACGTCTGGAACCGGTACCATACTTATCATGGATGATGAAGAAATGGTGCTTAAAGTTACCACACAGATGCTTGAACACCTCGGTTTTACCGTGGTTACGACAAGAGATGGAAAAGAGGCCCTTGCTGGCTATCGTCGACTCTTGGATGAAGGCCGAAGTGTAACGGCAATTATCATGGACCTGACCATTCCTGGTGGTATGGGCGGCAAGGAAGCCGTTCACGAAATACATCAAATAAATGCTTCTGCAAAGGTCATTGCTACCAGTGGCTATTCGACTGACCCCATCATGGCAAATTGTCAGGAGTATGGTTTTAGTGGTTCAATTACGAAACCCTTTAACCTCAGTGAACTGAGTCGTGTCATCAACATTGCTCTTACCTGATTTCTTGAAAATATCAGTTTTAAATGACAACGGAATTCGGCAGGATTGTTTGTCGAATTAAGGTGATACCCCCGCAATACCCCATTAGCAAAGCTGCTCGTGTGGATTGCGGTGCACTGTGATTTTGGAAACATTTTTATCATTCTGAAAAAAACCTGTAAGGTTTTCTGTTCTGCTGCGACCTACCTTGTACAAGAAACATAATTCTTTATCATCCAAGAGGATAACAATGGCAAAATTTGATTATGACATCGCAGTTATTGGCGGCGGAGCAGCAGGACTTACAGTAAGCGCAGGTGCTGCCCAGCTTGGGGCAAAGACACTCATCATTGAAAAAGAGCCGGCCCTTGGGGGGGACTGTCTGCATTATGGCTGTGTACCTTCCAAAACCCTGATCAAATCGGCCCATGTCTACCATACCATGCAGCGCGCCACAGAGTATGGCCTGCCTGCTATTGAACTTCCTCCCGTTGATTTCAGTCAGGTTGCAGCCCGGATTAAATCGGTCATTGACGAGATTCAGGTCCATGATTCTGTGGAGAGATTTTGTAAACTGGGAGCCAAGGTGGAATTTGGTGCACCCAGGTTTGTTGATGAGCATTCCGTGGAACTCAACGGCAAACTGGTTTCTGCTAAAAACTGGGTGGTGGCAACGGGTTCATCCTCTTCAACGCCTCCCTTCCCCGGTCTTGAGAACACATCCTACATCACTAATAAAGAGATTTTTTACCTCGATTCTCTTCCTGAATCTCTCATTGTTCTAGGGGCTGGCCCCATTGCGGTGGAAATGGCTCAGGCCTTTGCCCGACTGGGAAGCAAGGTAACCATGATCCAACGCTCCAACCAGATCCTCAGTAAAGAGGATAAGGACATGGCAGATATTGCCATGGCAGCTCTTGCAGATGAGGGAGTTCGTTTTTATCTTGGTGCAGGCATAAAACAGATCAAAAATCTTGGCAATGAACGACAGGTTGAAATCACAGATAGTGAAGGGAAGGAGATCATTTTAACAGCATCCACCCTGCTGGTAGCTCTTGGCCGTAAGCCAAATACCGAAGGACTTGGTCTGGAAGCAATTGATGTTGAAATGAGCAGGAAAGGGATCGTGGTGGACAATCGCATGCGGACCAATCACTCCCATATCTATGCTCCCGGTGATATCAATGGTGCCTATCAATTTACCCATGCCGCCGGCTATGAAGGGGGGATCGTGGTGAGCAATGCCATATTCCACCTGCCGCGCAAGGTCGATTATACATGGATGCCATGGGCGACGTATTGCGATCCGGAACTGGCCTCCATCGGGATGAATGAAAAGGCAGCTAAGGCAGCCGGCCTTGACTACCAAATCTGGACGGAAAATTTTGCAGATAATGATAGAGCTCTGGCAGAAGGGGAGGGGCGCGGTAAGATCAAGATGATCCTTGATAGTTCTGAAAAACCTTTGGGAGTGCAACTGGTAGGCCCCAGAGCCGGAGAACTTCTGGGGGAATGGATTGCTATTTTAAACGGCAAGGTAAAACTCTCCACTCTGGCTGGTGCCGTGCATCCCTACCCAACGCTTACGGAAATCAATAAACGGGTTGCCGGTTCTTTCTTCTCCCCGAAGATTTTTTCTCCCACCGTCAAAAAAGGACTGAAGTTCTTCTTTAACTTGAAAGGGGCCGCCTGTGATCCCTCATCGGAAATGCGCTGAAAATAAGGACAACACCTATGAATAAGAATCTCATAAAAAAAATAGTACTGCTGGTGGCAGGAATTGTCCTGGCAGCCATCTTTTTTGCTCTTGATCTCCAGCAATATCTGAGCTTGGACTATCTTAAGGAATCCCAGGCCCGTTTTGCAGATCTGTATCATGCAAAACCAGCCATGGTGCTTGGCAGCTATATGGCAATCTATATCCTGGTCACCGCCCTTTCCCTGCCGGGTGCTGCTATCCTCACACTTGCCGGAGGAGCTCTGTTTGGTCTTGTCACAGGGCTTGTTGTTGTCTCCTTTGCCTCTTCCATCGGTGCCACCCTGGCCTGTTTTGTGGCCCGTTTTGTTCTCCGCGACTGGGTGCAGGACAAATTCGGCGACAAGCTGACCACCATCAATGATGGGATTGTAAGAGAAGGTGCTTTTTACCTCTTTACCCTGCGCCTGATCCCAGTATTTCCCTTCTTTGTGATCAATCTGTTGATGGGCCTGACCAAGATGTCACTTTTCACCTTTTACTGGGTCTCTCAGCTTGGCATGCTGGCTGGCACGGCTGTCTTCGTTAACGCCGGGAAAGAGCTGGCCAAGATAGACTCTTTATCAGGGATTCTTTCTCCCGGTTTGATCGGCTCCTTTGTTATCCTTGGGCTGTTCCCTCTGGCTGTGAAAAAACTGCTAACCTTTATTCAAGGACAAAAGAAATGAAACCTGTAGCGCAATTTATCTGTATCGTAGGTTTTATCTTTTTCACCACCATTCTTGCCGGATCGGCTCTGGCGACGGATCAAACCCATCTTTACGGCGAACTGTTGCAACAATATGTCAAAGATGGACAGGTGGACTATATCGGTCTGAAGGAAAAAGAGGCTCAGCTGGATGCGTATCTGGCATATCTGGCCATCACTGACCCCGCACAGATGGCACAAAACGATCAATTTGCCTTTTATATTAATGCCTATAATGCCTACACCATCAAGTTGATCCTGAAGAATTTTGATACTGGCCAACCGCCTGCTTCCATCAAGGATATTGGGAGTTTTTTTTCAAAGCCATGGTCCATCAAATTTGTAAAAATAGCTGGAAAAACCTATACCCTCGATAATGTCGAGCACGATATTCTGAGACCGACCTTTAAGGATCCAAGAGTTCATTTCGCTGTCAATTGTGCCTCTAAGAGTTGTCCGCCCCTCGTTTCTGAACCATACTCCGGCTCAACACTGGATCAGCAATTGGATGATGGTGCCAGGGCATTTATAAATGATACCCAGGAAAACCGGCTGGAAGGCACCACGCTCTATGTCAGCGCCATCTTTAAATGGTTTAAAGAGGATTTTCAAAACGATCCGGTCAGTTTCTTTGCACAATATGCCAGCGAAAATCTGAAAAAGAAACTTGCTGCTCATACAGGCCAGATCAATGTGAAATATCTTGATTACGACTGGTCTTTAAATGGAAAATAGTCTGCACGGTTCTGTCTTGACAAAGGTGGCCTCTTTTCTTTAAACAGTGCTCTTCATATTTTAAGGTACAGCTCTTCTAAATTCTTATTCCCAGTGACATTCATTAATCGCTTTTCTCTTTATTCCTGTCAAAATACCCTTTACGGGGTAATGTGTGATTTTTTCTATATCTTTTGCCGGAGAGTAAATAAATTTATGAAAAAGATATTTAGCCAATTGATATTGATTTTACGCAAAATAGGTGTACTGCGATACGGTGTGAAAAGTTACAAATACACAAGTGCTAAAGACATGCCCGCAGAGGCCTTATTTGACGATGTATATGATGCAGAAAAAGATCTGCTGACCAAAGCTGATCTTAAAAAGCTTTCCTCCCGGAAAAAAAAAGGAGAGCAATGATCTCTTTCCGCCAATTTGTCTGTTTTTTAAGCTGGATGTTTTTCTCTGTCTCCCTATTTCCGGTTCAGCCACTCCTTGCTGATAGTCAAAATTCTATATTTTCTCTCCCTTCAGAGGCATCAGTTTCTTTACCGGAAACTGGCACATCTCCATTTCTACTGCCAGCAGAGGAAAATGATTCTTCACTCCAAGCCCTTACAACACTGACCGCAGTTGAACTGCAACAGCAGGGAACCAGATTGGCTCAAGAGGGTAAGCTGGAGAAGGCTAAGCGTTTTCTTACCTTGTCTCTTGAGAAAGACCCCACGAATTTGGTGAGCTTAAATAATCTTGGTCTGGTTATGCGGAAACGTGGAAGATTGGATGACGCACTCCAGGCTTATGATCAGGCCCTTGCAGTGGATGAGCACTATGCGCTCACATACAAAAATTTAGGGATCTTGCTGGAAAAGCTGGGTCAGTCGGCGTTGGCGGTTAAGGCATATAGAAAATATTGTGCCCTTGACGCAAATGCTACTGATATAGCGAAAGTCACGGCTCGTGCTGACTGGTTAGCAACTCAGCCAGATAGGCCACCCCCTGAAGACACACAACAGCATGAGACAGAAGAACAGAAAAAAATCCAACAATATATGGCAGAAAATGCCCTGGTCTGGCATGACCGTGGCGCGCATCTGTTTGCTGAATCGGTGGCTGAAAAAGATCGCGAAAAGCTTTCCAGCGCCATTGATTACCTAGAAAAAGCGGCTGTGGGACTGCCTGATAATAAAGGAATTACTGTTGATCTGGCAGATGCCTATATGGAAGCAGGTTCGGCCGGTCTTGTTGCATGGGCCATTGAACTGTACGAATCTGTGTTTGAATCTTTTTCAGAAGATCCACTCCTGGCACGGTTGGTGGACGCGTATTATCAGGTAGGCAATTTTGATATGGCGTTTGCTCTTGCCGGAAAGCGTATGGCAGCTTGCCCAGTTGAGATGCGTAGAGCAGCAGCTGTGCAGATGAGCTTTATTGCCTTTTCATCTCAAAAGGAGAAGCTGGCAATTGCAGCAATCAATGAGGACATGCAAAATCGTGGGGAGGACCCCGTTCTCCAGTTAATCATTGCAACCTTACAGGAAGCACAGGGAGAAACAGATACAGCATTATTGGTGACGCTTATGATTCTTGACGACAAGACTGTAGAGAGTGATTTGCGGGCCTATGTTGAAAAAGTGAAAAACAGAATTTTGGAGGGTGCCAGATGATTCTCAGAACAGGTAACAACCAGCCACCTCTCCACTCTTGTCATCTTGTTTTGATGATCCTTCTTCTCTGTTTATGGATGTTTCCAAGTACAGGACGTTCTGCCGTTACTGTTGAAGTAGCACCACAGCTCACTGAAAAAGCTCCTCTGGTGAAGAAGAAAGGAAAACTCAGTAAAGAGGATCCTGCAGATGATGGTAGGGTTTTACTAGTGAGTAAGAGTGAGTTCTTGAAGGCGGGATTAAAGGATTATCATCCTAAGAGAATGCTGGAGGGAAAAAGCAGCGATATCTCCGGTGACAAAATGCACCTAGACGCGCTCACCAAAAATCTTGTTAAAGGTGCACTGGACAGAAATGCGCAACATATTAAAGATCTTCAAAGTGGTGCGGTAAAGAATCGTAAGGCCATAGGGAAATACAGGAAAATAACAAGTGCACTTCATTCGAATCCTGCACGTGCCAGTAAAATTATAGCGGTTGCGAATGGTTCAAAAACCCCGGTTACCCTAAGTGAAGGGGGCATGAAGTATGTTAAAGAGCAGGCCCAGACTCAATTAAAGAATCAGAATGCAATCCAAAAGGAACTTGCAAAAGCCCACAAAAATAAGGCTCGAATTGTTGCTGGTCATAGTAGATATCGCAAAACCCAGAGGGCCGCAGGAGTCATTGGTCAGATAATGTCCATATGGGATGCTCGTCAGAATGCCTACTATTACGATGAAAAAACCAAAAAAACGAGTTTTTCCACTTCTGCATATTTAAAAAATGCAGCTCTGAATCTTTCAGGTGTTGCTGGCTTTGTATCCATATACAATGAAGGACAGAATGCCACTAAAGAAGAATATGAAAAAGCCCTTGATGAATATGTCGCCGCCGGGGGGAAAAGAGATGATCCTGCCGTAATCAGCAAGGCCTGGCGTCGTGCCGTTACAAAAGGAGTGCTGGTTGGTGTCTATAATGGCGCGAAATGTATTCCCCTTGCAGGAGACGCCCTGAACGTTTTCGAGTTGAGCGAAGCAACCATAGGACTGGTTCATGATACGATGGAGTCAAATCGTATTATTGCTGAAAATGAAGTGGAGCAGGAGCGACAGGGAAGATCTGCAGTATCCAAGTTAAAAGCACTTTTTGCTCAGATTAGAACTAGGGAAGCAGAGTTTAAAAGATTGCAGAAAGAGTCTGAAGCTAAGGGGAAACGCTTTGCCCTCCTGAATAGACAATATATTGAAGTTTTTAACCGTTTGGTGATCCAGGGGGAAGATCTGCGTTCAACCGACTCGCTGTTGGAAGCCGCAGATAAGGCAAAACCCTATATGGATGCGAATCGTATCGCAGCATTAAAGGCCGACTCGGGAAAAATAATCCTGGCTACAGCAACAACGGTCAAACTGGCGAAAACAACACTGAATAATTATCAGGCCAACGGTGGTGATCCCGAGATTCTGAATAGCAGCAGAGAAGAATTGCAACAGATGCTGACTGTTCTTACTGCCTACAAAGGGGAATGTGATGATATAAAAACAGCAATTGATCCTCTGCTTGGTGGGGGAGAAATTGTTGATGGGGCGAGGGAACAGAGTCAGCAGATTAGCACGGATACGGCATTATCCAACACCCTGTATAAGAACGGAGCGGACCTGCTCAGGGAGCATCGTCAACTTGTTACCCATGCTGAAAGACTGAAGAGTGAGCAGGATGCTATCCTGGCTCAATCGAAAAGTCTCCTCTCATATTTTTACAGAAATGGTGATCCTACCACCAAAACGGATATGGAAATCGCCTTTAGGGAAACGGTTCAGTATAAAATTGATGAGTATGATCTGAGAAAGTTGAATGAGGCTCACAAAACCGTAGCCATCAAATTTCAAGACTGGCGAAAAATGGCGTCACCAACTGCGGATATGTCACCGGATCTTGCTCTTTTGGTAAGCGATGCAAGGTCTCTCTCTCCAGGGATCGCGGAAAACTGTCAGGTGTTGGATCGCAGCATAGTAAGCACACAGGATTTTCTTGCACAGCTCATTTCCCCCGAAGGTCAGTTTGCAGACACCGGTTCTGCAGGTGAGGTAACAGCTAGGTGGGATTTAAAAGATAAAGAACTCTATAATATTTCACTTGCTGAGATCAGGGAACAGATACAATTCAGAGAACGTGGTGGTGCAATACGTGCAGATGCTGATTTGTGCGGCTACCAGGCCTACAGTTACTCTTCTCAAATAGGCGGTTTACTGTCAGGTGCCGTAGATAAGGATGTGTGTGCCAGACAGGTAGAAACTGGTACCACAACGATTTATGATCGTATGACTGGGAAAAAGAAGAAAGAAAAATACACCATATGGTATACAAAAAGCATTATTCATGTGGGGGGATGGTGGCCAGAGTACTCTGAAAGAGAAGTGAGACAAGAGGAAACTATTGAGGATGAAGTCAAAAATTACAATGTACAGGCTATGACAATTGGTAATGCCCATAAGGCGTTTATTGGGAAGCTGAAAAAGCCATTGAATAATATTGTCCGAGGCTTTGCCTTTAACGCTCCGTTCTATATAACCATAAATGGTTGGGTAGACTGTCGTGTTGGTGATGATGTCAGATTCTCAAGCAGATATAAAGGCCCGTATGATCAAGATAAATGGGGCTTATATTTTGATTTGTCCAAATCGAAGGAGAAACTCCAGGGGCGTATGCAATACTGGGAATCTCAGTTGAACAGTGAAATGGCTGCCAATCTGACTGCTCATATGGAAGTTCCTGCTCAGATGATAGCGTTTACAAACAAAAATTTTATAAGAGATGTTCGGCCTCTGTTTAATGGTTTGAGCGGATATGTCTTGGATTCAAATGGACCTCACCCGGCATATGCAAGACAAACACGTGTGTTAAAGAAAAAATGGGAACGCAATGGCGGTTTTCAGACAACCATGCGGGTGAGTGTGATAATTGATGCAAAATTTCCAGACACTGATGAGTCCTGGAATACCCACATTAATGGAATGCATAAGAGGTTACAGACAAGGAGTCAGAAACATAATATGAAGGGACAGATCAAGAAACTTGACCTGTCGGGAGCGGATATTGCCTATGGTTACCTGAAAACGGATCCTCGAACCTTAAAGCGTAATGGACATACCATACAAGCTGTTTACCAGCGGGGAAGTCTCACGTTTATTGTAAAAAATGTCTATGTTTCTATCAATGTTTCAGCGGGGAACCTCCCGCCAAACGAAAAAATAGATATCTATGCCATTGCCAGAACAATCCTCGCAAATTTTTGAAGTGGCCGTGTATGATGAATGGTATATCTACTATCTGTCTAAAATTACGGTAAAAAGTTGCTCTGGATGCTAAGGATTCGGTGTGCGTACAAGAAAACTATCCATCATATGTTGAAACACCCCAACCTTTCCCTGGTAAATCGCTCTTGGGGCAGCATAACTGATAAGAAGAATGATCGGGCCGTTTTGCAGGCCAAGTTGTGTCTGGCCCCATGAAACTAGTTTGTCCTGCTGGCTTTTTGCGGGATATGTCGCCAGAAAATAGGGGGCATTGGTTCCGGCCACCTGCAACTCGCCTTTTTTTACAATCTTTGCCTTATCTCTCTGGCGGATTGTATTAAACTGGTTGAGCATTTCGATATCAAGGCTGGAGTAGGGGGGCTGCCGTGTATCAATAATCTGTATAATAAGTACAATTTCGCCCTCTTCACTGTGCTGCGGCCCCCGGAACAGATAATCACTGCTTTCACCAATAAGCTTAAAATTCCAGGTGTCTGGCAACTCCATGCTGAAACCAAATTGCTTATCGTCAAACACTGTATAGTTTCGCTCACCCTTTGCAGGAGTTGTGGGGGCGGATGCTTCTGCGGGCTGCAATTTGCTTTTGATGTGAAAAGTAAGATTTTCTTTCATCTCCCCGTTCAGGTAAAACTCCACCTGATACGCCCCCATTGGCCAGCCACTTTCAGGAGGATCGAGGGCAAAACTCACATAGCCGCTCCCGTTTGTGGTGAGCGCATCCTGGGCAATTTCTTTTCTGTTTTCTTCTCCAAAATAAAACTTTGCTGTTATTGTTGTATCAGTTGGGGCGTTGCTTACCCGTATGGTAGCCTGCAGTGTAAGTGCAGTGGGCAGAAAAATGTTAGCTGGATCAATGGGGGCCATGGATACCGAATCAACCTTCTCACTCATGGCAGGATCACTCAGGCTGAGTATACCGCCACCTGAGGAATCGCAGCCAGCAAAGAAAAGACATAGAAAAAAGACAGGTGTTTTAAAGATTTGCATATTTTTTCCTTTTATTGCCCCGCATTTAGAGGCTATCTTTCAGATATAGCACAGGAACCAAGACGAAATAGATACCATGAAAAGTATTCGAGGGTAATGCTGTTTACAGTATAGAAATAAAAGAGAAAGAGCATATTTTCGAATACATTAGATAACAATACCAGATAATAGTAAAAGGAATCCAGATGAAAAAGAATATTGTTCTTTATCCCCTTGTTTTGCTGGTGGGGATTGTTGTTGGCTATTATTCAGCAGTTATCCCCGAACGGCAGCAGGCGGTTTTGAGAAATGAACGTGAAAAGCAATTTCATATTCGTACGGAGGAGTTTCAACCGTCGTGTACACAATTGCAGAATACCAAAATACCATCAATTATCCAGAAAGGATCAGATTATTTTCTTGTTATTACAAGAACGAATGACTTTATGGTTTTCGGCTTGAACGTGGATGAGAACAATCCTCCCATGACATTCTGGTGGGGAGCGGAATTAGAAGGTGCATTGCGACAGGCTTGTAACTAACATATACGAAATATACGGACTTGAATTCACGGTCGTTGCTGCCACTAAATGAATACGATTATTACTAGATTAGGTCGTTTGTAAATCATACTATTCCATATTCTATGTAATCATTACTGGATGATATCAGTCAATTGTGGCTATCAAGGATGTGTGGAAGTCCAGATCCCGAGATATGACAGATCACTGCTCAACTGGGTTTTTTACAGTTTACTCTGTTTAACACTGCTGATACTTTGCAGTGCCTGCGGGAAAGACGAAGCTACAGTGGAAAGCCGCATTGTAGATTTTTTAAAGCGCGGCAAAGACATTCTCTAAAGGAAGTCTAAAGATGCTTTCTTCTCAGCAATAAATAACTATTAAGAACTACCGAGGTTTCTAATGAGGAATTTTTTAATTATCTGCTCTATTATAGCATTGGCATTCCCTATAACCTCTTCTGTGCATGCCAGAGGTATCATGAAAGTATCACAAAATATACGACGTGCTGGGGGGGACTATACTCAATTCCAAACGAAATCGGCAAAATCCTGTGAACAAGCGTGCATGAAGTCTGATAAGTGCCGAGCCTTTGATTATTACATGAGTGATCATTCATGCTGGCTTAAATCAAAGGCTTATGGGGGAGGGGCCTACCGTGGGGCCGTGTCAGGGGTCAAAATTAATGGCAGGTCATCTCAAAGCAACACAACTGCCAGGTATTCCGTTGAACTCAAAATGCTCCAGTTACGCCTTAACTCCCTGGGGTATGATGCTGGCACTGCTGATGGACTCATGGGGAAGAAAACACGACAAGCCATTCGGCAGTTTCAGTCCACAAATGGTCTTCCCGTAACAGGAAAAGCAGAGAAACAAACAATGGCTCGATTAGCACAGATAGCGATTGACGAGCAAGCTACCGTGGAAGCTTCGTCCACCAAACCAGCTTATGGAGAGACTGCTCCAGTTCGGCTACCATGGCAGGTTGAACTCGATGAAGCCAGTGATACTGTGTCGCTACCGGCTACAACTCAGCAGGATTTGCAGATCGATGGAACCCTTAATAAATCACAGCCTCTCCCTCTCGAAGAAGAATTTGCTCAGTAGGCGGGGAGCCAGTTTCGTGCCACCCCTCTAGATTCCAGCCTCCGAGGGGATGATAGACAAAAATGGCTGAGCTTTGTATGTAATCAGAAATTCTTTTAGGTTTGGTTCTGTAACTTCAAGATTTTGATTGCATGGTAGATTTGGTAATTGTCCGTTTTTGTTCTTTTTATGTTGTAATTACTCCCCAACTGACTAAAAAACAATATTTACTGAAGCCTCTCTCTCTCAAATTATGTAAAAAGAAGTTTAGAAGAATTAGTTCGATATTGTGTTAGCTGCACGAGACCCTAAAAGAAATCTCAGGACAAACTGAAATGGTCAACCTCCGCCAAATCGCATATTCTTTTTCTACTACTGGTTTGATTATGGGGTTAGTTTTTTTCTGCGTCTCTTTGACCCCCTCTCTATTGCCACGCGAATATGTCGTTCAGGGTGTTATGTCTGGCGTTGTTTTCGTCACTGGTTATAGCATTGGCTGGTTTGGGCACAGGGTGTGGGCGTTCATGGAGTTAAAGGAAGCTACTGGACGTTTGGCACGAGTAACAACGTGGATTCTATTGTCCATCCTGACCATAGCCTCAATCTTTACTCTCAATCGGATGTCTACCTGGCAAGACTCCATCCGTCTTCGAATGGAGATGGCACCGCTCGAGACCTCCTATCAAGTCGGCGTGGTCTCTATTTCTATCGCTACGGCACTATTCATCATTTTGCTCATACGATTACTCCTGTCGATTTCAAACAGGGGGGTGAATATAATTAACCAATACTTTCCACGCCGGATCGCGATTGTCATAGGGAGTACGTTACTTGTGTTCCTTTTGATATCATTTGTTAACGGGATCATTCTTAAGAAATCCCTCGATATAATGGATGATTCCTTTGCTGCGATGAATAGAATCTTGGATGTTGAGTATAAAAAACCAGAAGACAATAGGGCATCAGGTAGTGCTGAATCACTCATCTCTTGGCTAGATATAGGAAGGAACGGTAAACGTTTTGTCGCGGATGGCCCATCAAAAGAAGATATTGCCGCTGTGCTTGGACGTAAGGCAATGCAGCCAATCAGGGTCTATGCTGGATTCGATACAGGTGATACTTTAGAAGAACGCGCGCAGATTGCCCTGGCTGAACTGAAACGTGTTGGTGCCTTTGACCGCTCGATTCTGCTTATAGCAACATCGACTGGGACTGGCTGGCTTGACCCTTCCGCAGTAGACTCGGTTGAATTTATTCATGCCGGTGACATCGCGACTGTGACGCTACAATATTCCTACCTTCCAAGTTGGTTGACACTGATGGTGGAGCCTGAGTTAGCACGAGATGCTGGAAGTGCCTTGTTCAATGCAGTATATGGCTATTGGGCAACTTTACCACATGACAAACGTCCAAATCTTTATCTGCACGGCCGCCGGTCCCACAAACGAGACAGTATGTTAAGGTGTGTTACCAATCAAAAAGAGATATCAAATGGGCAAGAAGAAATACGGTAAAGAATTAAAGGGATGGATCGGTTTTTATTGAGGAATCGCCATATTGGTGATGAATATCAATAAATTCGGACAGGCATTGCTCAAAGGCATTAAAAACAGCAGGATCAAAGTGACTTCCGTTTTTTTTGCGCATAAGAGTCAGGACCTCTTCATGTGGCAGTGCAGGCTTATAACTCCGTTTATTTCTAAGGGCGTCATACACGTCACCAATGGCAACGATCCTTGCTGTCAGTGGTATTTCTTCGCCTTGTACTGCAAAGGGATAGCCTTTTCCTTGCCACTGTTCATGGTGAAATCCGGCAATCTCTGAAGCCATCTGTAAAAAGGGATTGTCATCCCGGCCTAAAACTTCCTGTATCATGTTTCTTTTATTATTGAAGGTGGGAGTTCGCAGAGGATTAAGGGTAAGGAGCAGTTCCTGACCAATGGTGCAATGCATTTTCATGGTTCTCCATTCATCATTATCTAGCTTCCCTTTTTTCATCAGTATCTGGTCCGGAATGCCGATCTTGCCCAGATCATGCAAAGGGCTGGTGAGCAAAATCATTTCCTGATCTTCCTGGGACATACCCAATTGTTCTGCCAGTATTCTCGAATAATAGCTGACCCGTATAACATGATTACCAGTATCTTCACTTCTAAACTCGGCTGCCTTACCCAGTCGCCAGATCATGTCAATTTTGCTTGCTTCTAATTCTTCAGTGCGCCGCCGGACCAGATCTTCAAGATGATTGTTTTGGTATTTGATCTTGTCTTGACAATTTTTCAGATAGAGCACTGAACGGATGCGGGCCATCAACTCATCCGGGTTGATGGGTTTATTCAGCAGATCAGTGGCTCCCAGATCAAGGGCCTTGCTTTTGAGCATGGGGTCATCGACTCCAGTGAGTATCACAATGGGCAGGTCCTGCCACGTGACACTATTCCGCAGGTGACTTAACAGATCAAAACCATCTTGATTGGGCATTTTGATGTCAGAGATTACCGCATCTATGGAAACCTCTTCCATGATACCAAGGGCCTCTGCAACTCCGGCTGCGAAACGATACCCCCAGGCTACCTGTTGTTGTTTGAACAACCGGTTCAGTCCCTTATGAATGTTGATATCATCGTCAACAAAAAGGATAGTTTGATTTATGCCGGAGTGCTGCATGTTGTATTTTTTAAGCATTTATTTCATATCTCCAGAAGAGGTACAAGCACCATAAATGGCTCATTGATACCAACGGTCTGGGAATAATTGAGCATACCTCTCAGAAGTGCTTCTGTTACCTTCTGTCCCTTGGATGCTAACAGCATGCCTGCGGAGGTGTAAATATCTTCATCTAGACTCATTCTGGTGTTTAACTCGAGACAATGGATGTTCATGCTCACCATATTCTGCAGGCCAAAATTAAAACTGTGCAGAGACTCAACTAAGACCGGGTTGTACTCTTCTGTTTCCTGTTGCAGAGTTTTGAGCGTTTTGTGGGGAGATATGCCAATTCTGAGCAAGCGATCAAAATCAGTAGCCACATGCAAGATCTGGGCACCGAGCTGCGCTTTTGCATAGTTTTCTGGATCAGAATATTTTGGAAATTGTGAGTATGGCCTGTTCTGGTTGGCAATCATCTCGACAACCTCCTCAATGCGCGGGATGTGCATCAGGAATTTGGTGGCAACAGAAGGGTGCTGCTCCACCATCTCCCTTTCCGAGTCTGAAAGTTTGGCTCCGTTTACGTGCTTGGTAAGAACTTCAGGCGGAATGGTCAGACAGCCGAGTTGTGAAAGCATGGCCGCCATTTCATACAGCCATTTATCTTCTTCCAAGGATAAATTTTTGGAAATATGATGGACGTAGCGCTTAAGGCGGCTGGCACATCCCTGGGCCGTTGGGTTGACCAGAGTAAGGATCTGGGTCAGTACCCTGACAGTACCTAAAAGGGTTCGTTCAAGAATTTCCTTTTCTGCAATAATGAGTTGATGTTGCCGTACTGCAGCGCGCAGAATCAGGTTGAGGGTCTCGATATCACAGGGTTTGGTGAGAAAGCGAAAAAGGTCACCCTTGTTGACCCCGTCAACGGCAGTTTGCTGGTCCGCAAAACCGGTGAGCAGGATACGAACGGTATCCGGGCTGATTTTCTTCGACTGAATGAGCATTTCAATACCAGTCATCCCTGGCATTTTCATGTCGGAAATGATCACCGGAAATGGGCCTTGCTCCTGGAGTATGCGCAGGCCCTCTTCTGGACTGTTAGCAGTTATCACCCTGAACTGTTTGGGTAAGGTTCTCTTGAAACTTTTTAACAAGGTCGCATCATCATCAACAAATAGAATTGGATAGGCCATGGTTTTCTCCATAAATTGTATTGTTTTGGGGAAAGAGTAAAATACCGCCTGGCCGGTGGCTGAAATTTTGCCAACAGCTACTTACTCTTCCAGTTTATGCTGCCACTTCATCACAAGCTCTTTATGCTTATCAGATTTGCTGTAATCGCCACGACACAAGCGGTTGGCATGCCAAATTGCGTCTAAAACAGGTGATGTGCTGGATGGGTTTTCCAGGGAGTCTGTATGGTGGAAAGTCACCGCCTCGGTAATTTTTCGGGGGAGCCCCCAAAGAGATGTCAGATATCCGCCGATGGCCGAATGATCAACACCAAGTATATCCAGCTCAACCTCTGCACGGGGGCTATCGTTCTGGTCACTATTTTCCATAATCTTTCGGTAACCCTCAGGAAGCTGGGTGGCAAGAAACAGTTTTCCAATATCATGGAGCAGGCCGGCGAGATAGGCGTGTTCCTGGATTAGTGGTGTATGTTCTGTATCTGATACGATCTTCTTGGCTAGGGTTGCGACGCAGAAACTGTGCTCCCATAACTGATCAAGTTGAAACTCTCGGAATTCGTTATCGGTACACCGGGAAAACAGTTGCTGCATCAGGACAAGGCTGCTTATCGTCTGGATTCCAAGGTAGGTGACCGCGTCCTCCAGTGTCTCAATCCTTCTTGTCAAACCAAAGTAAGCGGAGTTGACAAGCTTCAGAATTTGTGCGGCCATGGCCATATCCTCCTTGATTAGCGCTGCAATCTGTGCACAGTCTGTTTCTGTCTGTTCAAGGAGTGTGGTCAACCGGGTAAAGAGTATGGGCAGGGATGGCAGGGAAGTGACTCCGCCAACAAGCTGTTTAAGTGCTGTATCTTCCAAAATTCCCTCAAGATTTTGTATTCTGCTAAGCAGTGCCTCAAATTCTTGAAATGAGGTTGGTTTCCAGAGGAAGTAATGGCTTATGGTCATAACTTCACGGTAGGTTTCCGTGTCAGGGTGACCGGTGAGCATGACCCTGACGACCTCGGGGCTACGTTCCTGTACAGTTTGAAGTAGCTGGACACCATTCATGCCCGGCATGCGCATATCAGAGATCACTATGCTGATCTTGTTGTCTTGCATGGTCTCAAGGGCCTCGGCGCCACTTGTGACAAAAAACATGTCCCACTCCTTGCGCAGTGGATAGAGCATGCGGCGCAGCCCTTTGAGTATCTTCTGTTCGTCATCAACAAAAAGAACGGTCTTTCTGGTCATGCTTTTTCCTCAGTGTTTTCGGTTGGTTCGAGCGGCAGCCGGAGGATAAAGGTTGTTCCCTGGTCGGGGGCACTTGTAAAATCAATGCTTCCGCCATGTTTTTGAACCACCACATCATGAACAATGGATAGTCCCTGGCCAGTTCCTTTTCCCACCTCTTTGGTGGTAAAGAAAGGATCAAATATGCGTTCATGAATCTCTTCAGGAATGCCACCGCCACTGTCGCTGATGCGGATTTCTGCCCATTTTGCGTCATGGCGGCTACTGATGCTGATCTGACCGGGATTGTCCGAGACCGATGCACCCGTTTCTTCAACGGCATGGGCAGCGTTAATGATCAGGTTCAGCATGGCCTGGTTTAGCTGGTCTGGCAGGCAGGGCACCATGGGCAGGTTCGGATCGAAATCGGTATCTATCTCAGCCACGTATTTCCACTCATTACGAGATACCGTTATCGTGCTTTCCAGGGCTCGATTTATATCGGTTGCTGTTTTGTCATCGGTACCGGGGTGACTGAAATCTTTCATGGCAGAAACGATTTTCACCACCCGATTAATTCCGTCGTGGGCCTCACAGATACTTTCCGGAATCTCTTCCATGAGAAAGTCCAGATCAACGGCTTCTAAATGTTTCCTGGCCTCTGTGTTGAGTTTCACTTCCGGTAACTCCTGCAGCTCTCTGTAGTCTTCAAGTAACACGGCGATATCCTGAAAAGCACGTTCAAAGAAGGTGATATTGTTTTCCACGTACTGCATGGGGGTATTTATTTCATGGGCAATACCGGCTGCCAGCTGGCCTATGGCTTCCATTCTCTGGGCCTGCAGCAATTGTCTCTGCAGGAGATCCATTTTGGTCACATCCCGTTTAATGGCAACATAATTGGTAATATCACCCTCCTCGTTACGCACCGGTGAAATGGTAACGTCTTCTTCTATGGAAGTGGTGTTCTTTTTCAGACTTGTGAGCCGGCCAGACCAGACGTTGCCTTTGGTGACGGTCTGCCACAAGTCCTGAAAAATTGCTGGATCGGTTTGCTCGCTCTTGAACAAAGATGTTTTTTCCCCAAGGAGTTCCTTTTTACTGTAACCGCTGGTTTGCATCGCTGCCGGGTTAACATAACGGATGACGCCGTCTGGTTCTGTAATAATAACCGTATCGGTGGTCTGTTCGATGACGGTGGCCAGTAGTTTCCTTGCAGCCTCTGCCTTACGTTCCTCAGTGATATCGCGCATGGAGACAACATATTCAATATCTGGAAACGACGGAACTTGGGTAGCATGATAGTTGAAGAAGGCAGTCATACTGTTGTGTGAAAGAGCGAGGGTAAAATGCTTGTGTTCCGGTAAATTTTTTTTCATTCCGGCAAGAAGTTCTCTGGTCAGCTCATCTTCAACCATCTTAAAGCGGGATGCCCAGAGCTGGATAATATCACCATATACTCTGTTACTTTCAACAATTGCCATTGATTGTGCAATGGCCAGTAGTCCCTCTGGAACTACATCAAAGAGATTTTCAATATATTCTTTTTGATGTTCAATCTTATCCATGGCTGCCCTGAGACTGGAGATATCTTTCGCTCCGGCAACAATTCCGTTAATCCTGCCACGCTCGTCCTGTAGGGTGCTGAGATTAAAGGACATGGGCAGCTGGCTGCCATCTTTTGCCTTGTAGCAGAGCTCGACATTACGCAACGCTTCCCAGCGGCGCAATGGATCTGTATCGGTTGCAGCATAAAAGGAAAAGGTTTCCTGGACCAGCCCTTCAGGGTCATGGAAGAGCATGGCGATGGGCTTACCAAGCAGCTCATCCTCTCTGTAGTCGAGCAGGATACAAGTAGCCTGATTGACCCTGGTAACAGTCAGGTTCCTGTCTACTACAATCAGAGTATCCAGGAAGTTACGTATGATTGTGTCTGATTCTTCTTTGGCTTTGCCAAGGAGTAACTGTGCTTCTTTCTGCTCGCTCAAATCGAGATGAATCCCAAATGCCCGGAGAGGTTCACCTGTCTGAGTACGCCTCAGAACCTTTCCTGCATCAAGGACCCATATCCATTTCCCTGATTTGTGGCGCAGCCGGTGCTCGACAGAATAGACAGACGTTTCTCCATTAAGATGTGCCTGGAGATTTTCCATAACCATTTCCCAGTCATCGGGATGAACCAGCTCTTTCCAGCTGTCAACATTGGGATTTATTTCGTCCATATTATAGCCAAGCATTGCCAGCCAGCGTTTATTAAAGATCACCTCCCCACTGCTGATATCCCAGTTCCAGGTACCCAGCCGGGCACCGTCAATGATAAGTTTGAGTTCTTCTACTTTTTCAGCAACAGCTTTTTCTCTTTTTTGGGCTTCCCAAAGTGATGTTTTGAGGACAAGACTTTTTGTGCTGGCGCGCAAAATCGTGACAGCAATAAGAAAAACGGCGATGGACAAGAAAGCAAGCACGATCATGATACGTATCATGCCCTGCTGCTCGGTGACAGAGCTGCTTTGTTCAGCAAAATATAAATCTATCTGGTATCCGGGAATATTTGCAAAAAACAGGGTCAGCAAACTTTCCTTTGCAAACTCATGTTTCACCGTTGATGTCTCAATGAGATCAATATAAGGTAGTTGGAGGGGCCAGGTGGATTCTGTTTTGCAGAGTTTTTTTAAGACAGTGGTAAGCAATGTGACGTTTGCTTTAGTTTGAAACACCAGCCGGTCATGGTCGGCGATGAAGAGCAGCCCAGAAGTAGAATCCATGAAGTAGTTGATCAACGTATCATAATTCACCCAGCCACGGAGGTAGCCCTGTAGTGTGCCGTGCAACAGCACAGGAGCGGTGAAAGAGATAGTACCGGATCTATGGCTTGTGACAGTGATATCATTATTGTCTGGATCTTCAGGAACAGGCTGAAATTCAGCCATATCAATTGACGGCCATCTTGCAACCACATCCCCGCTCTTATCCATTAAAAACAGATGGGTGTAGATTGGATTTTCACCCAGGCGAGAGTTCAGCATGCGGCGATGGAACAGTCTGCTGACATTGTTGAGGCTGGCACGCAAGCCGTAGGCCATTGTCATTCCCAGATTGCGGTTAGAAAAAAATCCGGTAACCGCTTTGGATAGAGCCAGATCACGAATTTCATTCTCTCGCTCACTGAAAAAATAACTTATACTTTTACTACGTTCTTCGAGGTTCTGCTGCAAGCGCTGGATATTGGCCTGTTGCAGGGAACGTTGTGCCAAATAGTTTGTAACGAGCAGGCCGCAGATGAGAGCTGCGATGCTGAACAGAGCCAGCATCTGTTGTGGTGCTCTGTGCAGGAACTGTTTGCTCTGGGGATTCTGTTTCAGCATCATGCGGCCCTCTTCAGATTATTTTGTGCTAAAAAAGTCCGGATAGTAATCAAAGACATCGGGGTAATATTTTTCTACCAATGCATTGTAGCTGCCATTTTGTCTGATCTTGTCAAAAAATGTAGTAAAGGCCTGTTGCAGGGCTGCTGAATCCTTGCGAAATCCTACACCCATCTCTTGCTGTGGGGAAATAGGGCCCAGCACCTTGATCTGTCCGGGCCACTTGGCCAATGCGACCAGGGTATCTGCCACATCAAGCAAGGTTGTATCTGCGTCTCCTTGCATTATAGCTGGAGCCAGTTCGTTCAGTCCCCCCTCGAAATGGCTGGTTATTGCGTTGGCATCTTCTAAAAAGTAGAGCTTGGGATCCAGACAAGTGTTATTTTTGCCCAGTACTGTTTTGCCAGGCAACATGCTTTTCACTGCCGCAATATCCCTGTCAATGTCACCGCTTGGGGTGATAGGGGTCATGGGCGACCTGGGTCCGGTGATCAACCAGACCTGAGTGGGAAAGGTCGGGGCTGAAAAATTGAGCACCTTCTGTCGCCAGGGCAAGATAGTGAGGCCGTTGGCAATGACATCGCCGCGAACCGGTGCGTCTCCTGAAATTTTCGCGTTGTCTCCATCAGAGCTGACCTGTTTACCCGTCAGATCATTGATAACACTTTTCCAGCTGGTCTTCACGTATTGGTACTCCACACCGATCTCACGGGCAAAGAGCTGCATGACCTCAACATCCAGTCCCCGTCCGTCTCCGGTGATAAAATTTGCATAGGGAACGCCGAGATGACGTAGAACCCCTTCCTTCTGAATCGCATCCAGGTCGCGTGCTTCAGCAGAAGCCATGGCACATATTCCTGTCAAAAAAAAGACCAACAAGGTGGCAATTTTGGTTTTCATGATCTGTTCTCCATTTTGTTTACTGCTTGGATAAATGTTGTATCCCTTTTTTATATACTCCAGCTGGCCGTTATAACTGGGTCCTGCTGGTTAAGGGAAGGTTTCCGTATCCCTGGCTATTCAAAGATCGTGCCATATTGAGGCGTAACGAAAAGTGACAGTCTCAGAGAGTGGCTTCTCTGTTTCTGTTGGTGGCTTGAATACGAATATCCTGCCTATCGCAGCCCGGAATGTTTCTGGAGCACAATGGTGGTAGTCGGTCGTCCCTCTCGCAATGAGAGGAATGGCAGGGCCACGGCCTCTTATTATGAGAGCTTGAATTGTTTCAATTTGCGGTAGAGGGTCGCTTCACCAATTCCCAAAAGCCCGGCCGCCTGCCGTCGGTTATTGTTGCTTTTCTCCAGGGCATTTCTCAGGGCTAGTAGTTCATACGCAGCCAGAGAGTCATCTGTCGGTCTGATAACTGCGGCGTCACTATTGTCTATGGCAATAGTTGCCGGAAGGTCAGCAATGGAAATCCTGTCACCCTCTTTCAGGGTGATGGCCCGCCGAATAACATTTTCCAGTTCCCGCACATTTCCAGGCCAGCTATAGCGTTCAAGCAACTGCATAGCTTCCCGGGTGATGTCGACAGGGTGCTCCGAGCTGAGGCGAGCCGCAAAATGGTGGACCAAAAGGGAAATGTCATGAATACGTTCCTGAAGCTGCGGTAACTCCAGTGAGATGGCAGACAGCCGGTAATAGAGGTCACTACGGAAATGTCCCTGGGCCATTTCTTGGACAAGGTTTCGGTTGCTTGCGGCAACAATGCGAAAATTAACAGAATACGTTTTCGTGCTGCCCACTGGTCGTACTTCATGTTCCTGCAGGGTGCGAAGGAGTTTGGCTTGCATGCCGAGAGGTAATTCGCCGATTTCGTCAAGAAAAAGCGTTCCATTCTCGGCACTTCTGATTAACCCGGTCGCTGCCTGATCAGCCCCGGTAAAAGCACCTTTCACATGACCGAAGAGCACGCTTTCCAGCACGCTTTCACTGATTGCGGCACAATCTACAGGGACAAAAGGTCCCTGTTTCCGGATACTGTGCTGGTGGACGGCTCGAGCCACCAGCTCTTTTCCGGTTCCGGACTCGCCCTGGATCAAGACTGTGGCGTCGGAAGCAGCAACCCGGACAATCAGGGACTTTAATGTTTGCATAACAGGAGACTCTCCAACAAGTTCGGAATAGCTAAAGGTGTGCACCCCTTTTTTTCTGTCCTGCTGTCGCTGCTGCCAGATGCTATGGTAGGTTGCCAGGCGTTGGCAGAGGGTGTCCGGTGGGCAAGGTTTCTCAAGAAAATCAGCAGCGCCAAGCTTAATAGCCTCAACTGCCTCCTTGACCCCTCCATGTCCGGTCAGCATGATTACAGTCATATCCAGGTAAAGTGAGGTGATGTCATGTAAAAGAGCCATGCCGCCCAGGCCCGGCATCTTCAGGTCGAGTAAAACTAGGCTGATGCTCTCCTGTTCAAGCAAGGAGAGGGCTTGCTCGGGATCAGTGCTTATTATAAGTCGGTATGGCTCAGGAGATAAGATTCGTTTTAGAGAACGCAGCAACGCAGGGTCGTCATCAATGGCCAGAATGGTGAAATTGGTTTCCATGTGCCTATAATCCTACAAAAGTAGGACATTTACAGTAAAAATATTGCTCGAAAATACGAGATAACCGCCACTATAAGAATACATCAGTAGCCTTTCCTTACCTAGTTACTTTTAGTTTCCTTCAGTTAGAAGTGGCCCCAATAATTTGAACAAGCCTATAAGTGGTTAATCTGCTACCTT
>CAZDJE010000020.1:0-46249 GCA_964505715.1 uncultured Desulfocapsa sp. | reverse complement strand
ATATTTAATCAACGGGACGTAATTATAATGGAAGAGAGTGTTTATCTTATCGGTGGCCGGGCAGTCGGAAAGTCAAGCATTGGTGTTAAGCTTGCCGGGAAGTTTGGATGTGAATTTCTTGATACCGATGCCCTGATTACCGATGAGTGTGGATGCTCGGTTGCAGAAATTGTAGATCGTGAAGGGTGGCAAATATTCAGAGAGTATGAAAAACGGGCACTGCAGTATCTTGTGGGGCAGAAACCTTGTGTAGTAGCCACTGGGGGCGGGGCAATTTTACACCGTGATGTCTGGCAGGATTTGAAAAAAACTGGAAAGGTTGTTTGGCTGCAAGCGAATGCTACGATTCTTTGTGAGCGATTAGCTGGAGATCATAATTCTCCTGGGCAGCGGCCAAGTTTGACGGGAAAGGGTATTTGCCAGGAAATAGAAGCTGTACTGGCGGAGCGAAATCCCTTATACCGAGAAACCGCAGATTATATTATTGATAGTGGTAAAATAACAATAGAGGAAGCTGTTTTAGAAATTGAACGGCTTTGCAAGGAATAGAGAAGGAATAAGAGCGATGGCAGGGAATACTTTTGGTAAGGCCTTTCGGGTAACCACCTGGGGCGAGTCACACGGAACGGGTGTCGGTGCTGTAATTGATGGATGTCCTCCTGGAATTGTGCTTGATCCTGATCTCTTGCAGGCTGAGATGGACAGACGGCGTCCAGGACAGGGTGGGGCATCAAGTCCGCGCAAAGAGCCTGATCGGCTTGAGATTTTGTCCGGTATCTTTATTCCCGAGGGAGAAGAACTTCCTCGTACCACCGGTACTCCCATATCACTTGCTATTTACAATAAGGATGCCCATTCAAAATCCTATGATGATTTGCGTGATATTTTCCGGCCTGGGCATGGTGATATCAGCTATCTTGCAAAGTATGGTATTCGCGATCATCGTGGCGGGGGACGCGCTTCGGCGCGAGAAACCGCTGCGCGAGTGGCTGCCGGAGCTGTTGCCAAACAGGTGTTAGAACAGACAGGTATTGATGTCCTGGCCTATACCGTTGCACTTGGTGGTGTTAAAATAACCGAGAAAAATTTTGAGGTCATAAACGAAAACCGATTCTTCTGTCCCGATGCGGCTGCAGCTGAGAAGATGGAGGCCCGGGTTGATGAGGTTCGAAAGCAGGGGGATACTTTGGGGGGAATTGTAGAGATTGTTGCCGATTGTCCTGCAGGTCTTGGGGAACCTGTCTTTGATAAACTAGAGGCAGAACTTGCCCATGGATTGATGTCCATTGGTGCGGTAAAGGGTGTGGAAATTGGTGCCGGATTTAAAGTGGCCGATATGCTCGGGTCTGAAAATAACGATGCTATAACACCCGAAGGATTTGAGGGGAATAATGCCGGAGGAATTCTGGCTGGAATATCAAGCGGCGATGAAATCGTTATTCGTGTTGCGGTGAAACCCATACCATCCATCTCTAAGGAACAGCAGAGTGTGAATATGGCTAATGAAGCGGTGACAATTCAGGTGGGCGGACGACATGATATTTCTGCTATCCCCCGTATTATTCCTGTGTGTGAAGCCATGGTGCGTCTAACTTTGGTTGATCATCTGCTGCGTCATATGAGCATTGCTTTTCCAACGGAGTAGAAAAATGGCAAGACAACAAGCAGTGATCCGTGAAATCTGGATGTTGAGTCGTGAATACGGAAATCTTGCAGGTGCAGGCGGGGTAAAAGACGTGGTATCTCAGCTCTCCGTTAACCTTGCCCGCTGGTCCGGACGCTCTGTCCATGTGGTTCTTCCCTGTTACGGTTTTATGAAACCTGAAGCGTCGGGTTTTAAGCTTTTAAACGATCCTCTTTCTCCTGAGAACGAGTTGTCCTATGAGGTTGATCTGAATTATCCGGAAGAGGAGCGTCGGGAAGAGGTGAAGGTGTGGACTGCAAAAATTGATAGGGTGAATATCTACCTGATCGATGCAGAACGATTTCGTGAAAAGCAGAATGTGTATACCTATACGGCTGAAGAAGAGGAAAGCTTTTCCTGGCAGAAAGCAGGAGAGGGCCATATCGATTATTTCGCCATGAATATCCTCCTGCAGAAAGCAGCCATTGACCTGATGATATTGCTTGGCGCACGCCCCGATATCATTCATTGTCACGACGGTCATACGGCGGTTCTTCCTGCCATGATTTCAGAACAGTCCGGTCTGCGTCAATATTTCAGAGGTACCGGATGCGTAGTGACCGTCCATAATGCAGGGCAGGGCTACCATCAGGAAGTTGCTGATCTCGATTTTGCCCATGCAAGTACCGGGCTTTCTCTTTCGCATATTCGCCGTCACAGGCTTGATGACTGCTTTGATCCCTTTCTTGCGGGGGCTCCCTATGCTGTGATGAATACGGTGAGTGAAAATTATGCTCTTGAGTTGCGGGAAACCATAGATGATCATCTCACCGGATGGCTTGGCCATACCCTGCTTGAGAGACATATCGTCCTCGAAGGGGTGACCAATGGAATCGATCCATATGCCTTTTCTGCACAGGATTATAAACGAAGTCATATAGCTGATGGCTTTGAACCTCTTGGCACAGCTCCACTTGATGGGAAGGTGACCTGTAAAACAGCACTGCTGGAATTCCTTTCCGAGAAGAAAATAATTCCAGGAGTGCAGCAGTCCGGTTATCTCACAGTGAAGCCTGCAGTACCGCTTGTTACCTTTATAGGGCGTCTCAGCGCTCAGAAAGGAGTGGGAGTGCTTACGGGAGCTATTGAAAAACTTCTTGCAGAAAAGGCAGATTTTCAGTTTCTGCTTCTTGGTACCGGTAGTCGTCACGATGAGGAAGGTCTTATTGAACTGGCTGAAAAAAAAGGAAATCTTGGGCGGGTCTGTATTCTACGTGGTTTTGATACCATTCTTGCCAATAAGGTGTATGCAGCCGGTGACTTTTTTGTGATTCCATCACAGTATGAACCCTGTGGCCTTACTGATTTTATGGCCCAGCTCTTTGGAAATCTGCCGATTGTTCATTCCGTTGGTGGTTTGGTGAAGGTGGTCGATGGTGAAACCGGATTTGCCTATAGCGAGCAGAGTGTCCTCACTTTAAGTACTGCTATTACACGAGCACTCGAGCTGTATTCAAGTGATCCTGCTGCAATTCGCAGGATGCAGCGACAGGCCGTGGAATTGATCCAGAAACAGTTTACCTGGGGCACCGTTAGCAAAAAATATCTGGAGCTCTATAAGAAGGCCAAAAGGAATAAAAATACCAATTCAGCTGTTCATAAAGCATCAGTTCTGATTAAATGAATTGAGGCTGACAGAAAAATGAACCAAATACTTATATAATTTATACGGAGGCAGTATATGACAATTAAGGTAGGAATTAACGGTTTTGGCCGTATTGGCAGAAGTATATTTCGTGCAATTCTAAAAGATCCGGTCTTTGCAGATATTGAGATTGCAGCGATTAATGATCTGACCGACAATGCAACGCTTGCTCATCTGCTTAAATATGATTCTGTAATGGGAATATACGGGCCGGATGTTGAGAGTGATAGTACCGGTATTACCGTAAACGGCCACCATATTCCGGTGACCGATCATCGTGATCCAGCCGATATTCCATGGGGAGAGGCCGGGGTTGAATATGTCGCTGAGTGTACAGGGCTTTTCCGCGATGCTGACAGTACGCAGAAACATATTAATGCAGGTGCTACAAAGGTGGTGATTTCAGCTCCAGCCAAGGGAGACATAAAGACCTTTGTTATGGGAGTGAACGAGGATGAGTATGATGCAACCATTCATCATATCGTATCCAATGCATCCTGTACTACTAATTGTCTGGCTCCTTTCGCTAAGGTCATTCTTGATAATTTCGGTATTAAACATGGCTTGATGACCACGGTTCATGCCTATACCGGTGATCAGCGGTTGCTTGATTTTCCTCATTCCGATCTGCGTCGGGCGCGGGCTGCTGCAATGTCCATGATCCCTACCAGTACCGGTGCTGCGGCTGCAGTTGCTCTTGTTATCCCCGAGTTGAAAGGGAAGTTTGACGGTCTTGCTGTGCGGGTTCCGACCCCTAATGTTTCACTCGTTGATGCCGTTATGGAAGTGGAGCGGGCAACCACGGTACCCGAAGTTAATCAGGCATTAAAGGATGCTGCAACCCGTTATCTTGGTTACACGGATCTACCTCTGGTTTCCGTTGATTTTCAGGGGAATGCTCACTCCTCGATAGTTGATGGGCAGTCCACTAAAGTGATCGGTACCACAGTTAAAATACTGAGCTGGTATGATAACGAATGGGGGTACTCCAACAGAATGCTGGATCTGATTGTGTATATGGAGGCGAACAAGGCTCTGTAGGCTGAGAGTTGATTGTAAGCTCTGTACACCTAGATGTTATATCTCGCCCTGAAGGAGAAATCCTTTGGGGCGTTTTGGTTTTCTCCATCAGAAGATGCTTGAACTTGTGAGTAAAATGTTTGATACTTGAAGGCAGTTGATAATACTTCTTTGAGAGACTAGTGAAATAATGAAAGAAATCAAAAAAAATATTGAATCGGACGCACTTACTGCAAATCTTCTTGAGACAGCTGAAAAGGTGGTGCTTGACCCGGAATTACAACTTCTGCTCGATGTTGTTTCCCGTTATAAGGGGCTACATACTACCCTTGAAAGTCTGTTGTACGAGATCTGTCATCCCTATCGAAATTGGAATATCCTCATTCCGCAGTTACGAAGTTTTGTACTAAAAAACAGTAACTACTATATGCGTCACGAGCGGGGACCGGAGGCCTTTACCCTGTTTGGCAGCTTGTTTGTCTCCGCCATGGAGGACTCTGAAAAAAACAGTAAACTCCTCTCACAGATTATTGAATCGCAGGTCGCTTGGGTGGCAAAGATGGTGAGCCTCTTTGCAGTGGATGATCTGTACCGTTACGAGTCTGCACTTAACACGTATTTTGGACAACTTCTTGTGCTGGATGATGGGGAGAGTCCCATTATGATGCATATTGTGCAGGGACAGCATCCCATGAAGAAGCTTGCCAGCACTCTGCTTGCCTTTGTAGGGAAAGGGGCTGATAAATTTGATTATCATCCCATAGCGGAACTTATGCAGGCGATCCTGAAAAAAAATTATGATTACTGGCTTAAAGAGGATGATCCGTTGCCGTGGTTTCTTGGCCACTGTGGTGATCTCTGCGAAGACTTTCACTCAGGAAAACTGTTTTCCGCTATTTCCCATAAGGCCATGGGGAAAAATAATAAAATGGTAACCAGTATCGATACCCACGCCGCACCGGTAACTGCATTACAAGATATTCTTGATTTACCGGCCCATGTTGATATCGTTCGTCTCTATAAAGAAATTCCGGCAAGCCTTGCCCAAGCAGATGAAGCTGAGCTTGGAAAGGTAAAAGAGCAGGGCTTGCCACTGAACCGCTTTGCAGAAAACCAGAAGTTACTTTTTCTCTTTCGGATCATGGATACCAAGGGGCTCTATCTGATCCATGAAGAGACTCTGCGTGAAATCAATCGGTCACTTGTTCAGCTTATTCGTCTCCAGAAATTTGAAGAAATCGAAGAGTTTCTTCTCACCGCCTTTCAATTGTTGAGGGCAAATGTAAGGAAATACCCTCATACCTCTCTTCAGTGTATCCAGGTACTTGGTGGTGAGGTTTTTAAGCGTAAGAATGGACGTATGGTGGAAACTTTTCTGTGGCAGGCCGTTCGTTTTGGCTTTCAATACGCAAATGTCACGGGTGTTGACGAAGATTGGCAACCCATTACGAACCCTGCTCACCTTGCCAATATCAGAGTCTGGTTGAATCTGATTATGCAGGAGCCAAAATGGTGCGCTACCCTATTTTCCGCACTTATCATTAATATCAAGCTTTCTGGAACCTGCGTTAAGGATACGGACCTTTTCCAGCGCGATATTACCAATCTGCTTAATCATCCCATTGAGCCTGTCTATAATCTAGCGAAGCAGTTCACCAAACTTATGCCTGTTTTCTTTAATGAAATCGGTGCAGAAGGTGATCTTCGTGAGGTTTCTACAGAGCTGGATGAAATTCATAAACGCAGAGATCTGCTGATTCATTTTTTGCGCAAGCAGAGCCATGTTGAAAGTTCGAATCTAATCGTAGATTTTATCCAGGCAATTTTTGTGTTCTGGCTGAGCAGAAAGAAGGAGGTGCTCCAGCCATTTCTTCCCGAAGAAATCTACTCAGAGATAGCAACGGATGGAAAATTCATCGATGAGCAGCATAAGCTGGCCCAGCGTATTCATAAGGATCTTGAATTTTCAAGTAATGACGATCTTCTTGCCTGGAAGCAGGTGGAGCGGCAGAAGTATCTGGCTGCGCAAACGGATATAATTCCGACTGAATTACGTCGTTTTGATCTGCTTGTCCATATGTACCAGCTCCTGAACCAGAAGTATAATCTCGGGTTTCAGGAATTACGCTCGGAACTTGAACATGCGGCCCAGGAAGGATTTCCTGAGATGGAAGATCTGCTGCAAACCCTTGAAAATTGTGGAACCGTTGAGTGCGTGGAAGCATTGCTTGAGACCCTTGAAGGTTTGAAAAAAACGATTTTGTCCTCCGAAACCTTCGAAGCACGAGAAGATATCTATTATAAACGCCATATTGCAGTCGATATTCCATCGGTTTACGGCAAATATCGTGAAAAGAAGTTTGATAGCCTTTCGTTGAGTTTTCGTCTTGAAAATTTGACGAATATCTTTCTGGAACGTTTACCGGAAACAGTTAATCTTTCTATAATCACCCAAGCAACATTTTTTCGTATTGTGAAGTGTCTGAAGCTGTATCTTCGTGCACTGCGGGTGGATGGTATCTCTTCAAGGCGGCTTGAAACCTATATCTCTCTACTTGAAAGTTCACTTAGGATCAGGCGCTTCTCCTACACCCAGTATCTTGATATTTTTCGTGGCCTGTCAGATGGTGTGAAGGATGTTATTTATTCCTACTACACCAATATTCATCAAAATAATCTTTCCATCATTATCCCGCAAATCGGGGCAAATAATCTTCTTACCAAATACAGATCTCTTTGGAATGAAGAGGATCACACAAATTCAATCCATAGTCTTTCCGAGGCCTTTCTCAGGGATCTGATTGCCACCACCTTTGGTTTGCAGCATCTGGACAATTTTATTATACGAATTATCGGCACACTGGAGAGCCAGAAAGATATCCTTGATGAACGTCGTCTTGATCTGCTGATGACCTATAACCCGGAATGTGCCATATCCCAGTTGCATCAACGCAATCCCTATACCAACGATTTGATCCATCTGGGAAATAAAGGGTTTAATCTGGTTGTACTCAATGATGATAAGAAACCGGTTCCACCCGCATTTATCATTACCACTGAAGTTTTTCGTTGTCGTGAAGTGATCTATGGTTTTGATAAGGCACGTGACGATTTTATGCAACGTGTTCGCAAATCTCTCACTGATCTTGAACGCTTAACAGGGAGGGTTTTTGCAGCTCCCAAAAGTCCTCTTTTGCTTTCGGTTCGAAGCGGTGCTGCGGTTTCGATGCCGGGGATGATGGCTACAGTTCACAACGTTGGAACTAATGAAGAATTGATCGAAGAGGCCGCCAGAAAGCATGGGGATTCCTATCTGGCCTGGGATAACTACAGGCGTTTTCTGCAATCATGGGCCATGACTTCCGGTGTTCCGAGAGAAGAGTTCCAGATTCTTATGAACGAGGCCAAAAAGAAATACAATGTCAGCCTGAAGGGACATTTTTCCCCACAGCAGATGAAAGAACTGGCCCTCGAATATCAGAAGGTGATACGTAACCAGGGATTAGGTATTCCAGATGATCCATGGTTGCAGCTGGTGACAGCAATTGAGATGGTTTTTGATTCCTGGGAGACCGATAAGGCTTCGGACTATCGGAAAATAATGGATGTTTCCGACTCCTGGGGAACGGCAGTTATTGTGCAGGCAATGGTGTATGGCAATAAGAGCCAGTCTTCTGGTTCCGGGGTTCTTTTTACGGCGCACCCTTACCGTAAGGTTCAGCGGGTAGCACTCTGGGGAGATTACGCCTACGGTGATCAGGGGGAAGATATTGTTTCAGGACTTGTTACTTCCTATCCTATTTCCGTTGAGCAGGCAGAGCTTGATGGCAGAGCAGTGGATAAAACTCTTGAAGTACGCTATCCTGACATCTATCAGGAGCTCCTTACTGTTTCGAGGGAACTGGTGTATGATAAAGGATGGAACCCTCAGGAGATCGAATTTACCTTTGAGGGTCCAGATCCTAGTCAGCTCTACCTCCTGCAGACCCGTGATATGATAACGATTAAAAAGCAGGAACGTTTCCAGGTGTTTTCAGATGTTGCAGCGGTGAAGAAAACATACCTTGGAAAAGGTATCGGCGTTTCCGGGTCTGCACTGTCAGGGCGAGCTGTTTTTACCGAAGAAAATATTCACGAACTAAGACGTAGTGATCCTGACACACCACTTGTTTTGATTCGAGCTGATACCGTGCCAGAAGATATTAAAGTGATTAATATGGCTGAAGGCTTACTCACCTCGAGAGGAGGGCAGACGTCCCACGCTTCTGTGGTTGCCGTTCGTCTTGAAAAAACTTGCATCGTTGGCTGCAAGCATTTAAAGGTGTATGAAATCGGGAAATATTGTGAAATAGGAGACTTTGTGATTAAATTTGGTGATCCTGTTTCAATTGATGGTCGTAGTGGACAGGTGTTGAGTGGGATACATGAGACCAAAGAAGAGATGCATATTCTGCCAATTTAACTGTGTTCGTATATTTGTGAAATAAGGAGAATGGAATGGTAAAAAAGATAAAATTGTTGAAGGGATCTTCCCTATCAGCCTATGCGCGTAAAAAGGCTGCCGGACTCGGCCTTGATGGAAAGGGAATGAAACTAGCTGATCTGGTATGGATGATTCAGGAAAAGGAAGGGCATTCCGCTTGTTTTAAGAAAGAAAAAGAATGCTCACAGACGGGATGCTGCTGGCAGCTCTCCTGTGGTGCTAAAATAGGATAAACAGGAAGAGGACTCTTTTTCCGAGACTTGTTTGTGCTTTGATAAGTGAGTTGGGAGAAGGGAGAAGTCAAAAAGGCTCCATCACTAATTAGGTGATGGAGCCTTTTTGTATTCTATTATTTGTGTCTGCAGGCAGGCACTCCAAATGCTTTCAGGATCAGTCCTAATGGGCAAAATTTGGTAAATCCGGATTGAAAAAGATTCAGTCCAACAAATGCAGTTCCAAACAGCCAGTATTGGTGTAAAAATAATGGATTATTGGCGCAGTCTACACCAAGTGCCATTGTAAGCAGGATAAAGAAGCCAGCGATGGTGTGAATCCAGTCTGTTACGATCATAGAGGTTTCTCCATAAAGAGTAAGGTGAATGAGAATTTGTACTATTTAAGGATATACTAGTATTGCATTGGACGTTTGTCCAGTGCGGAAATCCTCTTAGGAGAGTTTATTTCTTCGTCGCCGACTGCTACTCCCTTTTTTTATACGGAAAAAATCAAATGCTGCAAAAAGAAAAAATCCAACACCCACTCCTATAAAAAATTTCATCCAGCCGGAGTCAGTTGTTGTGGCAGTTTTGACTTCAGGTTCTGCACTGACTGTTGTTTCTTCTATAATCACAGCGGAGGCATCATCTTTCTGAACAATGTTTTTGGGGCTAACTGCTATTTCTGCTTCTGGCCTAGGAGGTACTTTGGCAAATCCATTATTGAGGAGTTTTTTGGCCTGTGCATCCCGAACCTTTCGATTCTTACTTCCCATAACAATAGCGATAAGACGTACTCCGTTTCTTTTTGCAGTGGCTGCAATAGAGAATCCCGCCTTGGTAAAATATCCGGTTTTAAAGCCGTCACACCCGTGCACATCATCGAGAAGATGATTGTGGGTACGCATAATAAAGTCGCCACCACGAAAATCTCTAACTTTGGTGCCTGTGTATTGATACACCTCCGGTCGTTTACTCAGCGCCAGAGAGAGCGTTGCAAAGTCACGTGCCGTGCTAACGTCAACTTTTTGTCCCTTGGCTGGTGGTAAACCATGTACAGAGTAGAATGTGGTGTTCTTCATACCAAGTTCTTTCGCTTTTTCATTCATGAGTACGACAAAAGCTTCTTTCGAACCTGCTACATGGCTTGCAAGAGCGACGGCTGCATCATTGGCAGATTGGATCATCAGAGCATAAAGAAGGTCATCGAGTGAGAATTGCTCCTTTGGGTCAAGATAGACTTGGGAACCACCCATCTTATAAGCTTCCACCGTCACCTGAACCATCTCATCAAGCTGTAGTGTTCCCGCTTCAACCTGATCCAAAATGACAAGTAAAACCATAAGCTTTAAAGTGCTTGCTGGATAGACAGCCAGATCAGCATTTCTGGAAAAAAGAACATCACCGGTGCCTGCATCAACCACAAAGGCAGATGCATAGGGCTCTGCGGCTACGGTTTTTATAGCAGCCCGACCAGCCCATGCTGTCTGGCCAATAAGAAGAAAGATAAGTAAACTGGACGTGAAATAATAGTGTATTTTCATGAGATTAAATTGTCTTTAGAGAATTCAGTCGTAAGGTGGAATCGAAAAAAACTTCATATTCGAGGCGCAAGGATTTTCTAATGTTACAGCGTACTAGAGTACGTTGTAACATTAGAAAATTTACAGCAACGAAGAAGATGAAGAATTTTTTCGGTTCCAGCAAGTTATTTGCATTGGGGCCATCCGTATCCCCACCGCCAGGGAAGATCGGTGCAGGGAAGTCCGCCAATACGAACGGCTCCATACATCATATTGGCAATACCCTGGTAAATTAGCTCAAATTCTGTCTCTGATATATTATACTCCTTTGAAAGTTCGGGGATACGTTTTTTTCCCGTTTCAACAACACAAGCCTTGAGAATAAGATCAGCTTTTCTGCGTGCCTCAAAACTTGCTATTGCCGTACTGTCTTCTGGCCCACCGGAGTGATATGCAACATCATGGGTTTCACAGCATGTATGCCAGGCTGGAACGGTTCCATGTTTCGCTTCAAAATCAGGTATTTTTGCAGCCAGATATTCCCAGCCAACACTCAGCCCGCCACTGCAGCCATCGCTTGTAAAGTCAGAAAGGGAGGCCTGACTGCTCTTGACCACCAGTAATTTTTCGTGGCGACTCATCTCAAAATGTTTTTCCAGGGCATAACCATCTGCCAGCAGAGAGGAGATGGACTCCGTACTCGGTGAGCGTAATGCAAAGAGAATAAAGAGTACTGCCAGTATGGCAAGTATCACGAGTAGTAATTGAATCCTCGAACGTTTCATGGCGATTGGTCACGGTAGATATGTTGAGGAATTGGAGCGTCAAATAGTACTGCTGTATGCAGGAGCAGTCGTTCCACGGGGCTAAGAGTTTTGTTTTTGCTGCGTACTTCACCTGCAAGTGCTGGCTCATCGGTGATTACACCATCTACACCGAGTGACATCATGCGAGACATGGAAACCCTGTCGTTCACCGTCCATATATAGACCTCTTTGCCCATTGTGTGAATGCGTCTGATAAAGGCTGGGCTTGCGGCGGACATATTGATTGCCAGGAAATCCACCTTCAAGTCAGATATTTTGCCAAGTGCTTTGGTCGTCAGCAGGCCGGTTCTCCACCCTGGACGTAGTGCCCGCAAAATTTGTATTCCCTCGTATTGAAGAGACATGATGGCAACATTGTTGACCATATCGCTTTCTTCCACAATATCGACAACGCGCTGTTCTAGCTGCTGGTCGTGGCCGTAGTATTTGAGCTCTATTAGAACATTGCACCTGTCTGTTGCAAGCTCGAGTACCTGGGCAAGTGTCGGGACCCTTTCAGTGGAAAAGCCAGCATTAAACCAGCTTCCGACGTCAATTTTTTGAATCTCTTCCAGAGACCCATCCCAGAGCTTCAGATTGACTCCACCAAGTTTCATAAAGTCACTGTCGTGGATTACCACAATCTCTCCATCTTTGCTTTCCTGCACATCAATTTCGAGCCAGTCAGCTCCGTCATTAATGGCGTGGCGCATAGCAACAAGAGTATTTTCAGGAGCTTTGCCGGAGGCTCCACGATGAGCAATAATCAGAGCGTCATTTTCGGCAGGAATACCCTGCAGAAGCAGGAAACCGGTAAGGGTGGCTATACCAATAGCTGCAAGAAGGAGAATGAAAAAAAGAGGTCTGCTGATAAGGTTTTTCCCTTTGCTGTCATCTCTAGCAAATAAATCCAGATAGTTACCGATCTCTTTATGGTCATAGAAGTGGATCAGTAATGCGGCAAAACTTCCCGAGGTAAATGTGGTAACAAGAAGATTGGAAAGAAACCACAGGAGTACCAGGGCGCCAAGTGCTGGTATCAGCAAGGGCAGCGAATGGAAGAAAAAAGGAGCTAGTAGTGAACCGAGGATTTCTATGACTCCAAATGTGAGTGCTGCAAGCAGAAAACCGGACAGGAGCCAGCTGCCAAAGGTGAGTAGGAATAACTGCTTGTTCCCCCGGCTCAACTCTTCACTTCTGGCAAAGGAGTGTGCAGGGCTTTCGTTGTGAAAGAGGATAAGCGGGAGAGTAAAAGACCAGCTGCTAAGATTACGAATAAGCACCGTTGTCATCGCTGTAAGGATCAACCCGATACTTATTGCGGCAATTTTAAATATGGGTGGACGAGTAGCTAGATAGTAGTTGATGTCGTAGTCTGTGAGCATAACCCAGGCAATGGCAAAGCTAAGACCAATAAATGGGAGAGTAATAAGCAGTACTCGTAGAACCAGACGAACAGCAAAGAGGAAAATTATTTTAATACGTTTTACAGTAAAGAAAAGGGCAGGGATAAATTCCAGCCGTTGGCCCTGCATTGACGCGTAGCAAACAGCCATTAACGATGCTTGTTCGAAGATGAGAATGGTGAGTAACAGAGAGACAAAGAGTATTGCAGCGAACATTCCTGCAGGCGTCAGGAAAAAATAGGCGATATCAAGATCGGAAAGTACCGATTGTCCTGAAAGGTTGAGTAGGAATTGTCCAAGAACACCGGTCAGTGGAGCAAAGAGAAGCACACCACAGGCAATATAGGCAAGGTGGATGGCAAAGATCTGCCAGATATGTGTTCTGAGAAAGCTAAGGACATCCTTCCAGATTTTTTGTAACTGTTTACTCATTGTATTCCAGGGTATCAGATTAGAAATAGAGACGAATACCTGAGATGAAACTCCACCCTGTCACATTATGGGGTGTCGGGTTGTCATCTGCGGAAACATTTTTCATATCAAAGTATTCAAGTCCTGACATCAGTTTCAGCTTCTGCTGATAAATAGAGTAGTTTAATCCCATGTAATAGGAGTTGTAGGAGTCTCCTGAGCCCGAAGCAACCTTCTGTTCATAACGTTTACCCAGTTGTAAGCCGTAATTATCACTGCTTTTGGCATAGTGGTAGCGCAGGGAAAGTTGCATTTTGTCTCCTTGGATAATCAGGTTTCTGGCAAAGTCATAGGTGGGCAGAACCGTGATACCAAAAAGATCACTCTGTCCATCTGTTCCTGCAGCAGTGGTGATATCGGTATCGATTTCAAAGGGGCCAACTTGTCCCTGATGCCATAGTGAGATGATATGCTCATAGGGTTCGAATGCATTATTGTCGGGATCAGCGTTGTTGTAGAGGACGTCCAGATGGAGAGTTCCCTTTTTATAAAACAGCGGCATTTTGTATGCAACTCCGAGAAGGGCTGCAAATCCACCGCTGAAATCAGTGAATTCATCCTCGATACTGCCGCTGAAAAGACCACTCTGGTAGGAGAAATTACCTCTGTTTCCTTCGGCGTAGAGGCCAATAACTTCACCCGGCATCACCTGGTTCACCACAAGTGCCCGTTCCATGGTTTTAATCTTTTTTGAAGATGTACTTCGCTCAAGGCCCGTGTACACATAATCGAGGCGGCCAACGCTGACTTCAAAATCCTTGGTGGACGTTTCCCATTTGATAAAGGCATCGTAAAGTCCTTCGTAGGTGGGATTGAAATCATCGTTAAGACTTATCTGTAATTCAAAGGTGAATTGTTGAAGAAATTTGGAATTAAAACCAAAGTACATACGTCTGTTTTCCCAAGCGTCATCACGGTTGCTCTCTGAATCGGCTCTCCAGTATTGCCCGTGGTAGCGACCGACGATGGAGAATGACTGGATAGAGGGATTCTCCTTGTTTGAATAGAGCCTGGAGCTGTCCCATATGGAATCGAAAAGCACTGGGGAGCTTTCTTTTTGTTTGTTCTCGCTGGCAGAGAGACAGATGGGGGGCAATAAAAAGACTAGGCAGCAAATCGCTGTTGCACTAATGGACTTGTTTCTTCTACTAAACATAGCTGCACTCTTTTTGTGGACATTTTCTGGTAATGGGGTCAAATAGACACCTGATATAGTGGCTTTTACACTGTCCCCCCAGTGTAAGATTGACTATAGCGCATAATTAAGAATTAATCCTGTATCGATTGAGTAGAAGTATGGAAAAATATTTGGAGACAAAATAGAAGGATAAAACATCCTGGGGGGGGACAAAAAAATCTTGACTGGCGAAAAAGAGTCTTACTGAATGAAGAAAGACTGGTAAATCAGCAAAAGGTTCTGATTTACCAGGTGAATTGCTATTTTACGCTGGGACAAAACAGTGTTTGCATCTTTCCCATAAGCTCGATAATTCGTGGATCATTGATACGGTTATAGATAAAATTGGCATCTTTACGGTAATCTATAATGCCTTGACTACGCAAAATGTTCAGATGTTGGGAAACATTGGCGTTGGTGGTTTTTACTTGTTCCCTGATGTCACCTACGGATAATTCGTTGTCCTGAAGTAGGCAGAGAATTTTCAGGCGTATTGGATGGGACATGGATTTCAGGAGTTTTGACATGGCATCAATTTGTTCATTTTCCATGGGGTAACCTCGCGTAAAGTAAAGACTGCATTATTGTGTGTGGAATTCCAGCTGTTCTTTTTGTGGGAAAAGAAACAGATAGAGTGCTCCTGACAGTACTGCCATACAGAGATACATATACATATCTGGAACAATTCTGTTTTCCGGACGAAAAAGGGCGAGAACAGATAGAAAAGGCAGAATCTTGTATGCCAGACGATGACTAAGCAAGAGTTCCCGGATAATATAAATATGAACAAGAGGAGCGATCAAACCGAGTATCAATGAGACGTTGGAGTTTTCGTGTAGATAAATAAAAAGAATCTGTTTGGTGGTCAGTAGGGTTAGCAGAACAACCAGAAACAGGGTGATAAAAAATGTTTTCTTCTTCCGTTCAGCCAGTGGGAGGCTGTTCAGTAAGTTTGTAAGCTCGTCCCGATCGGATTGGGGTGCCAGTGCCTTGTAAACCACTTTTTTACTCTGGCCCCGTCGGAGCATATCTTTTACTTTTTTTTCTAGGGTTTGTCGCATTTCTGAAATGATATCGGCTGAAAGGTTTGGTCTGTTCTGGATAAATATTCGGAAAATCCTAACATTCTTGTAAAGTTAGTCTATGAATACTGGTTTTTGGGGAGAAAGAAAAGGAAAAAAAGAAATTCTAACATAAGTAAAACTGATAATAGCGGCAATTATTTTTTATTTGACAACTATCTGGTAGAATGGGGTATGGTAGGGCTTAGTTGGAGAATACGCCATCTGATTTGTGTGTAAAAAATATAAATCTAAGTTACCGGATTGTATCTAGTTATCAATGTTACTGATAGCTGTGTCCGTTAACCATCCAGAAAAAAGATTCAACAATGGAGATTACTTTATGAGTTCAAGTGACGATAAAATCACAAGCCTGTTAAGCGAAGGTCGAGTTTTCGAGCCACCCACTGAAGGAAAAGATACTGCTGCCATTGGAAGCCTTGAAGAGTATAAGGCGATCTATAAAAGATCCATGGATGATCCAGAAAAATACTGGGGAGAACGTGCCGAAGAGCTTGTTACCTGGGATAAAAAGTGGGATACCGTACTCGAGGCTGATTTTGATAAGCCTGAGTTTAGCTGGTTTAAAGGCGGTAAGATGAATGTGTCTTACAACTGCTTGGATCGTCACCTTGAGAATGGTCGTCGTAATAAGGCTGCTATTATCTGGCAGGGTGAGCCCGAGGAAGATGTAAAGGTATACACCTATCAGATGCTGCACACAGAAGTGTGTCGCTTTGCCAATGTCCTGAAGTCAAAGGGTGTTAAGAAAGGTGATCGTGTTTCCATTTACCTTCCAATGATTCCAGAACTCTCCATTGCTCTTCTTGCCTGTGCACGCATTGGTGCAATGCACTCCGTTGTCTTTGCCGGTTTTTCCGCGGTTGCACTTCAGAGTCGTATTCAGGATTGTGAAGCTAAGGTCCTTGTTACTGCCGATGCCGTTATTCGTGCCGGAAAGACTATTCCATTGAAGCCAAATGCCGATGAGGCACTTGAAGAATGTGACACCATTGAGAACTGTATCGTTGTAAAGCGTGGCGGCAATGAAGTTTCCATGACCGAGGGACGAGATAGCTGGTGGCACGAAGAAGTAACTGCCGAAGGCATTACTTCTACCTGTGAGCCTGAGTCCATGGATGCTGAGGATATCCTCTTTATTCTGTACACTTCCGGTTCCACCGGCAAGCCAAAGGGTGTTGTTCATACCACCGCAGGCTATCTTACCTACGCCATGCACACCTGTCAGTATGTCTTTGATATGAAAGATAACGATGTATATTGGTGTACTGCTGATATTGGCTGGGTTACTGGTCATTCCTATATCCTGTACGGTCCACTTGGGCTTGGTGCAACTTCTGTTATGTTCGAAGGCGTACCTACCTATCCCGGACCAGATCGTTTCTGGAAGATTGTTGAGAAATTCCAAGTTAATACTTTTTATACTGCACCAACCGTTATTCGTGCGCTCATGCGTGATGGTGACGGCCCTACTCAGCGTTATGACCTATCCTCTCTTCGCATCCTTGGATCCGTTGGTGAGCCAATTAATCCAGAGGCATGGATGTGGTACCATGTGAATATCGGTAAAGAGAAGCTTCCAATCGTTGATACCTGGTGGCAGACTGAGACCGGTGGAATCATGATTTCTCCACTCCCCTATGCCACACCAACCAAACCCGGTTCTGCCAGCTTGCCGCTTCCTGGAATTGACGTAGCTATTTTTGATGAAGAAGGCAACGAGGCCAGTGCCAATGAAGGTGGCCATCTTGTTATTCGTAAGCCATGGCCTGGAATGCTTCGTGGTGTGTTCGGCGATCCTGCACGGTATAAGAAAGCGTATTTCAGCCGTTATGATAACACTTACGATCCTGAAGATGGTGCGCGTCAAGATGAAGATGGTTATTTCTGGATCATGGGGCGTCTCGATGACGTTGTAAATGTATCTGGACATAGACTGGGAACTGCGGAGATTGAGTCTGCTCTTGTTTCCCATCCACAAATTGCAGAAGCTGCAGCTGTTGGTATGCCTCACAAGATTAAAGGTCAAGCTATTTACGCTTTTGTTACTCCAAATACCGGTGTGGAACATACCGATGAGTTGCTTGTTGAACTCAGGATGCATGTTCGTAAGGAAATTGGACCCATCGCAACTCCAGATGCGATTCAGTACGCTCCAGGTCTGCCAAAGACTAGAAGTGGAAAGATCATGCGCCGTGTACTTCGTAAGATTGCCGCGAATGACTTCAAGGATTTCGGTGATACATCAACTCTTGCTGATCCTTCAGTGGTCGAGGATCTGATTGACGGTAAGAAAACATTGGACAATAAATAACAGATTGAGAAAGAATACTTTGTCTATTGTTATGAATAATACAGTTCGAAAGAAACAGTTTTTAGACATACAGGCTGTTATGTGAAATAAAAAGCGGGATTTTCTTTTTTAGAAAATCCCGCTTTTTTATTGTTAGGAATAGTAGCGGGGAAGTGAATGGTACAAAATGGAGATATTCATGCAGTAGCACCTGAGATGGCCGTGGCTTTTTTCAGGGATATCCTGCCTTTTAATGGGCTTGATGATGCTACACTTAATGATCTTGCCCGTCATTGTCGTGTTGATTTTTACCCCAAGGGGACCCGCCTTCTCACCCAGGGGGAGACGGATATTACCCACCTTTATCTTATTCAGCGTGGTGGCGTAAAGGCCTTTATTGAAGATGATCAGGGGGATGTGACCCTGAAAGATTTTCGTGGGGTCGGGGCCTATATTGGGGCGCTCGGAATTATTCGTGGAACGCCCGCTAACCTGAATATTGAAACAGTGGAAGACACCTTCTGTATTCTGCTGCCCAGTGAAATATTTTTAAATCTTGTGGAGCAGCAGCCATCCTTTGCTCACTACTATTTAAAAAGTTTTTCAGAAAAAATAGTTACTACAGCCTATAACGAGCTTCGACATCATAAGGCATCTAAACGCAGCGGCGACGATCTCTATCTCTTTTCTGTGCGTGTTGGTGACCTAGTAAAGACCCTGCGTAAGGTCTCAAGTATAAGTTCCATTCAGGACGCAGCCGCCATGATGGCTGAATACCGGGTGGGAAGCCTGCTTGTGTATGATCCCGCAGACGAAGAGAATATCGTAGGTATTATTACCGATCGTGATCTTCGTGGGAAGGTGGTGGCAGCTGGGCTGGATTATGGACTGCCTGTAAAAGAGATTATGACAGGGCCTGTGCAGACGGTGTTGTCTCAATCGCTCTGTTTTGATGTTTTGTTGAAAATGATGGCGACCTCTATTCATCATCTTGCAGTGGAACGCGGTGGTCGGGTGATTGGAGTTGTGACCTCCCATGATATTATGCTGCTTCAGGGCCATTCACCCTATTATCTATTTAAAGAAATTCGTGGTCAGCAGAAGATTAGTGGCTTGTATTTTCTTGCTCAAAAAATCCCCGATGTTATTCGGGGCTTGATTAAGGAAGGGGCAAAGGCTGGTAATATTACCCAGATGATAGCGATCTTGAATGATCATATCCTGGAACGGATGTTGACGTTGCTTGAAGAAGAATTGGGCCCCCCTCCTGTCCCCTATTGCTGGTTACTGATGGGGAGTGAGGGAAGAAGAGAGCAGACCTTTAAAACGGATCAAGATAACGCGATACTGTATGCCGATCCGAAAAATGATGACGAGAAACGTGCCGCAGAAAGCTACTTTAAGGGCTTTGCTGAAAAGGCTATAGATCATCTGGTGAATTGCGGATATCCGCTTTGTCCCGGTTTTATAATGGCCACCAACCCGAAATGGTGCCAGCCGCTTTCCGTGTGGAAAAAATATTTCAGTAATTGGATAGATGCACCGGATCCAGCTGAACTTCTGAATGCCACTATCTTTTTTGATTTTCGATCAGGGTTTGGAGATTCCAATTTGGCGTGCGACCTTCGTCGCCATCTGAATGCTAAGGCTCGGGAGAAGGATATGTTTCTTTTCCATCTGGCCCGCCAGTGCATGTCTACCCGGGTGCCTCTTTCATTCTTTAAAAACTTTATTGTGAACAAGGATGGAGAACATAAGCATCATCTTGATATTAAACGGCAGGGACTCACACCATTTGTAAATTTTGCACGTGTTCTCGCACTGAAATACGGTATCAGTGAAACCAATACACTCGCCCGCTTGAAGGCTCTTTATGATGCGGATTTTATCAATCGCGACATCTGGTCTTCTGCTAATGATGCCTATGAGTTGCAGATGCAGCAACGGCTTATACATCAGTTGTGGCAGATCGAAGAGGGGGTATTGCCGGATAATCACATTAATCCGGAACAGCTCTCAGACTTGGAGCGAAGAATGCTGAAGGACGCATTTACAGTTATTGAGCGCATGTATTCTGTGCTTGATAAAATGTATCCGGTTGCTTGATAATGATAAATATATTGAATCCAGGGAGCTGGTTTACCAAGGCTGATCCACTGCTTCGTGCCAATAAAGAGTTTTTTACAGCTTTTGATCAGGCTCGTCCATTAGATGATTATACCTTTGTGGTGTGTGACACAGAGCTTACTGGTTTAAACAAAAAAAAGGATGAATTGATCTCCATTGGCGCGGTGAAAATCAGGAATCTGCAGATTGATCTTTCATCCATGTTTCATCAGTTTATGCGACCGGAGAATCTTGACCCGACACAGGCAACACTGGTGCATCGGATAACACCGGAACAGCTGGAAGCAGCGGAACCAATTGAAGATGTGTTGCCACGATTTGTTGAGTATATTCAGGGAAGTCTACTTGTGGGACATCATCTGCCGCTTGATATGCATTTTTTGAATAAGGCCACAACGAAAGTTATGGGCGGGATACTCTCTAATCCCGGGGTTGATACCATGCGTCTGGCACAGGGGTACAAGCGTGTACGGCTTGGTCACTACCACGAGCATAATCCGCGTGAAATTAGTTACAATCTTGATGACCTTGGTAACGAGTATAACCTTCCCAAATTCAAACCCCATGATGCTCTCGAGGATGCCTTGCAAACAGCCTATCTTTTCCTCTATTTTATAAAGAAATTCAGGAAAGGTGGCCTGGTGACATTACGGGATGTCTTTCAGGCAGGACGGGTTGGAAGTTTCCGATATTAAAAAAGAAAATTATATTGATTGTTGTGTGTTTTATTTGGAGTTGTGTTTCGTTGTAAGGAAAAGCCCTAAACCCTTTGTCAGTCAATCGTTGACACGGATTAGGTTATTATGGTATAACACTTGGTTTTATGAAGGGAAAGTTCACTTTAATTCCAAAATGAGGAGAAGAAATTATGAGTGATGCTCAGAAGTATTGGCAGGCAAACATTCGGTTAGTTATCGGATGTCTTGTCGTCTGGTTTGCGGTTTCATTCGGTGCCGGCATTTTGTTTGTGCACCAGTTGAATGTTATCAAAATTTTAGGTGGTTATCCACTTGGTTTTTGGTTTGCCCAGCAGGGTTCTATTTACACCTTTGTGGTTCTGATCTTTTTTTACGCATGGCGTATGGGAAAGCTTGACCGTAAATTTAACGTCGACGAAGACTGAGGAGTGATCAAGAATGACTAATCTACAAATTTGGACCTATGCTGTTGTAGGGACAACCTTTGCTCTCTATATTTTTATTGCCATCAAGGCGCGCGCTACATCAACCGGGGAATTTTATGTTGCCGGTAAAGGTGTGCATCCTGTTCTTAATGGTATGGCCACGGGCGCTGACTGGATGTCTGCTGCCTCATTTATTTCCATGGCCGGTCTCATTGCCTTTAAAGGCTATGACGCATCTGTTTATCTTATGGGTTGGACTGGCGGTTATTGTCTGCTTGCCATGCTCCTTGCACCATATCTCAGAAAGTATGGAAAATTTACTGTACCTGAATTTATCGGCGATAGATTCTATTCGCAGACTGCCCGTGTTGTGGCTGTTATCTGTCTGATCGTTGCTTCTCTTACCTATGTTATTGGTCAGATGAAGGGGATTGGTGTTGCTTTCTCCCGTTTCCTTGAAATTCCTTTTAATTATGGGCTTTTTCTCGGTATGGGAATCGTGTTCATCTACGCAGTACTTGGTGGAATGAAAGGTGTTACGTATACTCAGATTGCTCAGTACTGTGTTTTGATTTTCGCGTACACCGTACCTGCTATCTTTATTTCTCTGCAGTTGACCGGTGTTGCTCTTCCTCAGCTTGGGTTGGGGGCAGTAATGGCCGATGGCTCTGGGGTATTTCTGCTCGATAAAATGGATAAGACCTTGGTTGATCTAGGGTTTAATGCCTATACGACGCAGAAAGGCAGTACCTTGAATATGTTCCTTCTTACCATGTCACTTATGATTGGTACAGCAGGTCTACCTCACGTTATCACCCGTTTCTTTACCGTACCTAAGGTTCGTGACGCACGTGCTACTGCTGGTTGGTCGCTGGTTTTTATTGCGCTCCTCTACACTACCGCTCCCGGCGTTGGTGCTATGGCTCGATTGAATCTGATTAATACTATACAGGCTGATTCCATCGCTCCTGACGTTTCTCAAAACTTGAAAATTGATGCACTTCCTGCCTGGTTTACCAACTGGGAAAAAACCGGCCTTTTGAAATACGAAGATAAGAACGGTGACGGACGTATTCAGTATGTTGGTAAAAACTTTAAAGGTACAGATGCCAATGGTAACTTGATTGTAAACGAAATGACCAAAGTCGATCGTGATATCATGGTTCTTGCCAATCCTGAAATTGCACAGCTTCCAAACTGGGTAATTGCACTTGTTGCTGCCGGTGGAATTGCGGCTGCGCTCTCAACTGCTGCAGGACTGCTTCTTGCCATCTCTTCTGCTATCTCCCATGATATCGTGAAGGGTATTATTGCAAAGGATATTGATGATAAAACCGAGCTGATGGCTGGTCGTATCGCCATGGCCGGTGCCATTGTTGTTGCGGGGTATCTTGGACTGCATCCTCCCGGATTCGCGGCTCAGGTTGTAGCGTTGGCCTTTGGTCTTGCTGCATCTTCCATTTTCCCTGCTCTTATGATGGGAATTTTTGCAAAACGTGTCAATAATACCGGTGCTGTTCTCGGTATGCTGTCAGGTCTTGGAACTACACTTGTATATATCTTCTGGTTCAAGGGTTGGTTTTTTATTCCAGGAACTGCCATGGCTGCAGATAATGCTTCCAACTGGGTCCTGGGCATCTCTCCAGGTTCCTTCGGTGCCATTGGTGCGCTGATCAACTTTACTGTTGCTCTCACCGTATCAAGCTTTACTGCACCTCCACCAGAGCACATTCAGCATCTTGTTGAGGATATTCGTATTCCAATGGGATCTAAGGGTGCCGTGGAGCATTAAGCAAAGCTGTTAAGTAGCATATCTGCCTTTTGGCAGAGAAAAAAAGCATCCGTATCTTTACGGATGCTTTTTTTTGGTTTATTGAAAGAGTGTTTATTACAAAAAATATATCAAAAGAGTGTTTGAAATGATACAGCCGGAAAATTGCTATCTGCATATAATCGATCCGCAGGAACGGTTGATGAACCATATTGATGGCGCTGACAGAGTGACTGCGACTATTAAAAAATTGGTTTGTTCTGCTCGTATTATTGGTTTGCCTATTATTGCAAACACCCAGTATAAAAAAGGTCTGGGGCCCTATGTTACCGATCTTGAGGGGTTGATGGTTGATGTCCCAAGGCCAGATAAAGTTGAATTTAACGCATTGGCAAATGCTGAGACCAGAGAACTAGTGAAGAATTTACCGGCAACGGTTCATACTGCAATAGTTGTTGGTGTTGAGACACATATCTGTATATATCAAACGGCTTGTGGGGTTCAGGAACTAGGGTTTACCCCGTGGATTGTTGCCGATGGGGTTTCATCCCGGACGGAGGAAAACCATCTCTTAGGGTTGGCACGACTCCGTGATATTGGTGCCACCGTTGGGCCGGCAGAAATGATACTGTATGAATTACTTGGACGTGCGGGGACCACTCAGTTTAAAGAAGTCTTGCCGTACATCCTGTAACTAGTGAATAATTGATAAGAATATATTTATAATCAAAACATTAAAAAAAGAACAGGCCATGAAAGGAAAAGAAATTCGTAAGCGCTTTATCGAGTATTTTGAAAAACATCATCACACCCGTGTTGATAGTTCATCCATGGTTCCAAAGGATGATCCTACACTTCTCTTTGTTAATGCGGGGATGGTTCAATTTAAAACCGTATTTATGGGTGAAGACAAACGGGATTATAATCGTGCGGTTACCAGCCAGCGCTGTGTACGAGCGGGTGGGAAACATAACGATCTTGAAAATGTTGGCTATACGGCAAGGCATCACACCTTCTTCGAAATGCTTGGGAATTTCTCTTTTGGTGACTACTTCAAAGAAGATGCGATCCGCTTTGCCTGGGAATTTCTTATTCAAGAGTTAAAGCTGCCTGCTGATCAGATGTGGGTTTCTGTTTTTGATGACGATGATGAGGCATTTGAACTTTGGGAGAAGGTCGAAGACCTTCCAAAGGGTCGTATTGTACGATTGGGTGAGAAGGATAACTTCTGGGCCATGGGTGATACCGGCCCCTGCGGGCCATGTTCAGAAATTCATATTGATCAGGGGCGTGAGGCTGGATGTGATCGTCCCGACTGTGCCGTAGGTTGTGACTGTGACCGTTTCCTTGAGCTTTGGAACCTTGTTTTTATGCAGTTCAATCGTACTGCAGATGGGAAGATAACCCCTTTACCAAGGCCGAGTATAGATACCGGTATGGGGCTTGAACGGGTGGCGGCGGTTCTTCAGGGGAAATTGAATAACTATGATACGGATCTTTTTCAGCCTGTTATTCTGAAGCTTGAAAAACTGTCAGGTCGCACGTATCTGGACAATAATGCAGATACAACTGCCATGCGCGTTATTGCCGATCATGCCCGGGCGACCACATTTTTGGTGGCCGACGGGGTCCTTCCTTCCAATGAAGGGCGTGGCTATGTTCTGCGCCGGGTAATGCGTCGCGCCATTCGCTATGGTCGTAATCTTGGCATGACCGAAATGTTTCTTGAGGCAGTGACTGCTGTTGTCACTGAAACTATGAAAGATGCTCATCCTCATTTAAAGGATTGCGCCGATCTGTTGGCCAAAGTTGTGAATAATGAGGAGTTACGTTTTGGGGAGACTCTGGAATATGGTTTGACACTGCTTGACGATGAAATTGAACGTCTCACCCAGGCAGGCGATAAGTTAATAGAGGGCGATTTTATCTTTAAGCTCTATGATACCTTTGGCTTTCCCGTGGATATTGTGCGTGATATTTCGCTGGAACGTGGGGTGGAGTTTGATAATGATGGTTTTGTTTCCGCGATGGAAAAACAGCGAACCCAATCCCGTGCATCCCGTAAAGGAGAGAACGTACGACTCCTTGGGCAGGGCGTTAAGGAACTCATTGAAAGTGGCAATAAAAGTGAATTTACAGGCTATGATGGACTTGTCTCTGAGGCGAAAGTGTATGGACTCCTCGATCGTGAAGGGAATGTATGCAAGGAACTGGTAAAAGGAACAGAGGGGCAACTTTTTGTCACCACTACTCCCTTTTATGCGGAATCTGGCGGCCAGGCAGGAGATACAGGAAAAGTTACATGGGAGGACGGTGAGGCTGAGGTGTGTGGAACCATCACGGAAGGTGAGGGGATTATACTGCACCGGGTGAAGGTCAGTCGTGGAACACTGGTCACTGGAGGAGCCATTCAGCTCCAAGTTCAAACAGAAATACGAAATGATACCGCTTCCAATCATACTGCAACCCATCTGCTTCAGGCGGCCCTAAGAGAACTTCTTGGAGATCATGTGAAGCAGGCTGGCTCACAGGTTACACCGGATAGGCTACGATTCGATTTCACCCATTTTTCCCCACTTACGCAGGAAGAGAAAGAGTCCATCGAAAGACGCGTTAATGAAAAAATCCGCGAAAACATAGCCACCGACACTACTGTTCTTGATCGGGATCAGGCAATAGAACAGGGAGCAACTGCTCTTTTTGGTGAGAAGTATGGGGAGAGTGTCCGTGTTGTAAGCCTTGGTGAGTTCTCAAAAGAGCTTTGCGGAGGAACACACGTTGGAGCAACGGGCGGGATTGGTTTTTTTCAGATCCTATCCGAAGCTGGTATTGCCGCGGGAGTTCGCCGTATTGAGGCGGTAACTGGCAGTGGTGCACAGGAAAGAGTGCTGAGCCTTGCAAGGCGTGAGCACGATGTCTGTGAGCTTTTAAATGTACAGCCTGAAAATATTGTAGAGCGCCTAGATAGTATGGCGAGTTCCATGAAACGTCTTGAAAAACAAGTTGCCGATTTATCTACCCAGCTCGCAACGTCCGATCTTGGTGATCTCCTCTCTTCGGCAAAGGAGATTGAGGGGGTTCAGGTAGTGGCGGCCGCTATTCCACTAGACAGCCCAAAAACATTGCGGGAAGTGGGAGATAAAATGCGCAATGATATGGGGAGTGGGGTTGCCGTCCTTGGAGGAGATATAAACGGCAAGGCTGCATTGCTTGCAATAGTCTCAAAGGACCTTACCAAAAGAATTAAGGCAGGCGAGCTTGTTAATAGGATCGCACCCATTGTCGGCGGCAAGGGTGGTGGACGGCCCGATATGGCACAGGCTGGAGGTTCCATGCCAGATAAGATAAATGAGGCCATAGCGGCCGTTTATGAAAACGTAAGAGAATTGCTGCTGAAATAGATTTCGGAAAAGGTTTGTCAGGCAATGGAGGGTAACTCTCCGGCTGGAAAAATAATGTTGAATGGGACCTTCTTTTTTTTTGGTTTCCAAGTAGAGATCATGGATGAGGTACCACAAAAATATTAGTAAAGAGGCTGAGAAAATCTTTTGAAAATAATTCGATGAATCTAATTATAGGAAATAGTGAAATAAATCGAGCTATTGTTCAAAACAGTTTCTATCAAAATAGAGATTTCAAGCCTTTGACTCTCTTATAAAAAAGTTGACAGTACACTGTATATGCGGTACAACCGTTTTTCGTGTTGTGAATCACCATTCATTTTGGGCGGTTTTTTTGAGTTATCTTAGCTAATCAGGAGCAGAGAAAATGGTTTCAATGGATATCACCCTGTTTCTTCAGATCGTGAACGCTTTTGTTCTGATGTTTCTACTTAACGGAATCATCTACAAGCCGGTACTGAAGATTTTGGCAGAAAGGAAAGTAAAATTACAAGGCATGCGTGATGATGTAACTAAGTATGAAGATAATGCCCGCAGACGCCAGGAAGAAGTAGACAAAAAGATGCATAAGGCCTCTAGTCAGGCCAAGGCTGCACTTGATAATGCACGTGCTGGAGCGAAGGCTGCCGGTGAAGAGAAGCTTGCCGCTATCAAGGCTGAAGCCGATACTGAAAAAGATAAACAGCTGGTGGATATTAAATCCCAGGTTGAGGCTGCTCGGAAAAATCTTGAAGCAGGACTTGACGGATTTGCATCTGCCATGGCAGGAAAAATTTTGGGAAGGAGTCTGTAAGGATGAGGGGAATGAAGCGAACAATCGGGAAAAGTGCACTTGTTGCGCTGATTCTGTGGTTTGCCTTGGCAGCAGGAAGTGTCTGGGCTTCAGACCACGGAACTACAGCAGCAACCGGTGAGGGAATGCCCACAGCCGATGCTCACGCATCTGCTGAGATGCAAGGCGAGGCAAATGCCGGTCATGCAATAGTTGAAGGGCATGCAGCAGAAGTTGCAGCAGTTCATGGTGATGCTGCTGCCGGCGGACATGGCGATGTCCATGTTGCGGACAGCCTGTCGCCTGAGAAACTCAAGGATCTCGGTTGGAGGGTGATGAACTTTATCGTCCTGATGATTATCCTTGTGAAGTTTGGAGCAAAGCCAATTGCAAATGGCCTTGGCGCACGGCGTCAGCAGATTAAAGATGAAATTGAAGATCTTGAAGCAAAAAAGGTCGATGCTGAAAAGGCGTACAAAGAGTTCTCTGCAAAACTTGAATCCGTTGAAAAAGACGTTGGTTCCATCGTAGAAAAGGCGGTAGCTCAGGCTGAAATTGAGAAAGTCAAAATTATTGAAGCTGCCGAAAAGTCTGCTGATGATGTTAAGCGCTCTGCTGAAATGGCAATTGCCAACGAAGTTACCGCTGCGAAGCGTAGCCTCAAGGTGACTGTTACGGAGCAGGCAGCAGTGATGGCAGAAGAGTTAATCATTAAGAATCTGACTGCAGATGATCAGGTCAAGATTATCGAAGATTACTTAGATAAAGTAGGAGCCGTCCAGTGAAACAGATAATCTTAGCTAGACGATATGCCAAGGCACTTTTTGCCGTCGGTAAAGATGATGGAAAACTTGAAGACTATAATGATGCTCTTCAGGGATTAAATGAAATATTTGCCTCCGATGTCGGTTTGGCAGATGCGTTAACGAACCCCCTTTATCCCATGGATGTCCGGGAAAAGGTAATGGAAGGTATTGTTGCCTCCATGGGTGTCGATAAAGTTATGGGCAATTTTCTCAACCTGCTGGTCGAGAAAAAACGTGCTGATGTTCTTCCGGATATTGCAGAAGAATTTCAGATCATGGTTGATGAAGAAAAGAATGTCAGTCATGGCAGCGTGGTCTCAGCAGTAGAATTGAGTAAAGAATTGCAGGCCAAAGTGCAGGCAACATTAGAAAAGCTTACCGGCAAGACAGTGGAACTGACGCCTAGTGTAGATCCTTCAATTATTGGCGGTATCATTGCCAAGGTTGGCGATCTTGAATTGGACGGAAGTATCAAAACACAACTTGCAGGTTTAAAAGATTCCATTAAGGGGAGAGAATAGAAATGCAAATCAAAGCCGAAGAAATCAGTCAGATTATAAAAGATCAGATTGGTGAGTACGAAACCAGTATTGACCTCAATGAGACCGGTACCGTCATCTCCGTTGGTGATGGTATTGCACGTGTCTACGGAGTAAAGAATTGTATGGCCATGGAGCTTCTTGAGTTCCCAGGCGGTATTATGGGACTTGCTCTGAACCTTGAGGAAGACAACGTAGGTTGTGCTGTTCTTGGTAACGTTTCCGGAATTAAAGAGGGTGACCTTGTTAAGCGTACCGGGAAAATTGCTGAGGTTCCAGTTGGACCGGAACTTGAAGGCCGTGTTGTTGATGGTATTGGTTTCCCAATTGATGGACAGGGTGACATTAACGCCAAGCTGAGCTCCAAAGTTGAAGTTGTTGCTCCAGGTGTTATTGCCCGTAAGGGTGTTCATGAACCATGTTACACTGGTGCCAAGGCAGTTGATGCCATGACTCCTGTTGGACGTGGACAGCGTGAGTTGGTTATTGGTGACAGGCAGATTGGTAAAACAGCACTTTGTGTTGATGCCATTATTGCCCAGAGAGACACCGACGTTCATTGTGTCTATGTTGCTATTGGTCAGAAGAAATCCACAGTTGCTCTCGTTGTTGAAGCACTGAGAAAACATGACGCTATGAGCTACACCACGGTTGTTGCAGCCTGTGCCTCTGATCCTGCGCCAATGCAGTATATCTCAGCATTTACTGGAACTGCCATGGGTGAGTATTTCCGTGACAATGGCCAGCATGCACTCATCGTGTATGATGATCTTTCCAAGCAGGCTGTTGCTTATCGTGAGCTCTCTCTGCTTCTTCGTCGTCCACCTGGACGTGAAGCATATCCTGGTGATATTTTCTACAACCATTCTCGTCTCCTTGAGCGTTCTTCCAAGGTTAATGATGAGCTTGGTGCTGGATCTTTGACCGCGCTTCCAATCATTGAGACTCAGGCTGGTGACGTTTCTGCCTTTATTCCAACAAACGTTATTTCCATTACAGATGGTCAGGTGTATCTTGAACCAAATCTGTTCTTCTCTGGTGTTCGTCCAGCGATTAATGTTGGTCTGTCAGTATCGCGTGTTGGTGGTGCTGCTCAGGTAAAAGCCATGAAGCAGGTTGCCGGTACCCTTCGTCTGGATCTTGCCCAGTTTCGTGAATTGGCTGCATTTGCTGCATTTGGATCTGATCTTGATGCTGCAACCCAGGCACAGTTGACCCGTGGTGAGCGTCTTGTTGAAATTCTCAAGCAGCCACAGTATGCACCTCTTCCAATGGAGAAGCAGGTAACTATTCTCTATGCTGGTGCTAACGGATATCTTGATCCCCTTCCAATCGACACCATGGCGGATTACGAGAATGAGATGTACAGCTATATCGAGTCTAACGACGCCTCTATCTTTGCTGATCTGAAAGAGCAGGAAGAGTTCACCGATGCTATTAAAGAAAAACTGAACAAGGCACTCGATGCCTTCGGTGAAACCTTTAAGGCTACCAAGGGTCTCAAATAATAGAGGAGAACGTTTACTATGCCTAGTTTAAAAGACGTTCAAGATAAGATCGTTGGTGTCAAGAAGACATCACAGATCACATCGGCCATGAACATGGTCGCCTCGGCGAAACTCCGTGGCGCCCAGGAGAAGATGGAAAATTTCTTCCCCTATGCCGATAAATTTAATAAAACCATGTCAACCCTGTCGGGTGGCGGCAACACTGATCAGTTCCCTCTTATGGAAGTAAGAGATGTGAAGACTGTTGAAATTGTAGTCGTAACATCGGATCGTGGCTTATGTGGTTCCTTTAACTCCAAGATCGTAAAACTTGCTGAACAGAAGATGCGAGAGTACGAAGCTGAAGGAAAGACCGTCAGCTTTGTATGTGTTGGGAAAAAAGGACACCAGTCACTGAAGAAAACCGGCAAAGTTCGTAAGCAGTATCTCGATATCATGGCAAATTTTCAGATGTTTAATGCCAGAGAAATTGCTCAGGAAGTTGCCACTTCCTTTACCAGTGGTGAAGCTGATAAGGTAGAGGTTATCTACGGACATTTCAAGTCAGTGGCAGTACAGTATGCAAATGCACAGGATTTGTTGCCCATCACTCCCATTGAGAGTGGTGAGGAAACAGAAACCCAGGCCTCTGGTGATTATATCTATGAGCCTTCAACTGAAGAGATCATGGATGTGATGCAGCCTCTGTATCTGAATGTGATTTTATATAACGCCATGCTTCAAGTTGGTGCATCCGAGCATGCTGCTCGAATGACCTCCATGGATAATGCAACTACCGCATGTAGGGATATCGTTAAGGATCTTACCCTTGTTTTCAATAAGGCAAGGCAGGCAGCAGTAACTGGCGAATTGATGGACATCGTTGGTGGTGCTGAGGCCCTTAAGGGATAATTAACCATACGCAAATATTCTTTTTTTAATACTTTGAGGAGGGAGATATCCCGATGAGTGATCAAAACGTAGGAAAAATAACACGAGTAATTGGCCCCGTAGTCGATGTTGAATTCGCGGCAGGAAAACTGCCAAACATTCTGGATGCACTTTTTGTAACGAACCCTGGCATCAATGATGATGCCGACAACCTGGTTGTCGAAGTTGCTCTGCATCTTGGTGATAACGCCGTCCGTTGTATCGCAATGGATTCAACCGATGGTCTTGTTCGCGGCATGGAAGCACGTGATTCTTCATCCCCAATCACCATTCCTGTTGGCGAGCCTGCTCTTGGCCGTATCATGAATGTTGTTGGACGCGCCGTTGATGGATTGGGTGACATTACATCTGACAAGCAGCTGCCTATACATCGTGACGCTCCAGCATTTACCGATCAGGACACCGAGGTTCGTGTTCTTGCAACTGGTATTAAAGTAATCGATCTCCTTGTTCCATTCCCAATGGGTGGAAAAATGGGTCTGTTCGGTGGTGCTGGTTGTGGAAAGACCGTTATTATGATGGAGATGGTTAATAACATCGCCATGCATCATGGTGGAATTTCTGTATTCTGTGGTGTTGGAGAGCGTACCCGTGAAGGAAACGATCTTTACAACGAAATGAAAGAGTCCGGTGTACTTCCAAAAGCCGCACTTGTTTATGGTCAGATGACTGAACCTCCAGGAGCTCGTTCTCGTGTAGCACTTACCGGCCTTACCGCTGCTGAGTACTTTCGTGATGAAGAGGGACAGGATGTTCTCTTTTTTGTAGATAATATCTTCCGTTTCACCCAGGCTGGTTCTGAGATTTCGGCTCTTCTTGGTCGTATCCCATCTGCTGTTGGTTATCAGCCAACACTGGCTACCGATCTTGGTGCACTTCAGGAACGTATTACATCAACCACCAAAGGTTCTATTACAGCAGTACAGTGTGTATATGTACCTGCGGATGATCTTACCGATCCTGCTCCCGCTACCACATTTGCTCACCTTGACGGAACCGTTGTTCTTTCTCGTCAGATTGCAGAACTTGGTATTTATCCTGCGGTTGATCCACTCGATTCAACTTCTCGTATTCTTGATCCAAATGTTGTTGGTCAGGAACACTATGATGTTGCTCGTGGCGTTCAGATTGCACTGCAGAAATACAAAGATCTTCAGGACATCATTGCTATTCTTGGTATGGATGAGCTTTCTGAAGAAGATCAGATTCTTGTTGGTCGTGCTCGTAAAATTCAGCGTTTCCTCTCTCAGCCATTTACTGTTGCTGAGGTTTTCACTGGTATGGCTGGTAAGTTTGTTTCTGTTGAAGACACCGTATCTGGTTTCAAGGAAATCCTTGAAGGTAAGCATGATGAAATGTCTGAAAACTCAGTTTATATGGTTGGTTCCATTGCTGAAGCTCTTGAGAAAGACGCAAAGACAGCTGCATAAGTTAACAGACAAGCATACGAGGATATACAATGGCACAACAAATACATTTAGAAGTAGTGACTCCAGCTGGAGCTGTGGTTAACGAGGATGTCGACATCGTTAATGCACCCGGTTATGGTGGTGACTTTGGTGTGTTGGCCAATCATGCTCCCTTCCTCTCCACTATCAAAATCGGACTCCTGACCTATGAGCAGGGTAAAGATAGAAAAAGTCTGATGATTAGCGGAGGCTTCTCTGAAGTCTCCAATAATAAGATCACTTTTCTTGTCGAAAGTGCTGAATTTGGTAGTGAGATTGATGTAGATAGAGCTATGAAGGCCAAAGAGCGAGCAGAAAAACGTCTTACTCAGGCTGCAGCGCATGATGATGCATTTAATCAGATTAGGGCAGAAGCTGCTCTGCAACGCGCACTTTCACGAATCAAGGCTTCAAAGATTGCCTGATTAGGGAATCTATAGTAATCTAAAAAGGTCGTCCTTCGGGACGACCTTTTTTTTTATCTTTTTGTATCGGTATCTTTGATGTCAACAATATATCTTTTGAGGTGTGTATATGAAAGCTAAGGAACGAATGGCAATTGCCAGGCAAATGCCCGTTGAAATGACTCCTGAAGAAAGAGTTCAAAGTTTCAATGAAATAGTTGAAGGCTACAGTGAGTTTACTGCCATTCTTGAAGCTGAACGTTGTCTTCAGTGTAAAAAACCTAGCTGTATGAACGGGTGTCCAATACATAATAATATACCTGGCTTTATTGCACAGCTGCGAGAAAAGAAATTTGAAGAGGCGTACTGGACCATTCGAAACACATCGTCTATGCCTGCTATTTGTTCTCGTGTCTGTCCTCATGAATTCCAGTGCGAGGGCTCCTGTGTCCGTGGTAAGGGGAAAGGCCAATCCGTAGCCATTGGTATGCTTGAAAGATTCGTTGTTGACTGGATGGTTAAAAACAAAAAGCCTATGCATAATGAATGTGCAATTCCAGGAAAGAAAAAAGTAGCTGTTATAGGTTCTGGCCCTGCTGGTATGACCGTTGCATACTGGCTTTCTCATAAAGGCATTCCCTGTACTATTTTCGAATCATTGCCTGTATACGGAGGAATGCTGACAGTTGGTATTCCAGCTTTTAGGCTGCCTAGAGAAATCATAAGTGCGGAATTCGAAGCACTGAAGAGTTGTGGTGTTACTTTAGAACATGAAGTTGTTATAGGAAAAGATAAGACAATAGAAGATTTAAGGGCAGAAGGTTTTGACGCCATTTTTAATGGTGTTGGAGCTCATGCCAGCAGAAAACTTGGTCTTGACGATGAAGAAAGTACTAAAGGAGTCTCACACGGTGTTGATTATTTAAGACGAGTTAACCTTGGTGAAAAACTTGATCTTGGGAAGAAAGTTGTTGTTGTTGGAGGTGGAAATGTAGCCATTGATGTAGCACGAACAGCGCTTCGATTAGGTTCTAAGGATGTCTTTATTCTCTACAGAAGAAGTCGTGAAGAGATGCCAGCCTCTGTTGCAGAGATTCATCATCTAGAGGAGGAGGGGGTGCGCATCGAATTTCTTGCTGCTCCTATCAAGATTCACTCAGAAAATGGAAACCTTACCAAGGTAGAGTGCATCAGGATGGTACTTGGTGAACCCGACGATTCAGGACGGAGACGTCCAGTTGTTCAGGAAGACTCAAATTTTATGATTGAAGCTGATTCTATAGTCCCAGCTATTAGCCAAAATGTTGATCATACTGCTGATGAGGGAATTGAAGTAGATCTTATGTCATGGGGTACCTACAATACAGATCCCAGAACGCTTCAAACCTCTTTAGAATATATGTTTGCAGGCGGGGATAACGTTCTTGGTCCCCAAACTGCTGCTAAGGCGGTGTATCAGGGGAAGGTTGCAGCTGAATCCATTGAACGATATCTTAATGGGCAGGATTTAAAAGAGGATCGGGAGTTTTTATGCGATCAAATTGACTGGTAAAGGGTAAATGATCCCTGGAACTTCATAATGATGCGCTAGTAACTATTTATCGGACTGTAATTATAATCAAAAAAGGCCATTATCTCCCACTGGGAAATAATGGCTTTTTTCTTTGACGATTACAGGCTGGCTGCGGTGGAGTGGATATAGCTCTGTACTCCGGTGACAATATCATTTGCTATGATATCGAGGAATGAATCTGTGTTAAGATTATCTGAGTCTGAAAGATTGGTTATAAAGGCCACTTCAACCAAAATTGCTGGCATTTCGGCACCGATGAGAACATAAAAAGGTGCCTGCTTAACACCAAGATTCTTGAAATTATTTTTTTGTATCCCTTCAATACCATCACATAGAGAATTATGAACAAAGCCTGCAAGTCTGGATGATTCATTAATTTTAGAGTTCTTCATAATATCAGAAAGGATATCCTGGAGATCACTCATTTGATGGGTAGAGGTTGCATTCTCAAAGGCGGCAACCCGCATTGCCTCGGCATTTGTAGATAAATTCAAGTAATAGGTTTCAAGCCCATGAACCTTTGGTGAAGGATGAGCGTTAATATGAAGAGATATAAACAGATCTGCATCATTGGTATTCGCAATTGCAGTACGTTCTTCTAGTGGAATGAATTGATCATTATCCCGGGTAAGGATTACCTCAGCTCCTGTTTCTTTTGCAAGCGCTGGGGCGAGTTTTTTGGCAATCTTCAGTACGATGTCCTTCTCTTTGAGCCCAAATGCTGAAGCGCCTGGGTCCTTTCCACCATGACCCGGATCAATAACTATTTTTCTTACGCCAAGCCCTAATTGCTGAGCAAGGGAAAGTTCCGTCTTTGTAAATTGTTCGTTATTTTCCTCAATACCAGTACTCTTTTTATGAGAATTGATTGCCGTCTTTTTAAAATCTTCAAGTACAATTAAATCACCTTCAAGAAGAGTTTCTGATTTTACTACGGAATCCTCTTCTGTGGATATATTAGATGGTGGTCTTGGTAATACCTTGGCGGACTTTTTGGCGAGAAGTTTTGATTCACCACGGACATCAATTACAACACGAAAAGGATCAGGCAAACTGAAGATTTTGTAATCTGATATTGATTCGATATCAAGAACGACCCTGACGACTTCAGGGGTGAACTGTCCTGTTCGTATCTGTTTTAATAGGCCGTCTTCGATAGGGATAGGCGAGCGATATTTTGGGTCAATATATGATTGCTGGAAGTCAAGATAGAGCCTTCTTGGTTTATTGCCATTTTTTTCAAGGAGTCTCTCTCTGTAGCGTACTGGGCCTGATGCTTTAATTACAACGCGGGTATAGTTATTTGATGACCAGTATTTAACCGGGAGTACGTAGCTCAAATTTTCAAGATAGGTGCGTTTGAGCATGACATCCGGAAGAGGGATATTATGTTCTTTGGAAAGCGACTTTAAGCGGTCTGAGGCATGCGCATACATATCACCATTACGATAGTTGGCAATAATACGAGTATAGTGTTCTGCAGCTTTTTGAGGATTATTCTTTTTATTCAGATAGAGGTTACCAACGGCATACAGAGCATCATCGGCAAGGCTATTATCAGGAAAAAGATCTGAAACATCACGATAGTAAGAAATCGCTTCCTGGATATCTAAATCATTTTTAAAGCGACGATACATTTTGGAATACATTCTTCCAAGCATGTAAAGGCTGGGGGCAGCGAAATCGGATTTAGGGCCGGAAAGGTAAATCTTTCTAAAATTGCGGACTCCATTCATCCAATTACCACGAGAGGCGCCAAGCGTCGTATTGGTGTGTAGTTCGTTATAATAAAATTTGGCTTGCTGGTAACGTTTTTCAAGGCTCGAAAAATCGGGGGAAGTCTCCCTGTCGACAGCCGCTGAGCTGAAAGCTGCAGGCATACATATGCTGAAGGCCAGAAAGAGAAAAGAAAGTTGAAAAAATCTTACCATTACACCTTGTTAGGGACTATTCCGGTTGGAAGAGGCAGAGTTTAGAAACTATATGAATATTGAAAGAACGACATCATTAACATATTTACAGAAGTATACCTAAAAGAATAGCCGATGGCAAAAGAAAATACACATATTCCTCTTCAAGTTCAAGAAGAAGTGCTTGATGTTGAAACTCATTAAGAGTTCTATTAATTCAGTAGCTTCGTAAGTTCATACAGGACGTCTAGTGCCTGCCGTGGGCTGAGTTCATCAACCTCAAGTTCTTCCAGCATTTTCCTCAGAGGATCCTGCTGAGCTTGTGGGAAAAGTGATAATTGATTGGGGTGAACTTTGCTACGAGATTTTCTGGGATTGTTACTTTTGGCAATGGTGGGGGTCCCATCGTGGCTGAATTCTCCATGTTCTATATTCTTCAAGATTTCACTGGCACGTTTGACTACACGTTCAGGAACACCTGCAAGTGCTGCAACCTGAATACCATAGGAGCGGTTCGTTCCACCTTTTACAAGTTTATGAAGAAAGATGATTGTATCGTTCCATTCCCGCACAGCAATGGAATAATTACGGACACGTTCTTCTGTTTTTGCAAGATCCGTCAGCTCATGATAGTGAGTGGCAAAAAGGGTTTTAACGCCCTTGTTGTTTTTTTGGACAAGATCCTCTGCCACGGCCCAAGCGATAGAGAGGCCATCAAAAGTGGATGTTCCACGTCCAATTTCATCAAGAATTACGAGGCTTTTTTCCGTTGCATTATTTAAAATATTTGCCGTCTCATTCATCTCAACCATAAAAGTTGACTGGCCACGACGCAGGTCATCCATGGCGCCGACACGGGTAAAAATTCTGTCTACAATACCTATTACTGCAGTTTGTGCAGGAACAAAGGATCCCATCTGGGCCATAAGTACAATAAGGGCCGTCTGACGAAGAATTGTGGATTTACCAGCCATATTAGGACCAGTAATAATCAGAACTTCTTCGGTGTCCTGGTCAAGATGGACATCATTTGGAACAAACTTTCCATTTGGAAGCGATCGCTCAATAACCGGATGTCTGCCTTCAATGATATCAATAATCTCTTCTTCGTTGACCTCTGGGCGTTTGTAGCGATGAAGGTGAGCGACTTCTGCAAGACAGACAAGAAAGTCTGTTTTGGCAAGCAACCCGGCACTTTTTAAGAGCCTTGAGCTTTCGGCAGCGAGCTGTGCACGGATATTAGTGAAAAGTTCATATTCGAGTTCAAGCCTTCTGTCCTGAGCGCCAAGAACCTTAGTTTCGAATTCTTTGAGTTCAGGAGTGATAAAACGTTCGGCATTAACCAGCGTCTGTTTGCGAATGTAACTTTCTGGCACATTGGCGGACTGGAGTCTGCTCACTTCAATAAAATAGCCAAAAACCTTGTTAAATCCAACTTTTAGTTTGGCGATACCTGTGTTTTTCCGTTCCTGAGTTTCAAGGTCAAGAATAAGCTGCTTGCCATGACGCTGGATATGGACAAGTTCATCGAGTTCTTGGTTATAGCCTTCCTTTATTAATCTACCATCGCGTAGGGTAATGGGCGCTTCTTCATTGACGGTAGTTTCTAGAAGATGGTGAATGTCGCTGAGAATATCCAGTTCGTTACCAAGGTTTTGTATCCGCTCTGCATCGCACTGTAGTAATAGCTCTTTGATGGATGGTAGTTTGGCAAGAGAGTGCTTTAGGGCAAGCATGTCGCGGCCGTTGCCATTTCCAAGGACCATACGACTATTGAGGCGTTCAATATCGTATATGGCTGTAAGTAACTCCCTGAAGTTAGCTCGGATGGCGGTATGGGTGTGAAAAAATTGTACTGCACCGAGCCTTGCATTAATCCGGGTAACATCCTGAAGCGGGAATAGAATCTCCTGTTTCAGCATTCTAGCTCCCATGGGAGTGCAAGTGTGATCGAGCACGGAGAGAAGTGAGCCTTCACGTTGGGAACCGATAATTGTTTGGGTCAGTTCTAGATTTCTTCTTGAGGAGTCATCAATCTGTAAGATAAGGTTTAGATCAATGGGCGTCAGTTTCTCAATATGGCTGATATCACTTTTTTGCGTTTCTACTATGTAATCGAGTAGAACTCCAGCGGCTATTATTGCCTGGGTAAAGGTCACACAGCCAAATCCTGAAAGATTATTAACCTGGAAATGTTCTGTAAGGAGTTCTTTGCTACTGCCAAAGTGAAACTGAGTAGCAGGGCGGTTAGTGATGCAGAGTCCTGGCAGTAAAGTGGTGGCTGTTTGTATCAAATCACCAAGGAAATCCTTGTCGTTTTCATTTACAAGCAGTTCTGCAGGCGTCATACGGGTCAACTGATCGAGTACGGACTCAGCGTTCTGCTTAGGATCACTAAATTCACCAAGAAGAAATGATCCTGTGGAAAGATCAAGGAAGCTAATTCCGTAAAGAGTTTCATTCCCTTTTGTTTTACAACAAATTGCTGCAACGTAAAGATTGTCTTTGTCGTCGAGGAGGCCTGAATCGGTTACGACACCGGGAGAGACAACACGAACAACTTCACGACGTACAATTCCTTTTGCCTCACTCGGTGTTTCGGTTTGTTCACAGATGGCAATTCGGCGCCCGGCTTTTACGAGCTTGGCGAGATAATTAGGTGCAGCATGATATGGAATGCCACACATAGGAACTCTGTTGGCATCGTTTTTACTATTTCGTGAAGTAAGAGTGATACCAAGAATTTTTGATGCGATGATAGCATCCTCAAAGAACATTTCGTAGAAGTCTCCCATCCGGTAGAAAAGGATGGTGTCTGGATGTTGTTCTTTTATCCCAAGGTACTGTTGAAGCATTGGGGTGACTTTTGTAGCTTTGGTCATGGTGTTTTATTATTGGTATTCAGGAGTTCCTGGAAGCAGGGAAGGAGCTTGTTAAATGTTGTTAGCAGGTGCTCCGGAATCGATCGGACCTCTGCAAGTACAGCCATAAAGTTGTGATCTCCATCCCAGCGAGGGACAATGTGGAAATGAAGGTGGTCGGCAATACCGGCTCCTGCTGCGCTGCCAAGGTTGCACCCTACGTTTAATCCATCAGGATGTAATAGTTCCCTGATTATTTGAGTGGCATCCGAAATCATACCCATCAGGGCGGTCTGTTCGTGTTTGTTAAGTTCGGTAATGCATGCAATATGCCTAATTGGAGCAACTAGCAGGTGTCCATTGGTGTAGGGGAATCTGTTAAGACGGACGACAACCTTTTTGTCTCGGTAAAGAAGCAGGAGTTCTTTGTTGAACGGACTGTTTCCTTCTGGTTCAAAAAGGCATCCCAATACTTTGTTGGCTCTGCCCTCAACGTGCTCCATACGCCAGGGTGCCATAAGAGATTTCATATGTCAGTCTCAGAAAATTGGTGCAGTGAACATTGTAAACCCTCGGTATGTGTTGTGAGGATTGCATAACTTCCGGGGGCACCATAACGGCCTGTGGCGGCAAAAGACCCGGGGTTTATAACGAGTGTTTGAGCAAAGCGATGATTCGCAGCAATATGCGTATGTCCATAGACAATGCAGTTTACGTTAGGAAACAGGTTCAACATTCTTTCTTCTATAGTGTGCCTAACTCCGGCACCGTGGCAGAGGCCAATTGTATATTTGTCAATGGTGATTAGCTTGTCTGTTGGCAGGGATTGGTATGAAGAGCTATCACACATATTACCATGTACTGCATGGACTTTTTTTCCTTCAAAAGCGGACAGAATAGATATGTCCGTCAGGTCTCCGGCATGGAGTATTACTGAACAGTCGGAGAAGGCAATCTGCACTTGCTTTGTAAACCATGGTGAAATGCTACTGATATGGGTGTCTGAAAGAATACCGATGCGGGTCACGGAAGCTACTCTCTGTTATTACTTAATTATGATCTTGTTCGAGAACATGTATTTTGGAGTCTCGTACCTCACTTACCTGTTCAAAATATGAAGAATTTGAGCAAAAGGGCATCCTCGGACAACCTTCCAGTGTCTGTGGGTCGATAACTAATAATTACTATAACGTGAAGTACTTAACGAAGCACCTGAAAAATTTTTCTTTTTCGCTTGTAACTGATAGAGTTTATAAAAGGTTGTTTTATAAAATAAAAGTGATTTTGAGATATTCTGGAATTAATGATAAGGAGTATTATATATGGAAAATAAAAATGCAATCCATGCAGAAGTTGAAGTATTAAGTGAAGGCGGTGAGCAGAATGATATTGCTCTTCCGAATCAAATTCTTCCCAAGCACCTCTATCTTATCCCAATTGCCAGTCGTCCATTCTTTCCTGGCCAGGTACAACCCATTGTCCTGTCCGGAGAATATTGGAAAGAAACCATACAGAAGATTGGCGAAACAGATGAGAAACTTGTAGGGCTGGTGTACACCAATAATATTCCAGCCCAAAATACTGCCCCGGAGGATTTTTCTCAAATAGGGTGTGTGGGGAAGATTTTGAAACCCACCATGGAGGAATCGAATATCCATTTTATCTGCCAGGGAATGCGCCGTTTTCGTATTAAGCGCTGGCTTGAGACCGAGGTCCCGTTTCTGGTTGAGGTAGAATATCCTGAAGAAGAGGATGAAGCAAATCTTAATGATACCGAAACCAGGGCTTACGCTCTTTCCATTATTGCTGCAGTCAAAGAACTGGTACATGCTAATCCGCTGCATGGTGAAGAATTGAAACAGGCATTGCAATATTTTTCACCAAGCGAACCTGCTCCACTTACTGATTTCGCAGCAACTCTTACTACGGCTACAGGAGATGATCTGCAAAAGGTTTTAGAGACGATTCCGGTTCTAAAACGTATGCAGCGAGTCTTTCCACTCCTTCATAAAGAGGTGGAAATTACCAAGCTTCATGGTGAAATAAGCAAGGATGTGAACAGTAAAATCAGTAAACGGCAGAGGCAGTTTTTTCTTAAGGAACAGCTGAAAACAATACAGAAAGAACTTGGTATTACAAAAGAAGATCGAACATCCGATGCCGATGAATTTGAAAAACGATTGGAGAATCTGACTCTACCGAAGGCCGTTGCCGAACGGATTGACGAAGAGATGAAAAAATTGGGCTATCTTGAAAAAGGTTCTCAGGAATATGCGGTGACCAGAAATTATCTCGATTGGATGAGCTCTGTCCCCTGGGGAGTATTTTCCAAGGATAAACTTGGGATAAAAAAGGCACGCAAGATTCTTGATCGAGATCACGATGGACTGGATGATGTGAAGGAACGAATTATCGAATTTCTGGCAGTTGGTGCCTATAAAAAAGAAATTTCCGGGTCTATTATGTTACTAGTTGGTCCGCCGGGTGTCGGGAAAACATCGGTAGGTCGTTCTGTGGCAGATGCGATGGGACGTGAGTTTTACCGTTTTAGTCTTGGTGGTATGCGGGATGAAGCAGAAATAAAAGGACATCGCAGGACATATATCGGGTCAATGCCTGGGAAATTTGTTCAGGCGCTCAAGGTCGTGAAGACAGCAAATCCTGTGATTATGTTGGATGAAATTGATAAGATTGGAGCCTCATTTCGTGGCGATCCAGCATCTGCATTGCTGGAAGTACTTGATCCTGAACAGAATGCCGATTTCCTGGATCACTATCTTGATCTGCGAGTGGATCTTTCCAAGGTTCTTTTTATCTGTACTGCAAATCAGCTAGATAGCATCCCAGGACCTCTTCTTGATCGTATGGAGATCATCCGTCTTTCTGGCTACATTACCGAAGAAAAAATAACCATTGCCAAAAATCACCTCTGGCCCAAAGCACTACAGAAATCCGGTTTAAAAAAGGGACAGCTGAAAATCAGTGATGCGGCATTACGGCTTCTGATTGAAGGGTATGCAAGAGAGGCAGGGGTCAGAAAAACAGAAAAACATCTTTTGAAAATTGTACGAAAGGCAGTCGTTCGCTTTCTTGAAGAACCTGATCTGGCTATATCGGTCACAGTAAAAAATATAGAAGATTTTCTCGGGAAGCCTTTTTTTAAGAAGACATCACTCATTCATGGAGTTGGGGTAATTACAGGACTTGCGTGGACATCTCTTGGTGGGGTTACTCTTGCCGTGGAGGCAACTGCTGTTCCACTGGAGCATCCTGGATTTAAGCAAACGGGACAACTTGGTGATGTTATGAGGGAGTCCTCTGAAATTGCTTATAGCTTTCTGCTTTCGAATGCTGAAAGATATGGGGTAGATAAGGAATTTTTCAAGAAAAACTTTGTACATCTTCATGTTCCAGAAGGTGCAACTCCAAAGGATGGACCAAGTGCAGGAGTAACCATGGCTTCGGCATTGTTGACTCTTGGCAGGGGGAAGCAGGTTAAACGAAAACTTGCGATGACCGGAGAATTGACACTGACAGGAATAGTGCTGCCGGTAGGGGGAATTAAGGAGAAGGTTATTGCATCGAAAAGAAATGGTATCTCTGAGCTGATTCTCCCCGAAGCAAACAGAGATGATTTTGAAACGCTCCCAGAGTATATAAAGGATGGGTTTACGGTGCATTTTGCTGAGAAATATGATCAGGTTGCCAAGGTGGTACTCTCAGCTTTAAAGGATTGAGAAATGACAAAAACAAAGCGAAATAACATTATAATTGCTGTTTCAGCACTGCTTATCTATCTGTTGGCGCAGCAGGGAGAAAACTTTGTCGAGGATGCAGCCGTTTCTTCTGGGAACACTGCGACTCTTCAGGCGCTCTATACTGAAAAACAGAGTGATGTCCAGGTTCAGGGGGCGGGGGTGGTGAAGAAAGTTCTACAAGATGACCGTAAGGGGCTGCAGCATCAAAAATTCATCCTGCAAACGAGTCCTGAACAGACTGTATTAATAGCTCATAATATTGATGTCGCAAAGAGGTTGCCTGGAATAAAAAAAGGTGATCGTGTTGAATTTTATGGTGAATACGAATGGACAGCGCAGGGCGGTGTTATCCACTGGACACACCGTGACCCCGGTGGTCGTCATATAAACGGTTGGTTAAAGTACAATGGCAAAAAATACCAATAATCTTTTTAAGAGACGAGTTGTTAATAGCTTTAGGTTTTCGTTACAAGGGCTACTGGCCACATTTCGAGAAGAAGAGGCCTTTCGGGTGGAGCTTGTATTAGCAGTTGTTCTGATTCCTCTGGGCCTGCTCCTTGGTGAGACTGGAGTCGAAAAACTGTTGCTGGCAGGCTCTGTTGTTCTTGTTTTGATTGTGGAAATTCTGAATTCTGCGATTGAAAGCGTGGTGGACAGGTTTGGTGAAGAACAGCATAAACTTTCCGGGCGGGCTAAGGATCAGGGGTCAGCTGCAGTACTTCTTTCTCTTCTACTGGTACTCCTGGTTTGGGGGGTGTTATTTTTACAGAGATCCTAATTGTGAGCCAGTGTTTTGTGTGTTTTTATTGCAGTCCAAGAAGTCCCGCTAGCCAGTATAAACCCATCCCAACAAGAACAGTTCCACCGAGGTTTTTTGTTTTAACGGCAAAAAGAAGGGTGGGGATTGCCACAAGGAATTCCGGTTTTCCAAGCTCAAGGCTGCGTGAGGCCTGATCTGTAAAGAGGATAGGGGCAAGCAGTGCGCAAAGAATGGCAACGGGAATTAGACTCAGCCAGTCAATCAGCCATTTGGGGAGGTCTCTTTGGGCCAGAAAAAAGAGAGGCAACCAGCGTGGAATATAGGTAACAATTCCCATACCCGTAAATAAAAAGAGATAATCGAAGAAACTCATTTCTGTTTTTCCCGGAAACGTTTGAAAAAATATCCAAGAGTTGCAGCGCTGATGGAGGCACCGATTATATAACTGTCTCCCGGGATGATAAGGTACCATGCAACGCCAATACCAAGTGCAGCAACCCCTGTTAGGACATACACAATATTATGGAGCTGAAAGAGAAGAAGGGCTAGAAACATGGCTGTGAGCGCATAGTCTGTACCAAAGGCTCCCCTTGGGATAAATTGTCCGAGTAATGCGCCGCAGACAGTGGACATAACCCAGGTTGTATTGGCGAGTTGATTGACGGTGATGGCTCGTTTGTGGTCCCAGTTTCCTTTACGAAAATGAGTCATATTTACGGCAAAACTTTCATCCGTTATTCCGTAGGCAAAGAGACTGAGGAAACTACGACTGAGTCCGTTGAGATGAACTGCCACCGATGAGCTCATCAAGAAATGGCGCAGATTGACAACAAAGGTGGTGAAGATAATACCCCAAATGGAGGCACCTGCTGTAATCATAGCAACACAGATAAACTGGGCAGATCCAGCAAAAACAAGAATGGACATCATTGCCACGGCCCAGAAAGGAATTTCAGCCTGATTGGCAAGCACTCCAAGGGCGAGTCCGATAGGAATATATCCAAAGCAGATCGGCCATGAGGCCATGGCTCCTTCCCGGAACCAGGAGGGATGGAGGGCAGGACTTCCTGTCTGTTTTAAGGGGTGTGTGGACATTCTTTTTCTTCTCGTTTTAGCCTAAACCTTGGATTGCTTACATGTTTTATGGTTGCCAAAGAACCGTTTTCGAGGGTATAATAACAGGTTTTTGGAAAAGCAATGTTTTTTGTTTTCGATATGAAAAATATCCCGCATTCTCGGGATTTGATGGAGAAAAATTATGTTAACAGCGTCTGATCTACGTAAAGGGCTTAAAATTCAAATTGATGGTCAACCATATGTTATTACACACTTTGAGTTTTCCAAGCCGGGTAAGGGGCAGGCCCTCTACCGCTGCAAAATGCGCAATATGATAACGGGTAATCAATTTACCCAGACCTATCGCTCCAATGAGAAGTTTGAAAAGCCATCACTCGAAGAACGTAAAATGGAATATCTCTATAATCAGGGAGATGAATACCATTTTATGGATACCACGAGTTACGAACAGACATTTATTACCAAAGAGCAGCTTGGTGAAAATGTACATTTTCTTCAAGATAATATGACGCTGGATGTTCTCTTTTTTGATGACAAACCAATTGATGTAACGTTGCCAATTTTTGTGAATCTGCTGGTCACCGTGGCTGAACCATGGGCCAAAGGGGATACTTCTGGAAATGATACCAAGCCTGTGACAGTTGAGACTGGCTATGGACTCCAGGTTCCACCCTTTGTTGTGGAAGGGGACAAAATTCAGATAGACACGCGTACCGGAGATTACGTGACACGTGTTAAAGAGTAGTATCGATCATGCTTGACCCGAAAAGGCTGCAGTTACGTGCAGCCTTTTTTCAAGCAATCCGTCGCTTCTTTCTGGAGGACGGATTTCTTGAAGTAGATACACCTATTCGCCAGCCGCTTGTTATCCCGGAACAAAATATTACCCATGTCCCTTCAGGGACTCATTTTCTTCAATCTTCTCCAGAGCTGTATATGAAGCGTTTGCTTGCCTCTGGTTGTGAGCAGATATTTCAGATTTGCCGCTGTTTCCGATATGGCGAGCGGGGACGATTGCATTTGGAAGAATTTGTTATGCTTGAGTGGTATCGACTGGATGCTGACTATACTAATCTGATGGCAGATTGTGAGAGACTGTTTCAGTTTTTACAGTCCGAGATTCTAGAGTGTCATTTTCCCGTCTCACTGGATATGCCGTGGAGCCGGATAAGTGTGGAGCAGGCTTTTCAGCAATACTGTACTGTCACTGTGGAGCAGGCTTTACAGCAGGATAGGTTTGATCTTCTGTTGGTTGAAAAAATCGAGCCGAATCTTGGAAAAGGCGGCCCGGAATTTTTGTATGATTATCCTTTAGAACTTGCATCTCTTGCTCGACCTAAGGTTGACAATCCTGAAAAGGCGGAACGATTTGAACTCTATATGGCTGGAGTGGAGCTGGCCAATGGTTTTTCAGAGCTCACCGATCCGGTACTGCAGCGAAGCCGTTTTAAGGAGGAGTATTCCAGGATGGATAATGGCAATGGCAAATCCCCCAATATGCCCGAATTGTTTTTGCAGGATCTTGGAAAAATAGATACGGCGGCAGGAATCGCTCTTGGGCTTGATCGTCTATTTATGCTTTTGCTGGGAGAAAATAACATTAATAAGGCCGTCACATTTTCATCCGATGAGTTTGATATGTAAGGAAAATGTTGAATGGAATTCTTTTGACACAG
>CAZDJE010000019.1:0-46836 GCA_964505715.1 uncultured Desulfocapsa sp. | reverse complement strand
GGGATATTTTGAAGGGCTCATAGTTGTTGCTCGGGAAATGTGTGGTGCTTGTCTGAAACATTTATGCACTTATTGCCAAATCAGTGAAAAAATCGAAAAATAACGTGGTACTTCACTTAGGATCCCATAGCGTCTTCTTTAGCTATTTCTAGCTTAAGTTTCAGGTGTTGAGGATCTATGGCTTTAAAGCCGTCAGTCTCTTCAGCTATATCTGTCATCACTTCTTCAAGAGCTAGCCCGATAACGTATGGATCGAACATATCAAGTTCTGGTACCTCTCGTATGATGTCCATAAGTGTCCAGTAGACTATTGAACCTACATCGTGATAAAAATCAGCCATGCCGTATTGATCGTTCGTCTGGTCTAACTGGTCCATAATACTAGGAGCTACGTCACTCCAAGCCGGTATCCCCATGAACTCCTTTTTTATTTTACAAATCTGTTCGTACTCATTTGTAACATCGTTCATGACTTTGGCCATGGCTGGATTTTTCGAAATTTCTTGAAGCATACTATCTAGCTGTTGTGTCGGTGATGGCTTAGGTTTAGAAAATGCTTTAAATATAGATGATATAATAGACATGGCAATTATCTCCTAAGTAGAAATTATTTCACATTAATTTTTAACTTACAAAACAAATGGCTGAAAAATGATTGTTGGGAAGCGTAACATAAATTTCTAGTCGATGACAAGGGCGTTACCGTGAGGCGTACCTTAGTAGGTGCGGATTTGTTTTACTCCAAGGAATGGAGTAATTGTGGAGTAAAACCAAAAAAAGGACCTAACACATAAAGTGTTAGGTCCCTGTAATACTGGTCGGAACGAGAGGATTCGAACCTCCGACCACTTGTCCCCCAGACAAGTGCGCTACCAGGCTGCGCTACGTTCCGAAAAATTGACTCTTTGTAACATGGAGGAGGAAGCCTGTCAATAAGTGCTTGACAGAGAATACGCCTGCTTACTCGTTTTCTTTTAATAAATTCTTAACAGCTAAAAGCTCTTTTTTTATAACTCCCAGCTGGTTAGTTTCAAGAGGTGTGTCAGCTGTGATCTTTTGACCACTTTCTTCAAGAAACTTTTTTGCCCCAGATAATGTGTAGCCCTGCTCATGAAGAAGTGATTTAATTAACAGAACAATTTCTACATCGTCTCGTCTATAGAGGCGCTGGTTTGAGTTCGCTCGTTTAGGTTGTATCTCCTTAAATTCACTTTCCCAATATCTGAGCACATGGGGTGCCACGCAGGCAAGTTTACTGACCTCACCGATCTTGAAATAGAGTTTTTCTGGAATTTCCACTCTCATTCCGTACCCGATATCCCCATAGCCTGTTAATTATTCGTTGACCTGTTCCCGCATTTTTTTACTTGGGCGAAAAGAGATCATTTGTCTCTGTTTAATAGTGATGGTCTCACCAGTCCGGGGATTTCGACCACGGCGGGGTTGCTTGTCTCTGACATTAAAGGTACCAAAATGAACAAATTTAATGGATTCACCTTCAAGGAGTCTATCCTTCATTCTGTCAAGAAATGTATCAATCAGTTCTGAACAGGTGCTTTGAGAGTATCCCAGTTGGGTGGTGAGTGCTTCTGCCAGTTCCTTACGGGTAAGATTACCTTTATTCATATCAACCTTCTCTAAGACTTCCGTTAAATTTGGAAGTCAGTGTATTTATAATTTTTATATGCGATTTGTTAACATTTTTCTCAGTTAGTGTCTTTGTTGGGGAGCGATAGGTAACAGAGACAGCAACGCTTTTCATACCATCATCAAGTGGCTCACCTTGGTATACATCGAATATCTCACAATGCTCGATAAATTTCTCTTTACTCTTTTTAATAGTATCAAGAAGTTCTCCTGCTTTGACGGAGACAGGTACAAGAAGAGCAATATCCCTTTTAACTGCCGGAAAAACCGGAAGTGACGAAAACTTTTTGGCAGCAGCAGTTAAGCTCGCAAGAAGTTCAAGGTCGAAATCAATAAAGAAGACATCCTGTTTGATGCCAAATTGTTTAGCCACTTCTGGTGAACAAGGTGCTATCTGCCCGACAACTCCTTCGGTAGAATCGAGAATAAGGCACTGAGAAGAGTCGGCAAAAGGTTCTGCTTCATTTTCTTCAGGAGTACGAAAGGTAATTTGATCAGTGCCACAGCCATAGAGACGAAGCTTCTCAAGGATGAGTTCAGCCGCTCCTTTTGCATCGAAAATATCAACTTTGTCTTCATTGACGTAAAGTGAAGAAGCTGTTCCTGCACGCTTACCAGAAAGGATAGCAGTAAGCCTTTCTTTTTCGATTGGCTGCTCGTTCTCCCCCTGTGGAGTAAACACTTTCCCGATCTCAAAGAGTCTGACAGAATTATTTTGGAAATTAATGTTTCGTTTGAGGTTTTCAAGAAGACCTGGTAGGAGCATGGTCCGCATAACAGACTGCTCTTCACTCAATGGATTAAGTAGCTCGACCTGTGAACGCCTGGGGTCAGTTTCTGCAAGGTGCATCATGGTGAGATGCTTTTCCGTGACGAAGCTGTAGTTAATGGCCTCGAAATAGCCGACATCAACAAGAAGATCGGCGATTTGGGCGCGCAATACTCTTTTTGAATCCTGCTCGGGATAACTGAGGCTGACGGTTGGCAGACTGGTTGGAATGTTATTGTAACCAACAAGCCGGGCAACTTCTTCTACCAGATCTGCTTCACGCTGTATGTCTATACGAAAAGTGGGAGGGTTAACCCACAGGGTGTTGTCGTCCTTTGGTTTGCATCGTATACCAATGGATGTCAGAACATCTGCAATTGCATCGTAGTCAAGTTTGATCCCAAGTAGATTAGCTGTTCGACCGATGCGCAGTTTTAATGAATTAAGGGGCCTGACGCCACCATAATAATCGACACCGCTTTCGGCAGCTTCTCCTCCTGCTATCTCACTTAAAAGGGAGGCGGCACGTTCCATCGCAGTGACACATCCACCTGGATCAACACCACGCTCAAAACGATAAGAAGCTTCTGTCGCAAGTTTTAATGTACGGGCAGTACGACGAACAGAAATAGCATTGAAGCAGGCGCTTTCAAGAAGGATTGAGGTCGTTGATTCATCAACTTCTGAATTCATACCACCCATCACCCCAGCTATAGCAATAGGTCCCTTAGCATCACATATCATAAGGGTATCAGGTTCGAGATTACGCTCCTCTCCATCGAGAGTTGTGAATTTCTTCTCTTGATTTTTTGGGTGCCTTACAATGATCTGTTTCCCAGAAATTTTGTCATAGTCAAAGGCATGTAAGGGCTGACCATATTCCATCATTACGAAATTTGTAATATCGACTACATTGTTAATTGGACGCATACCAATGGAAAGCAGACGCTTTCGTAACCACCAGGGGGATGGGCCGATGGTAACATTTCTAATCAGCCGTGCGGCGTAGCGGGGGGTATAGTCCGAACTTTCGATATCTACTGAGAAATCCTGGGAGCTATGTTGAAGAGTTGCTGATTCCACTGGGAGTTTAAGTGGGGTTCTTGTTACTCCTGCCACTTCTCGTGCGACACCAATAACCGAGGCGCAATCAGGACGATTAGGGGTCAGGTCAACCTCAACTAAGAGGTCGTCAAGGCCTAGGGCTTCAAGCAGGGGAATTCCAATTTCAGTATCTTCGGGCAATTCCATAATACCGGCATGTGAATCACTGAGTCCTAGCTCCTTTTCTGAACAGAGCATACCATAGGATTTAACACCCCGTACTTTGGACGCTTTCATTTTTGTGCCATCGGGCATGACTGTACCAACCAGAGCTATGGCAGTAACCAGATCCTTCCGGGCATTTGGTGCTCCACACACGATGGAAAGTGTTTCCTCGCCAACGGAGACCTCACAGAGCTGAAGCTTGTCAGCATCTGGATGTTGGGTAACCGATACTATCTTGGCTGTTTTCAGTGGTTGCAGTTCGGGAAACAGCGGTGTGACACCGTCGACCTCAAGACCAAGCATGGTGAGATGTTCTGCAAGAACTTCAGGACTTAAATCTCCTGTATCAACATATTCTTTTAACCAGTCGATGGTAAACTTCATGGGAGTATCTCTATTTTATGAAACGAGTTAGTATCAATGATTCAGCATTGCTAATGAATGAGTGGTTGGTATAAGTGCCTTAATTAAGGTCACTGCTTAGCACTAAAACTGGGAAAGAAAACGAAGGTCATTCTCATAGTAGAGACGAATATCGTCTATACCGTATTTGAGCATGGCAATGCGTTCTATACCAAGGCCGAATGCAAAACCACTATATACTTCAGGATTGTAGCCTACCATTTTGAAGACTTCAGGATCAATCATTCCTGCACCAAGTATTTCTAGCCATCCAGTGTGCTTACAGACTCGACATCCCTTGCCTTCACAAATAACACAGGCGATATCAACTTCAGCACTTGGTTCGGTAAAAGGGAAGAAACTTGGTCGAAATCTGAGCTCAAGTTCTTTGTCGAACATTTTCTGGGTAAAGACGGTGAGCACACCTTTAAGATCAGCAAAGGAGACATTCTTGTCGACCAGAAATCCCTCTACCTGGTGAAACATTGGAGTGTGTGTGATATCTGAATCGCAGCGATAGACCTTTCCAGGGGCAATGACTCTAAGAGGGGGTTGCTGAGATTCCATAATTCTAGCCTGCATCGGAGAAGTATGGGTTCGCAGGAGGATGGAATCACTCACATAGAAAGTGTCGTGCATATCACGAGCAGGGTGGTGGGCCGGGATATTGAGTGCTTCGAAATTGTAATGATCATGTTCAACATCTGGGCCCTCAGCAACAGAAAAGCCGAGACCTTCAAAAATGGAACAGACTTCATTCATAATCTGGGTAACAGGATGCAGCTTACCGGTTTCCGGTTTCCGCCCAGGAAGGGTAAGGTCTATACTATTGTCAGCACCAGATGAGATGGCGCTACCGGAAGAGAACTCGTGCTGTCTGCTTGTGAACAGTGTCTCTATTTCTTTTTTAACACTGTTAGCAAGCTGACCAAGACGTGGTTTGTCTTCCTTTGGAACCTTGCCAAGGCTTTTCATAATGGTTGAAAACTTGCCTTTACGGCCAAGATAACGGATACGAAACTCTTCGAGTTGTCCGCTATTTTCTGTGGCCGCCAGTTCTTCCTTTGCCTGAGTCTGTAACGTGGTGAGTTCTTGCTGCATGATCTTTCTTTTTAAGGAGGTACTCATTAAAACAGTGTGCCGGTTCCAATAAGAATTGAAACCGGCACACTGTAAATATCTAAACCGTGAACGCTGGAATTAGGACTGCAAGCAGCTGTCTATTTTATAATAATAGTAAATAGAATTCTGCAGGTGGTAATGATGAGGCCAGAATTCTAATTCCGGCGTCATACTATTCAAAAATATCAGTTCTAATTATTTGCCGCTTTTGCAAGGTTAACAACCTTGGTAAAAGCGGGTGCGTCAAGAATAGCCATATTGGCAAGAACTTTACGGTCAAGTTCAATATTTGCTTTTTTAAGACCACCAATAAACCTAGAGTAGTTCATTCCGTTCATCTTGACTCCGGCACTGATGCGGGTGATCCAGAGACGGCGAAAGTCACGTTTTTTGTTACGTCTGTCGCGGTATGCATATTGCAGTGCTTTATCAACAGCCTCTGTAGCTGTGCGATACAAACGGGATTTTCCACCTCTATAACCTTTGGCAAGCTTGAGGACTCGATTTCTTCTTCTACGGGCTTTAAAGCCCCTGGTAACGCGTGGCATCTTAATACTCCTTTATGGACAGAGGAGAGGTTCCTCTGCAATTATACTAATGTGCAAATATTGTATGAATTCCGTTTTTCAGAAAAATGCTACAGATAGGGTAGAATCTTTCTGATTGTTGCAGCATTGGATGGATCAACAAGGCCGGATTTACGAAGTTTACGTTTTCTCTTTGTCGATTTCTTGGTCAGGATATGGCTGGTAAACGCTTTGGAACGCTTAATCTTTCCGGAACCGGTCTTTGAGAATCGCTTTGCTGCGCCTCTTTTTGTTTTCATTTTAGGCATTGGTATTACTCCTTATCCTGTAACAGGGAATTCACTCAATATTTTATTGATTATCAGTTTCTATGGTAACAAATATTACTAAGCCTTGGGGCCGACAAACATTACCATCTGACGACCTTCCATTCTGGGAGACTGTAAGATGATTGCGTCTTCTTCAAGGAATGAAGCTATTTTATTCATGGCTTCCAGGCCAACAGTCTGGCAGTAGACAATTTCTCGTCCACGAAAACGCATGGTAAGTTTTACTTTGTTTTTTTGACCAAGAAATTTCTTAATATGTTTTATCTTAAAATTAAGATCATGCTCTTCTGTTTTTGGTCGGAACTTGATTTCCTTCGTTTCAACCGTGGTCTGTTTCTTCTTTGCATCCTGCACTTTTTTTGCCTGTTCATATCTGAACTTATCATAGTTCATTATCCTGCAGACAGGCGGGGTTGCATTTGCTGAAATTTCTACGAGATCCAGTCCTTCATCGTAGGCTTTTTCAAGAGCATCAGCTGCGCTGAATATTCCTAGCTGGGAACTATCACTTCCAATAAGACGAACTTCGGCATGACGAATCGCTTCATTGGTTTTCACTTTTACTTCACGTTGAACCGGAGCTCTTCTTCCTCGACGTTTAATAATTACTACCTCCTAGGCTAGGACTTGTACTTGATCACCCTTTCTCAAGGTAAATTCCAGGTGATCTGTTTCAGTATATCTAATCTTGGTAACTTAAATGCCTCGTCCTTCAAAACACTCATCTGCCACTTTTTTGGCAAAATCGTCGATGGACATATCAGCAATATTTTTTCCATTGCGCAGTCTTACGGTGACGGTCCCACTTTCTTTTTCTTTGTCACCGATAATAAGCATATATGGGATTTTTTCCATTTGTGCTTCTCTAATCTTATAATTCAATTTCTCATTACGCAAATCTTTTTCCAGTCGGACACCAGCTTTGCGAAGTTTGCTGTATACTTCTTCACAATAATCAGCCTGGGCATCGGTGATGTTCATGATTCTAGCTTGTGTCGGGGCGAACCAGAGTGGGAATACGCCAGCATAATGTTCAATCAACACACCTATAAACCGTTCAAGGGAACCCATTAAGGCTCGATGTATCATAATCGGTTGATGTTCTTGATTGTCGCTCCCTGTGTAGCTCATTTTAAAGCGTTCGGGAAGGTTAAAATCAACCTGTACAGTGGAACATTGCCAGGAACGTCCTAATTGGTCCTTTATTTTGATGTCAATTTTGGGACCGTAGAAGACGCCTTCACCCGGATCAAGTTTATATTCTAATCCTTTTTTCTCAAGGGCAAGTTTTAAGGCTTCGGTGGATGCATCCCAATTTTCGTCGGTACCAACGTATTTTTCGGGCCGGGTGGAAAGGTAAATATCGTACTGGTCAAAGCCGAAGGTTTTCAGGATTTCAAGGTTGAGATCAAGAATATTAAAAATTTCATCCTCAAGCTGTTCCGGCATACAGAAAATATGAGCATCATCCTGAGTAAAACCACGAACACGGAGCAGACCATGCAAAGCTCCTGCACGCTCATAGCGATAAACCGTACCGAGTTCACACCAGCGTATCGGGAATTCCCGATAGCTTCGCTTGTTGCTATTATATATACCAATATGAAACGGGCAGTTCATTGGTTTGAGCTGATACTGAACGCCGTCAATATCCATACCCGAGTACATATTCTCGCCATAGAAATCAAGGTGACCGGAGGTCTTCCAGAGATCCTGCCTTGCGATATGGGGGGTGTACAGCAGGTCGTAGTCGTTCCGATAATGGGCGTCTTTCCAGTAATCTTCAATGAGTTTACGAAGAAGGGCTCCCTTGGGCTGCCAGAGAACCAAACCGGGACCTATTTCATCTTGCATGGTGAAGAGTTGTAACTCCTTACCAAGTTTCCGGTGATCTCTTTTTTTTGCTTCTTCAAGCGCATTGAGGTGTTTCTTCAGTGCCTTTTTATCAAAGAAAGCCGTTCCGTATATTCGCTGCAGCATGGTGTTTTTTTCATCACCACGCCAGTACGCTCCGGCCACTCTTTGGAGTTTGAAAGAGGTGATCCAGGAGGTGTTTGGGACGTGGGGTCCACGGCAAAGATCGGTAAACTCACCCTGTTGATAGAGTGATACCGAATCGGTATCAAGGTCCTGGATTAGCTCTACTTTATATTTTTCACCCTCGGATTCAAAGCGCTTAATCGCTTCACTGCTTTTGATTTCCGTTCTGGTGAATGGAAGAGCTTTTCTGATGATTTCAGTCATCTTTGCTTCGATCTGCTCAAAGTCTTCCGGAGTAAATGCTTCACTGCGTTCAAAATCGTAATAAAAGCCGTCTTCAATGGACGGACCAATAGCAACTTTTACCTCTGGGTAAAGTTCACGCACGGCCTGAGCCATCACATGGGCTGTGGAGTGACGGAGAATTGCCAGTGATTCCTCAGAACCGATCTGAATCAGGCTAAGAGAGGCATCATTAGTTAGAGGGATGGAAAGATCCAGAATTTTATCATCCAGTACAACAGCAACGGTTCTCTTCCGTTGTTTGTTAGACAGGAGCTCTGAGAGGGCTTCTCCCACAGTGGTCGCAGCAGGCATTACCGCTGGTTCCCCGTTTTCTATGGCAATTTTAATATCAGTCATAAGTTAGGTCTGTATATAAAAAGCAAAGGCTAAAATTAATACGGTAACAGCAGTCCGTATGAACTTTAGCCAGGTCATTCTGGTAGGCGCGGGCGGTTTCGAACCGCCGACTTCCACCATGTCAAGGTGACACTCTCCCGCTGAGTTACGCGCCTGTTTTACATTCTTTATACACTCTGTTGAGTGATTCTGTGTGTATTAGAGAATATGAACAGTGTTAAATACCAATATGTGTCGCTTCTGTCAAGAAAAAATAAGTAGGATTAAAGCCCGAATGCAGGGAGAAAATCAGCATGTTTTTTGTCTGCTTTCAATGGCTCTGGCCAGGGTGTGTTTATCGGCATATTTTATATCCATTCCCATTGGGATACCACAGGCAAGTCTAGTGATAAGAACCGGCTTGTTTTGTAATCTGTCGATAAGGAAATTGGCTGTTGCTTCGCCCGGAACCGTTGAACTAGTGGCGATAAGCACTTCTTTAACGATCCCGCTGTTGAGCCGTGATTCAAGCTCTGTCACTTTTATTTCACCTGGGCCGATGCCATCCATGGGGGCAAGGACGCCATGAAGGATATGGTAATGTCCGGAAAATGCCCCAGCTTTTTCAATGGCAAGTAGATCACCGGGTTGCTCGACCACGCAGATAAGTGATGGATCCCGCTTGTGGTCTCCGCAAATGGCACAGGGATCACTCTCTGAAAAAGTAAAGCAACACGAGCAGAGTTGAATGGAGCTGTGCAGATCGTTTAGGGCCCCTGCGAGTTCATGAGCCTCACCAGCTGGGCGTCTGAGGATGTTCAGAGCCAGGCGAGAAGCGGTTTTCTTTCCTATTCCTGGGAGTTTTGTCAGATCCTGAATGAGGCGCTCTAAAGCTGGTGGAACTACTTGTGGTGACATGAGGAAATGGGGGTAATAGTTGTTGTAAGTAATCGATGCTTAGGAAAAAAGATTGGAAACACCTGGGATATTCATGCCGCCAGTAAGTTTTGCCATCTCTTCTTTTCCAATGGCCTTTACTTTTCGCAGTGCGTCATTCGTTGCTGCAGTTATAAGATCTTGCAGCATCTCTTTTTCATCAACGTTTATCATCTCTTTTTCGATCTCGATGGAGAGTATTTCACTCTTACCATTGGCTGTGACGTTCACCATACCGCCGCCTGCACTTCCTGTTGCAGTCCTGCCTTTCAATTCTTCCTGAATGGTGGCCATCTTTTGTTGCATTTGCTGGGCCTGTGCCATGATACCGCTCATATCCATAATTGTACCTGATTGTTGTTTTGAATTGTCAAGTCTACGTTTTATCCGCAAGGAGTACGTTAAGAATTTATGTTGGTTCTGGCAAGTATTATCTGCTTCGGGGACCGACGCGGATGTCTCCGATCTGGCCATTAAAAATTTCAGTAGCCATCAGGACCAGAGGGTCGTTGGCAAGTTTTTGCCGGAGCTTGTGAGGGCTGTCGCTGTTGTCAGAATCCTTTCCTTCGATCTTTTCAGGTGTGATAAAACGGACAACAAGATCTTTCTGAAAAAAATCGAGTACGAATTCTGTGAGGAGCTTAGTGTTTTCCTTTTGACAGAGCAGGGTACAGTTTGCCAGGTCAGCAAAGCGGAGGTGCAGTTCACCGTCAACCTCTTTAACCCTTTCGGTACGTTGTAAATCCTGGGCCATCCATACTTTCCTGTCCTTTACGTGCTCGATAAACTTTGGCCAGTCCCGGCGCACATCACGTTGGTGAGGGTGCTGAACCGGTTTTCTTTCGTCGGATGATGATTGGGGCCGGTTTTCCTTTGGAAGTGGTGGTTGTTCCGGCGGTGGCGGTGGAGTAGGTTCTGCCTGTCGGGGGGGCGGAATTGGTTTTTCGGGTTTTGGGGCTGCTTTTTGGGTCGGTTTGGGGGCTTGGATCGCTACAGCTGTTTGCTCAGGGATTTTTTTTTTATCTGCAGTAACGGGTGGCTTTGCCTGTGGAGTTGGATTGCCCTGTAAGAGTGAATCGAGTCTGCCAAGTATGCGGGATACCGGTACCACATCTGCAGATTGTATAATTTTCAAAAAGGTAGATTCAAGAGAAAGTTTTGGCTGGGAAGAGTAGCGCATCTCCTCCACACCCTGCATAAGCAGGTTTAATTTCATATGGATTGAATTGTGGCTGTGTTTGTCTGCTAGTTTCTTTACAAGTTGAAGCTCATTGGCTGGAATGTCAATCAACTCTTGGCAGCCATCAATTTTACAGAGAATAAGAGTACGAAAAGCGTTTAATAAATCCGTTGTGAAGCGCTTCAGGTCTACCCCAAATTCAAAAGTTTTTGCCATTTCTGACAAAGCAACTGCCGGTTGATTGTCGAGTAATGCTTCGGAGATATTAAGGATAATATCACGGGATACCAGCCCTAAAACCTCAATAACGTCATTGGCTGTAATTGTTTCCTCACCATATGAAAAAACCTGATCTAGTAAACTGAGTCCGTCACGAACGGATCCTTCAGATTCCCGGACAATTAGATCAAGGGCTGCAGGTTCAATTGACACACCTTCAGCCTCGGCGAGTCTTTGGAAATGTTTGGTAAGATCGCCTGCGGAGACTCGTTTGAGTTCATAGCGTTGGCATCGGGAGAGGATGGTGATCGGTATTTTATGCAGTTCCGTAGTGGCAAACATAAAGAAGACATGATCGGGTGGCTCTTCCAATGTTTTTAAGAGTGCGTTGAACGCCTCAGTGGTGAGCATATGGACTTCATCTATAATAATAATCTTATATTTTGATGAAGTGGGGAGGAAACGGATTTTTTCTTTTAGCTCTCTGATTTCCTGAATACCGCGATTGGAGGCACCGTCGATTTCGTAAAGGTCAAAGGAAGATCCGGATGTGATTTCGGTGCATGACTGGCATTTGTTGCAGGGATTGCCGTCACTTTTCTGTTCGCAGTTGATTGCTTTTGCCATGATGCGGGCAAGAGTGGTTTTACCAACGCCTCGGACTCCGGAAAAGAGAATGGCGTGCGCGATCCTCTCCCTGACGATACTATTCATCAGCGTTTTTACAACCGGCTTCTGGCCCACAACCTGATTGAAATCCTGGGGGCGAGATTTTCTGGCAAGAACTAAATAGGACATGGGAAAGACCTACCCAGAAGGTTAGCGGAAAAGTGATTTTGAACTGTTTAAAAGATGATAGCCGGGACCCTGTAGCACACTCAGGGGGTCATTACCGTTGCTTCCTTCCAGACCTGGCGGAGTTCATGATCCTGAGTTGTACAAGACCCGACTATCAAAACGAAATTTTGGTTTGATTGAAAGAGATTTGTTTGAAGTATTTGCTGGGAAAGTAAAAGAATTTTCCCAATCTGCACTATGCGCACCTCTTTCGAGTGGCCTTTATACACAACCAGAAAGGTGGAGTCAAGACTATTTCGGATCAGTAAAGTCTTATTTGTATATTCTGTGTGGTCTCTGTTGCCACTCTTTGAAGTACAAAAAAAATAACTTAAAAATTCTGGTTCCGATTTGACTCTATCGAACACTTATCATATTATAAATAAGGGTTTAAACTTAGTGTGTATCTCAGATGATTTATTGATAACTGTATACTCTTCCGCTGCTTATGAAAAATTCTATTCTCTCTTGTCTCTTTTTAATCATTTGTTTTCAATGGAATTGCCTTGTAGCCTCACCGGCCTTTGCTGGCGAGACTGAGGGAGAATCGGGCTATAACCAGAAGTCCACTGTGGCCAGCGAGTTCTTCACTGCAGAAGAAAAAGATTACCTGGCTGGTAAAAAAGAGATAAAAATGTGTGTGGATCCGGATTGGATGCCGCTTGAAAAAATTGAAAAGGGTAAGCATGTGGGGATGAGTGCTGACTATTTTGTTTTGATAGAAAAAAAGATTGGTATTCCTGTTGTTCTAATCCCCACTCAAAACTGGGGGGAAAGTATTGAGTATGCCCAAAAAAGAAAGTGTGATATTTTTTCTCTTGCGATGCCAACCCCGGAGCGTCTTCTGTATATGGATTTTACGGAACCATATCTCTCTATTCCCCTGGTGCTTGCTGCCAAGAATGGGGAACAGTTTATCGCAGATCTCACTTCTGTGAAGGATGAAGTGTTGGGGGTAGTGAAAGGATATGCTTTTGGTGAGTTATTGCGTGTAAATCATCCTGAAATGCAGATTGTTGACGTCGCTTCTGTCACCGATGGCTTACGACTTGTGAATCAGGGAAAGATTTTTGGTTTTATTGGCACACTAGCTACAGTGAGTCGACATATCCAGATAGGGTTTTCAGGTGAGCTTAAAATTGTAGGAAAATTTGATCAACGCTGGGAGCTCGGTGTAGCAACCAGAAATGATCAGCCACTTCTGCTCTCTATCTTTAATAAAGTTATTGGCACAATTGCTAAAAGTGTACATCAGCAGATACTTAATCGTTGGATTTCGGTGAGGTATGAGAAAAGTGCCGATTATACCTTTTTCTGGCGATTCTTTTTCCTTGTTAGCATTGCAATGTTGTTTCTTCTTTTTAGGTACTACACTCTTGGGAAATATAACAAGGAGCTCAAGGAGCAAAACCGGAAAATATTACAACAGGCTGAACTTCTGCAGGAGACAGAGAAAAAACTTCTGTTGACTCAGTACGCCGTTGATTCCTGTGCTTATCCGATTCTCTGGATCAAGAATGCCGAGAATCTTGAAGGTACTAGGATTGTACATGTTAATAAGGCTGCTGCAAGTATTCTTGGTTACAGTCGGCAGGAGTTGCTGGCCCAGAAAATTCATGACATTGATGCCCATATCACCGAGGAGAATTGGCCACCTGTAAAGGAATCATACTCTGTGCGGACGGAGTATAAGAAAAAGGATGGAACTGTTTTTCCTGTGGAATTGTATATCAGCCATTTTGAATACCATGGGCAGTCGTACTATTTTGCATTTTTTAATGATATCAGTAAGCAAAGTAGAATGGAGGTTCAGCTGCATCGATCATTGAAGATGGAGGCCATTGGTACAATGGCTGGAGGGGTTGCCCATGATCTGAATAATATACTTTCCGGAATTGTTAGTTATCCCGAGTTGCTGCTTGTGAATTTACCTCCTGATAGTAACCTGAGAAAGCCTCTTGAACTAATAGAGGACTCTGGTAAACGTGCTGCTGCTGTAGTGGCTGATATGTTAACCGTGGCAAGGGGAGCCGCCGCTGTAAAAGAACCTGTAGATTTGAACGGTATAATCAATTCATACTTTGACTCTCCTGAATTTCAAAAATTATCTTCTTATCATGAAGGGGTGTTGTGTGTAAAAAATCTTGCCTCGAATCTTTTCAGTGTCTCCTGTTCTGCTGTCCATATCCGAAAGTGTGTGATGAACCTGGTAGCCAATGCCATGGAGTCTTTGAGGGATAGTGGTACTGTGACAATATCTACCTCAAATGTCTATGTGGATGCCCCTGTGACCCGGGGGCAGCATATGAACAAGGGAGAATATGTGAAGGTGGTTATCAGTGATACCGGAAACGGGATCAATGAAAAGGATCTTAAGCATATCTTTGAACCATTTTATACGAAGAAGAACATGGGGAGAAGTGGAACAGGACTTGGACTTACCGTCGTCTGGAATTGTGTTCAGGATCATGATGGTGTTGTTACCGTTGAGAGTGATACGGAAGGGACCTCCTTTTTACTCTACTTTCCCGTTACCTATGACAACCTAGTTGAACCTGTAACAGAGTTGGGTCTATCGTCACTTACCGGAGCTGGCGAGCATATTCTTATTGTTGATGATGATGCGTTGCAACTTGAAATTGCAAGCCAGATGCTGACTGTTTTAGGGTACATAATCACCACCGTAAATTCCGGAGAGGAGGCAATACGCTACCTTCAAGAAAATCGGGTGGACCTGATGCTTCTTGATATGATAATGGAGCCGGGGATCGGTGGTCGTGAGACATTTGCACGAGCCATAGAGGTCCGGCCCGAGTTGAAAACCGTTGTGGTAAGTGGATTTTCAGAAAATGCTGATGTTCGTCAGATGTTGAAATCAGGGGCAGGGCAACTTCTTCGGAAACCCTATAGTCTGAGGCAGGTAGGAAGAGCACTTAAGGAAGAACTTGATGGTGACTCGGGATAGAATAGCCAAAACAGTCGAGTAAGTATAGAAACAAAAAAAGCCCTCTTTTGCTTAAAGAGGGCTTTTTCTGTTTTAGAGAAAGGGTACAACTCAGGAGTACTATCTTTTCTTACTTCTTAAGCATTGGATCGCCATCATAGCCAAGCGCCTTCCAATTCATACGGGTTCCGCTTTTGTGGCAATCAAGACACTTAAGCGCTTTTTCTTTAGGGTCAACCTGATGGTTGATGGGCCAGTAGGATGATGTTGGCGCGAAATCATAGGTACCGCTGTACTCAAGACCACTGACTTTCATGCCTGCAATTGCAGCTTTGTTCCAGTCAAATTGCTTCCAAAATGCATCTGGATCGCCTTTGGGACCCCAAACCTTTGGAGTTATCAGGTAGTTGAATTTAGCGTCGTAAATCTGTTTTCCTGCATGAACCTTAAATGGCATAATCTTCGCTTCAGGATCATTTCTGTCACCAAGGGGTTCGTTCAGGATGGTTACCTTGCTTGGGTCAATCTTGTCGCCAATCATGTATGCAGAGGCTGTTCCATTAAACCAGGCGTAGGTAGGAACGACATTGCTTTCGTAGGTGAATAATCCTTTCTTGTAGATATAGACAGCGTGGCCATGTTCCTTGATAACTTTTTTCTCTTTGGCTTTTGCCTTGTCGGTTTCAGCTTTTGACCAGTCCCAGCTCATCTTTGTACCATCTGCCTTTGCGTAATGTGCGACATGGCAGGTCTGGCAGGCGATTTTTTTCGCATGGTCATTGTATTTGGAGGCAGTTGGGAAATAACGATGCGGATTGTCACCATGACAGTCTGTACAGGCAACAGTTTTGCTTGGGGTTGCAGAAACCAGGAGGGATTGTCCCGGAAGATCATGAGAATCTGTTTTGTGACACTGTTGACAAGTGAAATTAAGACCCTTTGAATCCATATGGACATCAAGCTCTTTGCTTGGGTTCCGCATGGAATTACTCATGTCACCAGGTTTAACATTGTTACCACCGCCACCATAGGCGTGGCAGTTAATGCAGTTATCTCTGGTAGGCATACCAGCATTCTGAGCAACTTTAACCAGATCAACTGGCTTCTTGTCCATGCTTGCATTGCCTGTGAAGCCGGCGGGCATTCCTGCACCTGCGCCAGGTTTTTTGTAGGTTCCGGTGGTGTCATGACAAACGAGACAATCAACCCTGGACTCGTCGGTGAAGTCAAAACTGCCATCTTTCCAGCCATACCCGACATGACAACTAGTGCAGCGAGGCTCATTAGAACCAACGGAAACACAGAAGTTGTTGATAGCATTTTTCTTACCACGCATTACGTCACCTTTACCGGGAACATGCTGCATCTTCTCCCAGGTCCAATGTGTGGTTGCCATAACTTCCTTGGCGGCATCTTCGTGGCATTCCAGGCAGGTTTCAGTTACTTCCATTGGGGTGGCAAACGGCCCTTCAATTTCAGAATGGTCATTTGCAAACCCCTGAGTGCTTCCAATGAGTGCTCCAAGAGCAGCCATTGAAATAATCGATACTTTCTTCATTTCCTTCTCCTTCCTTAGGTTTAAAAAGTGGTAAAATAAATCATGCAGAATGGTGTGGTCTTGTCTTTACGAAGCCTTAAATGCCTTGTGGGTAAGGGATGCAACGTAGCTTTACCATTGGCTCTCCTGCAAAACTTGGTGTGAGTACTTGCAAGGAGTATGCCGAATGTTAAGGGGCTGAATTTCTGCTAGAAAAAAAATAGTGTTAAGGGGTGGCGGGTTAACGTTAACGGCCAAATGTTAACTTGGGCTTAACGGTTTCTGCAACGGATGTGTCGTGAACAGGAAAAAAAGGAATTTTGACAGTCGGGAACACTTTCTTGACTTATGGCCAGTACAGGGCTTGTATGGGCGAATGAAAACCAAAAAAATAAAGTCAGAAAATCTGGAACTTCTTGCACCGGCTGGATCTTTACAGGCTTTTTTTGCTGCCATTGAATGTGGTGCCGATGCTGTTTTTTGTGGATTGAAAACATTTTCAGCAAGAGCCGGGGCTAAAAACTTCACGTTGGAGGAATTGAACCGTTTGGTAGGGTATGGTCATCGGTTACATAAGAAGATTTATGTCGCCATGAACACTCTTGTAAAAGAGAGTGAGCTTGCTGAGCTGATCGAAGTTCTCCATGAGCTTGAACGGCTCTCAATTGATGGCCTGATTGTTCAGGACCTGGGACTGTATCGGCTGGTGCGAAAATATTTCCCAGGTATTCCGCTACACGCTTCAACGCAAATGGTGATACACAATCTTGCTGGTGTGCAGATGCTTGAGAGTATGGGATTTGAAAGAGTGGTACTCGCAAGAGAAATGAGTCTTTCTGAAATAGGGTATATCTCGAAGCGCACCAATATAGAAATTGAACATTTTATTCATGGGGCATTATGTTATTCCATGTCCGGCCACTGTCTTTTCTCTTCCTATATAGATGGCAGAAGTGGTAACCGAGGGCGTTGTATTCAACCGTGCAGAAGACGTTATCACCATGATGACGCGACAGGGTTTTATTTCTCAACCAGTGATTTTTCTGCGATTGAATTGATTCCAGAGCTTGCAAAAGCCGGGGTAATGAGTCTGAAGATTGAAGGCCGTATGAAGAGCCCAGAGTATGTTGCTGCCGTAGTCTCTGCCTATAGAACCGTGATTGATGCGAAACCCGGCAGAGCAAAAGAGGCAATCAAAAGAGCAAAGGAACAGCTTGAAACGGCAATGGGGAGAAAGAGTACCCCAGGTTTTCTCACTGGGTCAAAGGGGGTGGGAATTGTTCTTCCCGAACTGAAAGGTGGGATTGGCAAAATAATAGCGAAAGTTGAACGAATCAAAGGAAACAGTATTCAATTTCAGACGAGTGCCAGGATTCACATTGGTGACAGGCTTCGAGTGCAACCTGGAAATGACAGGGCTGGTCAGGGATTTACTGTAAGGACTTTGTTTCTTGGCAACCGTGCCTGTAAGGTGGCGACAAAGGGAAGTGTTGTTTCCATTCCGTTACCAGTAAAAGTGAAGGGAAGAAAGCCTGGAGTTGGAGATTTAGTTTTTTTACTGGCAAGTGGACAAACAGTGACCAAAAGTGAAGAGGCCTGTCTCAGATTGTTAAAAACAGCACCATCTCCAGGAAGGGATGTTCATTTATTTGTGCAAGCCGATGAAGGGAAATCAACCTTTACGGTTTGTTCTTTGGTCAATGACAAAGAGGAGCTCCTGATACCTTATCCCGTTGAGATGATAGCAGCAAAGAAATCACCCTTAACAAGGGAAACAATAGAGAAAGTTTTTTCACATACCGGATACCCTGAACTTGTACTGAACGAACTGAAAACCAATGATTTACCACGGGTGGTGATCAAACCAAGTCGTTTAAAAGAAATTCGCCGAGATTTTTATGCAAAGCTTCAAGAACTATCAGTAAAATCACAGGATAGGGAAAAAAAATTACGGCTTGCTACTGTTAAAAGCGAAGTCTGTACTCATAGACCTTTTAAGGAAATAAAACCCAAAAAACAGTTATATATAGTCACAGATCAGCAAGATGACCTGCAGGCTGTATTGGAAAATCCCGATATCCTCTTTGTTTTTTCCTTAACAGGAGAACTGCTTGAGGAGGCAATTACTTTGAAACTCATGGCAGAAGGAGCTGGAAAACGATTTTTTTGGGATTTACCATCTATTATTTTCGATGAGAGCTGGGGGGATTGGCAGAAACTTGTAAGGCGAGCGGTGGATGCAGGCTTTCCTGGATTTCGCCTGAATAATCTTGCTCATTTTGAATTTTTTAAATCCGTAACCGATATGAATCTTATTACTGGTTCCTGGATATATGCACTGAATTCGCAGACCATGAAGGGGCTGGAAGAGCTGGGAGCTCAGCGATTTTGTCTCTCTATTGACGATGACGGGCATAATTATAGTTTATTACTTGAAGGAAACAGGCTGGACAGGCTGCTTATAACTGTGTTTAGCCAAGTGGAGCTCTTTACTTCGCGTATTCCTCCATCTGTTACCCAGGAAAGCTTTTCCCTGCAGAATGACAAGGGGGACCAATTCGATGTGAAAGTGAACAATGGGCTGACCATCACAACGGCACAGAAGTCTTTTTCCCTGATAGGAAAGTTGGCTGAACTTCAAAATATGGGATGCTGTAATTTTGTTATTGACCTGAGGGGAACTGGATTATTAACAGGCGCTGGCCAGGAAGTAGTAGCTGCTTATTATGATGATGCCCATTTGCCTGGAACAATAGTATTAAACTACAGCAGGGGGTTGCGCTAACTGAAGTTACCACCAGAAGACAGGGTATTTGCGCCCTCTGGGGATGTTGTTTACAATAAGTGCCACGATCAGAAGAATAACAGCGCCCCGGGTAACGGGTAAAAGGGCATACAGGTATCCGAAATCGTGAAGTTGCGGGCTTCCGATAACAGCAATAAGTGCTGTGGCCCCTCCTGGCGGGTGCAACGTTTTTGTTAAATGCATGACTGCGATGGCCGTGGCGACTGCTAGTGCTGCCGCCAGCCAGAGTTGGCCGGGAAGCAACTGATAACAGAAGACACCAACCAGGGCAGAGAGTAAATGGCCGCCGATAAGGTTTCTTGGTTGAGCAAGCGGGCTCTCGGTGGCTCCATACACGAGCACTGCCGATGCTCCAAAACTTCCTATGATCATATTGATATCCATCGCAGTGAGAAACCGGTCAAGAAGGCTGAAATGAAGTGCTGCGATTCCGGCAAAGGCGCCGATGAAGGACCAGAAGACATTTGACAGAGATGTGAACTTAGGAGACTTTCCGCCTCCGCTCATTTTACGAAAATAGCTTTTCATTTATTGTTTGGCCGTTATTTCTGTGAGTTTGACGAGATGTTTTGCGAGGACTTCAAGGGCATCATCGAGATGATGGTAGTGTTCTATATGGAAAAATGAGTTTCCTGCGATCATTGCAGAAAGGCTTTTGCCTGTTTGCTTGCGGTACAAACAGATACAGGGGATGTTTAATTGTTCAGCTGCAGCAAGTTCGTAACCAACTCCCAGTGATGGGGTGGAGACTTCGGCTATAAGCACGTCACTCTGTTTCAGCCATTGGATATCACGCTCGAATATCTCTTTTTCAGAAAGGGATCGTTCTTCCAGAAGGAATTTCTCGTTCCCGACATGCTCGGTGAGTATTTTTCCGTATGATTTAAGGAAATCTATTAGGCTAGCATAGGTTTCAGCGTCATCCCGACCTCCGCGAATAGCACCAGCAAAGTATATATTCATCGGGGTGAAATTAGTGTCCCTGTTTCATTTCAGCAAGAAATTGTTTTCTCCATCCGTTTTTTTGTCTCGAGTCGGTGGGGGAAATCTGTTTGATGCATTTGACCAGCTCGTTTTTGTTGCCGATCAGAGCAGGGTCAATTCCGTTCACATCACTTTTGAGAATAATATAATCCTGTAGTGCGGTGAGTTCTGTTTTTTCTTTCGACTTGAGTTTGTTGTTCCGCAGTGGCGCCGGACATTCATTCTCGGGTCGTTTTTGTCCTCTGGTGGTACATCCTATAAGTGTATCGCCATAGGCTTGAACGCTTTTCACCGAGACTTCCCCGCAGTGTTCTATACTCTTGTGGTCGGATAAATGGTCTCTGGCTATGGAGAGAAGAACCGTATCTTTTATGATATGCCCACGAGGACGATTCTTCTTTCTGGCCTCATTCTCACGCCAAGTTGCAAGTTCCTGAAGTATGGCAAGTGATTGCGGTGTAAGGCTGCCGGCACCTTTGATCTTGGTGAAGCGTTCCTCGTCTGTGACTCCAAGATAGTTAGCGGCTGTGTCAAGTCGCTGAAGTTCTTCTTCCATCCATGGCATGGTTTCAGGAAGAACACGGGCTAGGAGGAGAACACGAACAGCCCGAAGGTAACGAACATCGTCGAGAGCATATTCAGTCTGTTTATGGTCCAGTGGGCGTTTGAGCCAATTTGTCCGTGTTTCTGTTTTTTCAAGCTTAATATCGAGAAGTAATTCAATCAGAGCGGCGAGTGACAGAGTTGAGTTTAGGCCACTGAATCCAGCTGCGAGGCGGGTGTCAAAAATATTTTGAGGATCTTCTCCAGTTGCAGTGCGCAGGATGGAAAGATCCTGAGGAGCATCATGAAATATTTTGACAACTGACTTGTCAGCGAGTAATTCTCCTAGTGGAGAAAGATTGTCTAAGGCGCAGGGATCGATAAGGAAACATTCTTCATTGGAGAGAGCCAGCTGGATCAGGCCGAGTTTGGGGTAATAGGTTCGTTCCCATACAAATTCGGTGTCTAGGGCTACTGCATCTGTCTGATGTGCTCGTTCCATCAGGGCTTTGAGGTCTTTTGTCGTTGTAATCATTTGATTTTGCCACATAAGAAAGAAATTTACTGCAAGTTGAAGTAGATAGTCGCAACTAGCCATATAGATCGAGAAAATACAAGGATTAAACGGTTATTTTGATTTTTTATATATTAAAACGAATTCTCCTTATGATACCAACCCTGTTCGGGGTGATGCTGCTAACCTTTGTGGTGACGCAGTTTGTGCCCGGTGGTCCTGTGGAACAACTGCTGGCTGAAATGGAAGGGCTTGGCAAGGGGGGAGAGGTTGCAGGCAGTACCTCGTTTTACCGTGGTGATTCTGGACTTGATGAAACGCGGGTCACTCAGCTGAAAGAGCTCTATGGCTTTGATCAGCCGCCTCTTACCAGATTTATAAAAATGATGAAGAATTATCTGGTTTTTGATTTCGGAGATTCCTACTACTACCATCAGTCGGTGGCTGAGCTTGTAATTTCCAGAATGCCAGTATCCATGTCACTCGGCCTTTGGAGTTTTCTTATTGTTTATGGGGTTTGTATACCCCTTGGAATAAGCAAGGCGGTTCGGGACGGATCGCGTTTTGATATCCTGAGTTCAACAGCAATTCTTATTGGCTATGCTATTCCCGGGTTTGTTCTTGCAATCGTGTTAATAGTTCTGTTTGGCGGGGGATCCTTCTGGAATATTTTCCCGTTGCGGGGGATTGTTTCAGATGGCTGGTCTGACATGAACATGCTAAAAAAGATTCTTGATTACCTGTGGCATATGGTGCTCCCTATTACTTCCGGGGCAGTTGGTAGCCTTGCTGTTATGACTATGCTCACAAAGAATTCTTTTCTTGAGGAGATACGAAAACAGTATGTGCTGACCGCAAGAGCTAAGGGCCTAAGTGAAAATCAGGTTTTATATAAGCATGTGTTTAGAAATGGAATTATTCCAATTATTACTGGGTTTCCGGGGTACTTTATTGCAGCTTTTTTTACAGGCAGCCTTCTTATTGAAACTATCTTCTCACTTGACGGAATGGGGCTTCTTGCCTATCAATCGGTATTGAACCGGGATTATCCCGTTGTACTCGGAACTCTATATTTCTTTACTATTATCGGCCTTTTTTCCAGATTACTCTCGGATTTAAGTTACGTTGTAGTGGACCCAAGGATTAGTTTTGACAGCGCCGAATAAACATCAGCAAATTGAAAAATCCACAAGCTTATCTCGAAGAAGGTGGCGACGCTTTTGTCGCAATAGGCGAGGGTTCTATAGTCTTGTTATTTTCTCATTTATTTTTATAGCAAGTTTGTTTGCTGAGGCTATCTCCAATGATGTCCCGCTCCTTGTTCAGTATGAGGGGGGATTCTATTTTCCCCTGTTTGTAGATTACCCTGAAACAACATTTGGTGGGGATTTTGAGACAGAAACAGACTATCTTGATCCTTTTATTTTGGAAAAGCTGACGGAAAATAGTAACAGCGTCTACTTCCCGTTTAATAATCATAGTTATCAATCGATTAACTTTAATATTGACGGGCCCGTTCCTTCACCGCCAACTCGCGAGAATATCCTTGGTACCGATGATCGCGGCAGGGATGTCTTTGCCAGGCTTCTCTATGGATTCCGTCTGAGTATTCTTTTTGGTTTTGCACTCACTGCCGTGGGAACTCTAGTTGGTATTATTACAGGTGCTATTCAGGGCTTTTTCGGAGGACGGGTGGATCTCTTTTTTCAGAGATTTATCGAGATATGGGGGGCGATGCCAGAGCTCTATCTTCTGATTATTTTTGCATCCATCTTTAAGCCAAGTGTACTTCTGCTGCTTACTCTTCTCTCACTGTTTAGTTGGATGGGGCTTTCGGATTACGTTCGTGCCGAATTTCTAAAAGGACGAAACATGGAATATGTGAAGGCGGCAAGGGCACTTGGCGTTTCGGATGTGACTATTATGTATCGTCATCTTTTGCCAAATGGCATGACTCCGGTTATTACTTTTCTCCCTTTTAGGATGTCAGCATCGATACTTGCTCTTACCAGCCTGGATTTCTTAGGGCTTGGTGTTCCGCCATCCACTCCCTCTTTAGGTGAGCTTCTGGCACAGGGGAAGTCCAATATTGATGCCTGGTGGCTCTCCTTATCCACCTTTTTTGTGCTTGTTGGAACCTTGATTCTTCTAATTTTTATAGGGGAAGCACTGCGTGAGACCTTTGATCCGAGAAAAAATTAATTTTTTTATTGTATCAGGTTTCCGCCCAAGGGGGCGGAGGCGCTAAATTTTTGGCTGTTACCTGACTTTTTTTAGTAAGCTCGAAGTGTTCTCAAGCATTGACATTCTCTGCTTCTGATTTTATCATAAAAATGAACATAATAAATACAACATGTTGTTGTTTTCTATAACTGAAAAAAAATCTCATTGTTAAAGCCCATGCAGCAAAACACCATAATACGACTTGGAAGTTCCGGCCTCTCCGTGGTCACCGACCTTGGACGTATGGGAGTGTATCTGCTACAAATAATTCAGGGCTGTTTCAGAAGACCATTTCGTTTCTCTGAACTTATGCGGCAGCTGAATTTTATAGGCGCCGGTTCTCTCGTTGTTATTTTCTTTACCGCTGCTTCTACGGGAATGGTTTTAGGGCTGCAGGGCTATTATTCTTTACACAAATTTGGAGCTGAAGGAATGCTCGGTTCTGCTGTCTCACTAACTCTCATTATGGAACTTGGACCAGTGCTTACTGCTCTTATGGTTGCTGGACGCGCCGGGTCTGCCATGTGTGCAGAGCTCGGTATTATGCGTATTTCCGAACAGGTTGATGCGCTTGACTGTATGGCAATTGATCCTTTTCGTTATTTTATCTCTCCAAAACTCCTTGCGGCTCTTATTTCTGTCCCCCTGCTGACCGCTCTGTTTGATGTAGTTGGTATTGCTGGCGGCTATGTGGCCGGGGTACATCTGATGGGGGTGAATCCGGGGAGCTATTTTGACGGGATGCAGTCGAGTGTAACGAATCATGATATTATGCTTGGTACTGTGAAATCATTTGTTTTTGCGGTTCTTATCGTTTGGATTTGTACCGGACGTGGTTACTTTGTGCATGTGATTCGGGGGGCCGGCTTTGGCGCTCGTTCCGTTTCAAAAGTAACGACTCAGGCTGTGGTGCTCTCCTCAATATCTGTTCTGATCTTTGACTATCTTCTTACGGCGATCCTGATATGAACGGATTGGGCATCGAATTTAAAGGGGTAGAAAAATCCTTTCTCCGTGAGGATGGCAGTAGGCAGGTAATCCTGAACAGGGTGAACTTTTCAATTCCAGCCGGGAAGACAACTGTTATCGCAGGAGGTAGCGGGCAGGGCAAGAGTGTGACTCTAAAACTCATTTTAGGGCTTATGCATGCAGATAGCGGCCAGATTTTTGTGGGGGAGAATGATACCACCAAGATACGGGGACGGAAGCTAAAGGACTTGCGCACTAAATTTGGAGTACTTTTTCAAGGCGCGGCTCTTTTTGACTCAATGACCGTATATGAAAACGTTGCGCTGCCGCTGCGTGAAAGAACAAAAAAAACTGAGCTTGAAATTAAAAATCAGGTATTAACGAGTCTTGAACAGCTTGAGTTACTTGGTCATGAAAATAAATTTCCCGCTCAACTCAGTGGTGGAATGAAGAAAAGAGCGGGGCTTGCGAGGGCATTGCAATTAAAACCTGAGATTATGCTCTTTGATGAGCCAACAACGGGTCTTGATCCAGTTATGACCCAGGAAATTTATCAATTATTTGCCCAAACCCAAAAACAAGTGGGCTACACCTCAATTATTGTCAGTCATGATATTCCAAAGGTTTTCAATCTTGCGGATGAGGTAATTGTCCTAAACAATGGGAAGATGGATGTGTTTTCGTCTCCTGAATCGATACAGTGGTCTGAAAAATCCCATATTCAAAAATTTGTAAAAACCACAATGGGTGAAATATATCAAAGTCATTTGGTGGAACAATGAAAAACAGCATGGAATTTGTAGTAGGTCTTTTTATGATTGCAGGCTTTGCCGCCTTTGGATACTTGGCTCTACAGCTCGGTGAAGTCTCTTTCTTCAGTGACAGTAAAAACTATACAGTTGTTGCCCAGTTTGATAATATCGCCGGGGTAAAGAAAGGGGCTTCGGTTCAGGTGGCAGGTGTGGTTGTGGGACAGGTCGCTAGGATATGGCTGGATGATGAGGATGTTGCAAACGTTGCCTTGCTGGTGAGCAAAGATCTGAAACTTTCCATTGATTCAATGGCTTCAGTAAAATCACAGGGATTGATAGGGGATAAATTTATTGCTCTTACCCCTGGTGGGGATGACGAGCTTTTTGAAGATGGTGCTTTTCTTACGGATACTGAATCAGCGGTTGATATTGAATCTCTAATCAGTAAATTTGCTTTTGGTGATGTGAAATAGATCATACGCTCTGGTTCTTATAAAAATGCGACGACTTATAAACTACTGCTTCTTTTTTGCTCTGTTGCTTTTTGTGTTCAACTGTTTTGGTTGTGCTCAAAAAGAGATGGCCGTATCTCCCCTGAAACAAGTGGCAGTGGATAGTGAAGAACCGGTGGATGAATTAGATCTTCTTTTGGATGATGATTTCTTCGATGATAGATCAATTCCCGAAGCAACCTATGATGATCCGCTGGAACCGATGAACAGAGTGTTTTTCGAATTTAATGACAAGCTCTACTACTGGGTATTAAATCCGCTGAACAAAGCGTATAGCGCAGTCCTACCCGTAGATGTAAGATTTTCAATCGGGAACTTTGTCAATAACCTCGCTGCTCCTATACGGTTGCTGAATAATCTCCTGCAATTAAAGTTGCGGGATTCTGGAATTGAATTGTCTCGTTTTCTGATTAATTCAACTCTTGGTGTCTATGGATTTGGCGATCCTGCAATTCTTGAATTTGGGCTTGAACCCAAGCAGGAGGATTTCGGTCAAACTCTTGGATATTGGGGCGTTGGTGAAGGAGTCTATCTCTGTCTTCCGATAATTGGGCCCTCTAACGTGCGGGATCTGGTAGGTTTTACTGCCGATGTGTACACGCATCCTATAGTGTATTATGTGGATGAATTTTCCGTGAGTGTTGGGTATTATGCGGTGAGCCGGGTCAATCTGCTCTCTCTTAATCCTGAAGTGTATGAAGATCTGAAAAAATATTCTCTGGATCCTTATGTGTCCATGCGTCAGGTCTATCTTGAGTACCGCAGGAAAACAATTGAAGACAATGTTATGCGGCGTAGTAATGACAACGAAAACAACAACTTGTGAGTTTCTTTTGAGGTGGTGCCTACTATGAGTGTGGTGAATAGAGGGATATTGTTGTTGCTGTTTTGTGCTCTTTTTTTTTATAGCGGACAACTTGTCGCTTCTCCAGGTCCCACGGAAGTGTTACGGCCCACTCTTGAAGGAATGATCGATATCATTCAAGATCCTTCACTAGCAGGTGCTGAAAATAAGATGGCAAGACGCGAGAAGGTAATGCATCTCGCAGGTCAAGGGTTTAATTTTACTGAAATGTCAAAAAGAGCACTTGGGAAGACCTGGAGAGGCTTAAATCAGGAGCAACGAGACCATTTTCAAATGCTATTTATTAAGCTTCTCGAAAACGCATATATTGGGAAACTTGAGGCCTATTCGGGACAGAAAACTATTTACAGGGCTGAGCGGATAAAGGGAAATAAGGCCGCAGTTGCAACCGTCGTTGAGAGCAACGATATGGCACCTTTTTCTGTTAGCTATGTGATGCTGAATAGTGGTGCTGGCTGGCAGGTATATGATTTGAACATTGAAGGTGTTAGCTTTCTTAGAAATTACCGGGAACAGTTTAAATCCATTCTTAGAAAGGATAAATTTGTAGGGTTAGTGAAGGTACTGGAAGATAAAAATGCCACCTTTAATAAAGAGGAAAAATAGAGGTGGATGGAATCGCAGTGCATTTTGGCTTATTGGATGAAAAGGCATCTAGCGAACTTGCCTCTTTGTTTACTGAAATGGAACTGGTGGCTGGCGGGATACTGTTTGACTATGCCGATTCTGCTGAGCAGTGTTATCTTTTAATAGATGGCCATCTTGCAGTTCACAAAAAGACGGGATTTTTAGATAAAATGCAGGTCGTCGCATTGCTGGATTCTGGAGCAATTGTTGGGGAAGGAGCATTTTTGCACCAGCATCAGCGCAATACTCGAGTGAGTGCTATCGAGGATAGTAAGCTTTTGAGTCTTAGCACAACAGATTTCAAGCAATTTAAAGAAAAATTTCCCAAGAGTGCAAATCAAATACTTGAGTATATCTTTTCCATTGTTAGCCTTCGTCTTGAGAAGACTACAGAGCGTCTTGCTCATATACTTTAGCCTTTTTTGTATGTTTAATCGGTGCTTTTTTGAAATCATTTTAGCAGAAGTATTTTTTTTCTAGCCAAACTGGTAAAAATTGGGTATTTTCCTCTGTTTTGTCTGCATATCTGATCTTGTAAGCTTTCGGAGGAGCTATGGAAATCCTACTTGCTGATGTTATCGCAAAGAAAAAGAGTGTTTCTGTTAAGGAGTCTATTCATTTTTCGGATGTTGCTCTTGTGTTGGATGCGGAAATTAATGGAAAATTTAGAATTTCCCAGCAACAGGAAGATCTTTTTAGCCTTGATGGTAATCTGAGGGCTGCAGTGTCCACTATTTGTGATCGTTGTGGAGCTGAGATGGAATTCGAAGTCGAGCAGAGTTATTTTTATCAACTGCGAATAGGAGCCTCACCGCAAGTTGGTTCAGAATATCACTGTACCGATGATGATTGTGAAGTGCTCTACCTGTCGGAGGCGGTTATTGACAGTGAGACTATTTTAAGAGAACAGTTACTACTTGCTCTGCCCACATCATGTTTGTGTGTCGAGTCTTGTCAGGGCTTGTGTGACCGTTGTGGTATTAATTTGAACGAAAAGAAGTGTAAATGCCGGGAGATAAACGAAAACTCTCCCTTTGCAATATTGAAGAAGTTACAATAGAACTAGAAATCCCCATGTTACGGATGTGACATGGTATTTATCGGAGGATATACAAAATGGCTGTTCCAAAAAGAAGACATTCCCGCTCCCGTACCAGAAAAAGAAGATCGCATGATGCTTTAAGTGCTCCTGGGATCAATAAGTGCTCCGAATGTGGAGAACCGAAGATGCCCCATCGTATCTGCCCTAGTTGTGGTATGTACAAGGGACGTTCTGTTTATAGTCTGGACGCTGAAATAGAGTAGGATCTGTATAATGCGTATTGCCTTGGATGCCATGGGGGGGGATCATGGACCTAGTGAGCAGATAGCCGGGGCAATACAGGCTTTAGAAGAAAGCGATCTAGAGCTGATTCTGGTGGGAGACAAGTCTGCCATTCAGTCTTGTCTCCAAAAACTTGCACCAGCGTCTAATCTACTTTCCAGATTGGAAATAGTTCATACCGATGAAGTAGTGGAAATGGGAGAATCTCCCATGGAAGCCATTCGGAAGAAGAAAAACTCCTCTGTTATGCTAGCATTTGACCTTGTCAAAAAAGGTGATGCTCAAGCTGCCGTCAGTGCTGGTAATTCCGGTGCAACCATGGCCGCTGCTCTTCGAAAACTCGGACGCATAAAAAATGTGTCCCGTCCTGGTATTGCCAGTGCCTTTCCCACCTTGAAAAAACCGGTCATAATGATGGATGTTGGTGCCAATGTCGATTGTCGACCTCAGCATCTTTTTCAGTTTGCAATTATGGCTTCTGCCCTCTCCCATGTCTTTGATATCGAATCCCCCCGAGTTGGAATATTAAGTATTGGTGCCGAATCGGGAAAAGGGAATATTCTTGTGAAAGAAACTCATGCCTTGCTTAGCAAAAGTTCATTGAACTTTATTGGAAATGTTGAAGGAAGAGATATCTTTCAAGGTGATGTGGATGTTATTGTCTGTGATGGCTTTGTGGGGAATGTTTGTTTGAAAGTAAGTGAAGGCATTATTGAAGCTGCCACAGAGATGCTTCGCGATGGAATTGTCAACTCCCTGAAGGCTAAAATCGGATATTTTCTCGCAAGACCAGTATTTAGGAAATTTAAGAAGCGTGTTGACTATGCTGAGTACGGGGGAGCGCCACTGCTTGGGATAAACGGTACAGGAATTATTTGTCATGGAAAATCAAATGCCGTTGCTATAAAAAATGCAATTCTAGAGGCTGCTAAGATTGTCGAAATTCAGGTAAGTGATAAGATAGCAAAAAGTCTTGCTGAAAATGAAGAACCTTTTGTGGAGGAGAACTAATGGGTGCTGTCATTTTGGGAACCGGTTCATCCCTTCCAAAGAAGGTCGTTTCTAACCATGATTTGGAAAAAATGGTTGAAACTAGTGATGAGTGGATTGTAAGTCGTACCGGTATCTCAACCCGCTGCATTGCTGGAAAGGGTGAGGAAACATTTCAACTCGCAACCTCGGCAGCAATTAAAGCGATGGCAATGGCAGAAGTCACTGCCGACGAGATAGATCTTATCATTGTGGCTACTATTAGCTCGCATATGATTATGCCTTCCTGTGCCTGCTTTGTGCAACAGGAACTTGGAGCTCAAAAAGCTTTTGCCTACGATCTGAATGCTGCCTGCTCAGGTTTTCTTTTTGCTCTTGATAGCGGTGATAAATATCTTCGTGTCGAGAAAGACAAAAAAATTCTAGTGATAGGTGCTGAGACACTCTCCAGTCGTACAAACTGGAAGGATAGAAATACCTGTATTTTGTTTGGAGATGGTGCCGGGGCTGTTGTCCTCGGGTATCAGGATGATGAAAGAGGAGTTGTTGCCTCCAAACTCCTGTCCGATGGCAGGCTCTGGAACCTTCTTTATATGCACAATTCTCCTTCCTGTAATCCGGATCTGCTTCAACCTGATAATCCAGGCACTCACATCCTTATGGAAGGAAAGGAAGTCTTTAAGTATGCAGTTAAGGCGATGGAGGGTGCTGTCCTGAACCTGCTTGAGCGGGAACAGCTTGATCTGGATGCTATTGACCTGATGATTCCTCACCAGGCTAATATTCGGATCCTTAAAAAACTTGTTTCACGCCTTGGTATTAAAAAAGAAAAAGTATTCATAAACGTACAGAAATATGGTAATACATCAGCGGCTTCCATTCCCATTGCACTCGATGAGGCAAACCGAGAAGGACGTCTGAAACGTGGTAATTTGCTTTTAGTTTGTTCCTTTGGTGGTGGATTTACATGGGGGGCATCTTTGATTAGATGGTAGACAGGAGAAACGATGGATTATTTTCTTACAGAAGAACAGAGTATGATCGTGGAGATCGCCAGGCAGATCACCGATGAACAGATTATTCCGAAGCGTGCAGAACTTGATGAGAAGGATGAGTTCCCGCGTGAAATCCTTGAAAATATGGGACAGGCTGATCTTTTCGGGGTACCGATCCCTATAGAATATGGTGGTTTTGGCGGGGGGTGTATCGATATCGTTCTCGCTCTCGAGCAACTTGGACGTGGATGCATTGGTGTAGCAACAGCATTTGCTGCAAGTGCACTTGGTATCTATCCTATTATGATCGCCGGCTCCGATGAGATGAAAGAGAAATATCTTCCTTCCGTTGCTGAAGGAAAAAAATTTGCTGCTTTTGGCCTTACGGAGGCGAATGCTGGCTCCGATGCTTCAGGGATACAGACAACCGCTGTACTTGATGGTGATGAATGGGTCTTAAACGGAACCAAGCAGTGGATTACAAACGGTGGTGAAGCTCAGATTTACACAGTGGTTGCAATGACAGACCGATCTAAGGGTGCTCGCGGTGCTTCCATTTTTGTCGTTGAAGAAGGTGATCCCGGGTTTACATGTGGTCCTAAAGAAAAGAAAATGGGAATCCGAGCCTCCTCAACAACGGAACTTATTTTTAAGGATTGCAGGATTCCACAGGATCGTTTGATCGGACGAAAGGGGACTGGCTTTATCACAGTGATGAAGACTCTTGACTCATCTCGTCCTGGCATTGCTGCACTTGGGTTAGGTATAGGACAGGCGTGTATTGATGAGGCGACAACCTACGCGAAACAGCGGGTTCAGTTTAATAAACCTATTATCGGATTCCAGGCAGTCCAGCATATTCTTGCAGACATGGCAATTCAGCTTGAAGCCTCAAGGGCTCTTGTCTATTCAACAGCCAGGCATATTGATGCCCATCCCAAGGATATGTCCAAGGTCTCGTCCATGTGCAAAGTTATGGCAACGGACATGGCAATGAAAGTAAGTACTGATGCCGTTCAGGTTATGGGAGGATATGGCTATATGCGTGAATATCCGGTAGAAAAGATGATGCGCGATGCCAAGATTCTTCAGATATATGAAGGCACAAATCAGGTGCAGCGTAACGTTATTGGCCAAGAACTCAACAAAGAGTACTCTCGTAAATAGAACAAAGAGTAATTTTATATGAAGATTGTTGTCTGCGTAAAACAGGTTCCGGATGCAAAAGATGTTCGACTGGATCCTGTAACAAATACCCTAGCTAGGGAGGGGGTTCAATCGATAATGAACCCCTATGATCAACATGCAGTTGAAGAAGCTGTCCGCTTAAAACAACAGCTTGGTGGTACTGTGACGGTACTCAGCATGGGACCGCCTCAGGCTGAAGAGGTTCTTAAACAGGCGATCTCCTGCGGTGCTGATAATGCAGTGCTTATATCTGATCGTAAATTTGCAGGAGCTGACACCTGGGCTACGTCATATACGCTTGCCAAAGCCATTCAAAAGATCGGTGAATTTGACCTGATCCTTTGTGGCAAACAGGCCATCGATGGTGATACCGCACAGGTCGGTCCTGGGCTTGCAATTCAGTTAGATATTCCTTTTGTGACCTGCATACAGAAAATTCGTGAAGCAACGGAAACAGAGCTTACCATGGAACGGATGATGGATGATGGCTATGATGTTCTTGCAGCTCCCTATCCTATTTTGCTCACTGTGGTCAAAGATATAAATGTTCCTCGTGTTCCTTCACTAAAGGGGAAAATGAAGGCTAAAAAGGCGAAAATTCTGGTACTGTCTGCAGACGATGTTGGAGCTGATCCAAAGAAAATTGGCCTTGCCGGGTCGCCGACTCAGGTGGTTGATGTTTTTCCTCCGCCGCCACGTGGCAAAAGAGCTTTTTTGACCGGGTCCATTGATGAACAGGTCGAGCAACTGGTTGAAAAACTCGCTGTTTACTTATAGAGAAACGGAGAACAAGAGAGCTATGTTAATTGTTGATAGTAATCAGTGTACCGGTTGTGGCGTCTGCGAAGATAATTGTCCTTTTGCAGCTATTGAGGTCCTTGATGGGATAGCAGTAGTTGGTGATGCATGTACTCTTTGCGGAGCCTGTGTTGAGAGTTGTGAGTTTGAAGCACTCACTATTGAAGGTGGAGAAAAAACTGTTCAGCTTGATCTTGCAAGTTGGAGTGATGTTTGGGTTTATTGTGAATTCAGAGGTGGAACTCTTGCTAATGTAGCACTGGAACTACTTGGTATTGGCCGTAAACTTGCTAATGATAGAAAGGTTAAACTGGTAGCGGTTCTTATTGGCTCAGATACTAGAGACAGTGCGGATAAGCTTATCGGCTATGGCGCGGATATCGTGTATCGCGCAGATGATCCTGCGCTTCAGTATTTTACAGATGAAACCTATGGTGCCGTACTGACAGATCTGATTCGACATGAGCAGCCGGAGATTGTTCTGGCCGGTGCAACAGCAATAGGGCGTTCCTTCTTTCCTGGTGTTGCCAATGCTCTTGGAGCCGGGCTCACAGCAGATTGTACTCAACTTGAAATTCGAGAAAGTGATGGAGCGTTACTGCAAACTAGGCCAGCTTTTGGTGGCAATATAATGGCGACTATAGAATGTCCAGGTTCTCGTCCTCAGATGTCTACGGTTCGTCCAAATGTTATGAAGGAATCTGAGTTTGATGCAACTCTCACAGGGGAAATTATTGATGTGGACTTAGATCCTTCCATGCTTCAATCTAAGGTTCGTGTGCTGGAATCAGTGCTTTCTGAAAATGAGGATGTGAACATTCAGGAATCTGATATCTTGGTTGGCGGTGGACGCGGGCTTGACACTGAAAAAGGTTTTTCTCTCATTCGTGAACTTGCGGCAAGTCTTGGTGGCTCCGTTTCCGCGAGTCGTGCAGCTGTAGATGCAGGGTGGATAGGATATCCTCATCAGGTTGGTCAGACAGGAAAAACCGTTGCACCCAAACTTTATATTGCCTGTGGTATATCCGGTGCTATTCAGCATGTCGCCGGAATGCAATCGTCTGAAACAATTGTAGCCATAAATCGTGATAAAAATGCGACGATTTTTAACGTGGCTGATTTTGGTATAGTGGGTGATCTGTTTGAGGTGTTACCGAAACTTATCAGTAAAATTGAAGGATATCGAAAATCATGAGCCTGAAGGGTAAAAATGCTCTGGTGACGGGTGGAAGTCGTGGAATAGGCCGTGCCATCTGTATTCGACTGGCTGCTATGGGGGCTCATGTTTATATCAACTATGTGTCAAATCCCGATGCTGCAAATGAGACGCTGAAGAGTATTGTCGATGCTGGCGGAAATGCTGATATTATAGCTTTTAATGTTGGTGATGCCACAGAGGCTCAGGATGCAATAAAAGCGCTTATTAAAGAAGCTGGTTCGCTTGATATCCTCGTTAATAATGCCGGGATTACTCGTGATGGCCTAATGGCCAGAATGAAAGAAGATGACTGGGATGCTGTTCTTGATGTCAATCTGAAAGGCTCTTTTTTCTGTGCTAAAGCTGCCGCCCGTTCCATGATGAAAAAGAGATGGGGACGTATTGTTAATATTTCCTCTGTAATAGGTTTTGCCGGAAATGCTGGCCAGGTAAATTATGCCTCTGCCAAGGCTGGAATGCTCGGTTTGACAAAATCCATGGCTCGTGAATTTGCAACTCGCAATATTACCGTTAATGCGGTTGCTCCAGGTTATATCGTAACCGATATGACCCGTGAACTGTCTGACGATATACAAGATAAGATCAAAGCTGAAATACCACTGGCAAATCTTGGGACAGTAGAGGATGTTGCCGGGGCGGTTGCGTATCTGGTGGGTGCTGATGGTGCGTATATTACAGGTAATACCATTCATGTGAATGGTGGAATGTATATGTGATGAATAGTAGCATTTACAGTTTTGTCTGAGTTTGTTATTAATAGTTTTCGTGTTTGTCACCGGATACTCGAAATATTCGGGATCCATAAAAAATAGATAAAAAATACAGGAGTAAAAAATGGCAATTGAACAACAGATGGTTGATATTATTGTTGAGCAGTTGAGTGTTGACAAAGATAAGGTTGTTTCAGGTGCATCATTTGTTGATGATCTTGGCGCGGATTCCCTTGATCTTGTTGAACTGATCATGGCTATGGAAGAGGAATTCGATGTTGAGATTCCAGATGAGGAAGCTGAAAAAATCGCAACTGTCCAGAATGCTATTGATTTTGTAAACAACTTGAAATAATCGTCTCCGGGTCGTTTTATCTTCCCGATACTCAAGAGGAATACAAATGGCTAAACGAAGAGTGGTTGTTACTGGTATTGGCTTGGTGACACCTTTAGGAACAGGAAAGGATAAGACCTGGAATGCAATTCTGAAGGGTGAAAGCGGAGTTGGGACAATTACGCGATTTGATGCATCGGAATTCGCGTCGCAGATAGCAGCAGAAGTTACTGATTTTGATCCATTAGATCATTTTGATAAGAAGAGCGCAAAACATCTTGATCACTTTGTTCAGTATGGTGTTGTGGCGGCTCGCTCCGCAGTTGAAGATAGTGGGCTTGCGATTACTGAAAGCAATTGCAATCGTGTAGGTGTTATTACGGGTTGTGGAATGGGGGGGTTGCCCACCATTGAAAAAAACCACAATATTTACCTTGGGCGTGGAGCAAAGAGGATTTCACCATTTTTTATCCCAATGGCGATACCGAATATGGCGTCGGGTCACATCTCAATGCAAATTGGTGCAAAAGGACCAAACCTGTCTCTTTCCACAGCATGTGCGGCTGGGACTCATGCAGTTGGTGAAGCCTATAAATCCATAGTATATGGAAGTAGCGATGTTGTTGTGACTGGGGGTACCGAATCTGTTGTTTGTCCGATGGGTGTTGGAGGGTTTGCATCCATGAAAGCACTTTCAACAAGAAATGATGATCCCACCAAAGCTTCCAGGCCCTTTGAAGCGACAAGGGATGGTTTTATCATAGCTGAAGGTGCAGGTATGCTAGTTCTTGAGGAACTTGAGCATGCACTTGAAAGAGGTGCTGATATTTATGCTGAAGTTGTTGGTTCCGGTGCATCAAGTGATGCCTACCACATAGCTGCTCCTCCGGAGGATGGAAATGGTGCCGTCCGCTGTATGAAGATGGCACTTCAGGATGCGGGACTGGAACCATCTGATATTGATTATATCAATGCCCATGGTACTTCCACTCCGTTGAATGATCGGTGTGAGACCGTTGCTATAAAAACTGTTTTTGGTGATCATGCATATAAACTTGCTATAAGTTCAACTAAATCCATGACTGGGCATGCACTTGGTGCTGCAGGTGGGCTTGAAGCTGCATTTCTGGCACTGTCAATTAAAAATCAGATTGCTCCCCCCACTATCAATTTAGATGTTCCGAGTCCTGAGTGTGATCTGGATTATGTTCCCCATGTTGCCAGAAAGATGGCAATCAAGGCAGCTATATCAAATTCATTTGGGTTTGGCGGTACGAATGGTGTGCTTGTGATGAAAAAATTTGATTCCTGATAATATGTTCAAGAGGGTAAAGTGAAAGTAGCAATTGGATCAGATCATGGAGGGTTTTCTTTAAAGGAAGTTATATTGCCTCTTTTGAAAGAACTCGGCCATGAAGTGCTTGATGTTGGCTGTTACGATGAAAATTCCGTTGATTATCCTGGCTTTTCAGATCTTGTTTGTGAGAAGGTTGTGAATGCCGAGGCTGAAAGGGGAATCTTAATCTGTGGTACAGGGATTGGAATGTCTATGGCTTCCAATAAACATATTGGTATCAGAGCTGCATTATGCAGTGAGCAGTATACCTCCCGCATGAGTCGTGAGCATAATGACGCCAATGTTCTCTGTATGGGAGAGAGGGTTACAGGGCCTGGAGTTGCAATGGAAATTGTTAAAACCTGGTTGGAAACTCCATTTGGTGGTGGCAGACATCAGCGTCGTATAGAGCTGTTCAGTTAATAAAACCCTTTATAATGTATTGATAAAACCGGCTTGCCATTTTGGCTATGCCGGTTTTTTCGTCTGCTCAGGTCACGATGACTTTAGCAGGTGTAATTCGAAAAATATGAGAGAATCCTTATGTCTGCGTTACAAAATAGTGACAGTGATGTTTTTGAATGTATAAATCAGGAATATGAACGCCAGAATAGTCAACTTGAGTTGATTGCCTCCGAGAATATTGTTTCTGGTGCAGTACTAGAGGCACAGGGTTCTATATTTACCAATAAGTACGCTGAAGGATACCCGCAGAAAAGATACTATGGCGGATGTGATTATGCCGATAGGGTTGAAACGCTTGCCATTGACAGGGCCAAGGAAATATTTGGAGCTGAATATGCAAATGTACAGCCGCACTCAGGTTCTCAGGCCAATATGGCAGTATATTTTGCAACCCTGAAACCTGGTGATAAAGTGCTCGGGATGGATCTTGCCCATGGTGGTCATCTCACCCATGGAAGTAACGTAAACTTCTCAGGCCAGTTGTATAACTTTATTTCATACGGTGTGGAAAAAGACACTGAACAGATCAACATGGAAGAGGTTGAGCGGATCGCATTTGAAAATCGTCCTAAAATGATTGTTGCTGGAGCCTCTGCCTATTCCCGCTTTATTGATTTTGAAGGTTTTAGGAAGATTGCTGATTCGATTGGCGCTCTCTTTATGGTGGATATGGCTCATATTGCAGGTTTGGTTGCAGCCGGAGTTCATCCTTCTCCTGTACCTCATGCCGATTTTGTGACATCCACCACTCATAAGACCATGCGTGGTCCCAGAGGTGGATTGATCCTCGCCAAAAATAAATGGGGTAAAAGTATTAATTCCAATATTTTCCCGGGTATTCAGGGGGGGCCACTTGTTCATGTGATTGCCGCCAAAGCAGTTGCTTTTAAAGAAGTAACGACAGACTCGTTTAAGAATTATCAGCAGCAGGTTGTGGATAATGCATCTGCACTTGGTCAAAACCTTGTAGGTAAAGGGTTCCGGCTTGTTTCCGGTGGAACAGATAATCACCTCATACTTCTCGATTTAACCAGTAAGAATATCACTGGGAAGGAAGCTGAGGGACTACTTGAGAAGGCTGGGCTTACTACCAATAAAAATGCCATTCCTTTTGATAAGCAACCACGATTTGTAACCTCTGGTATTCGTATCGGGACTCCTGCTGTTACCACAAGAGGTCTAAAGATTAAAGAAATGGGTCTTATTGCGGAATGGATTGAGCGCGTGCTCACCGAGCAAAGTGAAGAGTCAATGGCAGCAGTTCGACAGGAAGTTCGTTCCCTGTGTGAGGCTCATCCACTCTCAAATATATTCTAACACTGGTGAACAGTAAGTAGGCCAGCGTAAGCACCTTATGGAATATTTTCTTTGGAAAAAATAGGTAAACAGACTTCAAAAGATCATTCCGTAAGGTACTCAATTTATAAATTGCCGGAGCTTCTATGAAATGTCCCTATTGTGGTCATCTTGATAATAAAGTTATTGACTCCCGACTCAATAAAGAAAGTACTATTACCAGAAGACGACGTTCATGTTTATCCTGTGAACAGCGATTTACAACCTATGAACGGCTTGAAGTAATGCTTCCAATGTTGGTAAAGAAGGATGGTAGAAGAGAGGTCTGGGATAGGCAAAAAATGGTTGTTGGCCTTGAGAAAGCGTGTGAAAAACGCCCTGTAAGCTGTGATGATATTGATGCATTCGTCGATAATATTGAAAGCAAATTACAAGATTTTCCTTCAAAGGAAGTTCCATCTGAGGTTATTGGTGAATGGGTTATGGAAGATCTTCCAAGCCTTGATGAAGTGGCTTACGTACGTTTTGCTTCAGTTTATCGACAGTTTAAGGATGTTAATGAGTTTATGGACGAATTAAAAGGTCTGCTCGATTCAAGAGGCGATATTGAGTCCGACGATGAACTGTGATGAACCATTTTTAAAAAGCGATATAGGCTTTATGCGTCTTGCACTCCGTGAGGCAAAAAAAGGAGTAGGCAGGACAGCTCCTAATCCCTGTGTCGGAGCCGTGATAGTTCATGATACCGGTGAGATTATAAGCCGTGGCTATCACAAAAAAGCTGGTACCCCACATGCGGAAATACATGCACTGCAAAAGGCTGGGGGAAAAGCCAGGGGAGCTACAATATATGTAACGCTTGAGCCATGTAATCATACTGGTCGCACGCCACCATGTAGTCATGCACTTGTAGCCGCAGGTATACGGCGTGTTGTTGTGGGTATGGAGGATCCTAATCCTTTAGTCAGCGGTAGCGGCAATGATTACCTTCAAAAAAATGGTATTACAGTTGTAAGTGGTGTGCTTGAGAAACAGTGCAGGGAAATAAACCTGCCCTTTGTGAAGCATATTTCCACGGGTAAACCATTTGTTGTGATGAAAGCTGGTATGAGTCTTGATGGAAAGCTTAGCTATCAAGATGGTACTCCTGGAAAAATGACAGGGCTGAAAAGCCGGCTGGCCGTACATGGACTGCGAAATAGCCTAGATGCTATCCTGGTTGGATCAGGTACTGTTGCTTCCGACAACCCATCCCTTACCACTCGTTTCGGAAAGCGTGGTAGAGATCCTTTACGGGTCGTTCTAGATAGTAATCTGAAACTCTCCCTTCAATCAAAACTTCTCCACCTTGACTCTTCAGCTCAGACCTTAATTTTCTGCTCTGAATTGGCAGATCAAACGAAAAGAGATCAATTGCAAAAAATGGATGGCGTACAGATTAAAATCGTCAATAAAAATGAAGATGGTTTCGGCTTGAATCTTGATGAGGTTCTCGAATATCTTGGGAAAAAAGGTGTCTGTTCCCTGTTGGTCGAAGGAGGCGCTGAAATCCATGGTGCCTTCCTCAAAAAATCCCTCGTGGACAGGGCTATGCTGTTTGTCGCACCTCTCTTTGGAGGAGTTGGGGGTACGCCATTAATTAAAGGGCTTTTTGTGGATGATAATGAGTCTGCTCCTAAGATAGAGAACGTGTTATACAGGAAGTATGGAGAAGATCTGCTGATCCAGGGAGATTTTCTGTAGGTAGTAAGAGATAAAAGGCGGGTAAGCTCTAATAAGATTGTTTATCTGTTAATGCACGAATGGTCTGTAGCTGTTTTTCCATTTCGCTGAAGTCCTTAAATTGTACAGTAAGAGAAACTGAATCTGTCTCAAACGATATACTGTGCGTTATTGTACACTGTTCTGGAAGATTCATGGTGGTAACCTTTTTTCTAAATACTACCTCTGCTGAATCGCTTTGTGGAAAAAGTAATTTTTGCATACTTGCCAGAAGCATTGCTGCTTTTTGTGGCTGATTGCCCTCGGGAAGTTCCAGAATCAGCTTAAATTCTGGCTTGCTGAGCAATTGAGTTATTGAAATATTCTCTCTGTAGGCTAGATTTTTACACAGCGAGAGAAATCTTTTTTGTTTTCCTCCTCCCAGTTTCAGATTGACCATACAAGTATAGATTGCCTGCCGGTCTTCAAAACCAATTTTTAATAATTCATGGGCGATTTTTTCACCAATGGTATCGTTGTGAATACTGAGTTGTATTTCATCTTTGAGTGTAAGAAGCTTTATCAGCTTTTTAATCGTATGCGGCTGGCTTTTTTCGTTAAGGATTGGAAGAAAACGCTCTGCAGCATCCTGAATATCCATAAAGTCCAGACAGTAACTGAAAAAAAACGCTTTTTCCATCGCAGTCAAGGGACCGGACAGCAGTTGGTCCTCGAGGACATATGACAATACTGTTTCAGGAGATACCTCTCGCTTTAGAAGGAGGCATGGTATCGCCTTGTGATCGGAATGGGTTGCTTGAAAAGCGTTTAGTCGTGATCTCCCACAAATTAAGCGATGCGTATTGTTTGACTTTTCCTGAAGGAGTATAGGCTGTAATAGGCCTACTCTTTTGATCGATTCGATCAGATAAGCAGAGGAGGTACCCGGTAGTACAAAGGGGTGCAGATTCCATCTGTCTGAAAAGTGAATACTGGATAGCTTAATTGTGCTGAAAGTTGCGAATGAAGACATCTGGATTACTCATGAATGAGTATTTGTTAAAATGGGGTTAATAAAAAAAACCTGTGTTTGTTGTTAGATAATACCAACGAACACAGGTGAAAGATAAGCGCTAATAAAGAGAAGGCTATTGCAAATCAGGCCTCATTTATTTTGTCGCGCAGAATCCCTGATGGTTTAAAGGTGACAACCCGTCTTGCATCCAGAGTGAGCTCATCACCGGTCTGTGGGTTACGTCCTCTTCTGGATTTTTTGTCCTTAACATTGAACTTACCAAATCCACTCAGAAGTAAATCAGTACCGCTAATCAATGAAGTCTTAGAAATACGTAAAAAAGCTTCTACTGAATCGGTAGCCTGTGCCTTGGTTAACGAGCCGTGAGATTTGTATACCTGCTGAACAAGATCAGCTTTTGTGAGAGTCATAATTGAATCCTCCTCTAAAAGAAACGATGTTTAAATACTTACCATGCATAATGATATGCGTCAGAAGAATAATGTCAATAGTAATTGCTATTTTTTATTAAACTGCACCAGCCATTGAGAAGATTGGCAGGTACATGGCAACGACTAAACCACCGATCATTCCACCGAGGACGACCATCATAAGAGGTTCTATCATGGCAGTGAGGTTATCCACTGCCTGGTCAACCTCTCCATCGTAAAAATCAGCAATTTTTGAAAGCATGGTGTCAAGTGCACCAACTGATTCACCTACATTGATCATCTGAACTACCATATTAGGAAATACTCCGCTTTCCTCAAGGGGTTCTGCAATTGGGCGTCCTTCAGCGATACTGTCAGCAACTCGGAATACTGCAGCTTCAATAACTTTGTTTCCAGAAGTTTTTGCCACAACTTGTAGCGCATCAAGAATTGGAACCCCACTCTGCAGCATGGTGCTTAGGGTTCGAGTAAATCTTGAAACAGCGACTTTTCTGATTAGAGGTCCAATAACAGGGGCCATCAAAAACATCTTGTCCATTTTAATACGACCCTGCTCGGAGTGATATATTCTTTTGACAATATAAATAACTGCGAATAAACCCATCCCAATCCAAGGAAAGTTAGATTTGAATGTATTGGACATATTAACAACAATCTGGGTGGGAAGGGGGAGGGCAGATCCAAAGGTCGCGAACATTTCTTCGAAAACAGGAATTACAAAGACTAGAATGACCACAAGAATAAGTGCTGAAATGGCTAAACAGATAGTAGGATAGGTCATGGCACCCTTGATTTTTTTCTTGAGGGCCATGGATTTTTCCATGAAAACAGCAAGTCTTCCAAGGATAGTATCAAGTATACCGCCGGTTTCACCTGCTTCGATCATATTTGAAAAAAGATTGTCGAAAACATTTGGATGTTTTCGCATAGCGTCGGCAAATGTAGTACCAGTTTCTACATCCGTTTTGATATTTGTTAAAACTTTCTTAAACGACTTGTTTTCCTGCTGTTTCGCTAAAATTTCCAGCCCTTGAACCAAGGGGAGTCCTGCATCAATCATGGTTGAGAGTTGTCTGGTAAAAATGACAAGATCTTTTCCAGTTATTTTAGGGGCAAAAAAGGAAATGTTTTCAAAAAGATCTTTAGGCTTTACCTTTATAACAGGATCTTTGATGCGAAGACGTTTGACATGGTTTAGGGCTGAAGCCTGATCAGGTGCTTCTATCTCACCTTTGCGCTTGTCACCGTGTGCGTTGATACCTTTCCACGTATAGATAGGCATTATTTGATCTCCTGCATGATTCTATTTTTTAAATTAAACTAACAATCTGCTGAGGCCACAGGCTACCCGTTGCTACGTCTGTTCAAGGACATACCAGCGTTGAGATTCAGGTGGATGTAAGTCTATTAAATACAAAGAAATAATTAAATATCAAGATGGATTTATTCTATATCATGAAGTTAGAGATTACAAGCTAGAGTAGTATTATTAGGAAATAAATTAGTAGGTAGACCTTAGCTTACTTGATAGTGAGAGAAACAACGTTCTGTTGAGGATATTAAATTCTGAGCCTATTGTGCTTTTTTCTTGTTTTAAGTGACCCCCCTTGGTATTATGTCTAATTTGGTGGCGAAATAATAGTAGGAATACAACTTCTACTATTTGATTATATTGAATAAGTATCAGAGACCTTAAGGAGATCGGCATGCAGAATCAAGCTGCTAAAAGTTATAGTGAAAGAAGTTTTAAACCCGTTGTTGAAAAGTGTGAAGGGTGTGAGAGAATCGTAGAAGAGTCTGGTTCTCAATACTGTAAATCATATCTTCAGCCTGAGTCCAAGTGGCGTCTTGGAATTTGTAATTTTGCAACACATGCCAAGCCGGAGATTAATGTGATAACGGTAAGGATCAACCCACTGAAAGCTGCAAAACGAGCATCTGCGAATAAAGTCTGATAATAGACAAAGAATTTTAAAAAGGCGTTACTCCTATTTTGGGAGTAACGCCTTTTTTTTTGATGTTCTTCAGTTACTGCAAAATATATTCAGGCCAATTCAGGTCTGTCCCCAAAAATTGCTGTTCCTACTCTGATAATCGTTGCCCCCTCTTCAATAGCAGTTGTGAAATCCTGTGACATGCCCATGGAGAGTTCCACATTATTATTGTCTGTGAATAGATTCTTGTCTGCTAGTTCTTTGCTGAGTTTGTTCAGATTTCTAAAATGAATTCGTGTTTCTTCATTGTTTTGTGAAAATGGAGGGATGGTCATCAATCCCACAGGCCGAATCTGAGAAAGTTCGCTGATTTGTTTGAGAAGCTCCTCGGCTTTTTTTGGAGAAACACCAGATTTTTTTGGATCCTCCCCAATATTTACCTGAATGAGAATGTCGAGTTTTTTATCGAGTTTCTTCAGATGATTATTTAACGACTTTGCCAACTTGTATCGGTCGACGGTTTCAACCATGGAAAACAATTCTGCTGCCTGTTTTGCCTTATTGCTCTGGATATGACCGATAAAATGAAAAAATGCGGTGTTGCTGATACACTCTATTTTTTTTGCTGCTTCCTGAATGTAGTTCTCACCAAAGTGAACTTGCCCGGCTTTGATTGCGTCGTTGATACTGTCAATGGAGTGGCGTTTAGAAACAGCTATTAATTTGATTGCAGCTGGATCCCTGTTACAGGTTAATGCTGTGTTTGTTATACTGTCTCGGATTTTACGGAGGTTGTCACTGATGCTCATAGTTTTGACCTATGCTTTATAGTTAAAGAGTTGCTCTACGTTTCTGCTGGTCTGGTCAGCGACTTCTTCGATTGTTATTCCTTTTAATGCTGCGATTTTCTCTGCAGTATAGAGTAAGTATGAAGATTCGTTTCGTTTTCCTCTCCAGGGAACAGGAGCCAGAAATGGCCCGTCTGTTTCGATGATCAATGAAGTGAGTGGTGTGGCTGCTACTACTTCTTGTAATTCGAGCCCATTTTTAAAGGTCACAACCCCTGGAATCGAGACCAGAAACCCCATGGCGATAATTTTTTTAGCAAGTTCTGTGTTGCCTGAAAAACAGTGCATTACGCCACGATCAGGAAAGGGGCCAAGAGACTCTAGTAACTCTAGTGTATCATCATGCGCTTCCCTGTCATGAATGATTACTGGAAGGCCGAGTTCTTTTGCAAGGAGTAATTGTTTGCGAAAAGCGATTTTTTGAAGAGAGGGGTCGGTATACTGTTTTGCGTAATCCAGGCCGATTTCACCATAGGCAACAACGTGCTCTTTGTTGTCAGTAGCAAGTGTTTTTAGGCGCTCGTAGCAGTCATCATCGGTTTGTACGATGTCGTGAGGGTGGATACCAACGGTGGCTTTGATCATCGGGTACTGCTTTGCGAGATTAATTGCGGCCTGAGAACTCTCTTCATCTATTCCTATAGTGATAATCGAACGTATTCCGTTTGCTTCTGCCCTTGCAAGTACTGCATCAAGGTCTTCCTTGTAATTGCTCATATCAAGGTGACAGTGGCTATCGATTAAGTAACTGCTTGAGTTGATCGTCGGTATTGGAGGCTTGGTCTTCTTCATAGGGGGCCGGCTTGCTTCCTAGCAGATTTGTTCTTCTGCTGAAATATTGAAATATGTTTGAATTTATTTTCCTGTTTTGTACAGTAATATATATAATGCATTTTCTCTCCACACAAATATGCATATTTCCAAAACTTTTCCAGTCATTTTAGCAAGTGAGGTTTTTTTGATGAACATTGATCCACGGATAAAAAAAAGAAACTTACAGGCAAGGGGGATAGAACCTGCTGATTGTGTGTTGAAAAATTGCAATGTAGTTGATGTCTTTTGTGGGGATATTATCGAAACAGATATTGCGATTTGTGATGAATATATTGCAGGTATTGGCAACTATAGCGGCGTTGAAGAAATCGACTGTAATGGTTCATACGTGAGCCCTGGATTTATGGAAGGGCATATTCATATAGAAAGTTCCATGCTCAGTCCCAGGCAATTTGTGAGTACTGTTCTTCCCCATGGCACAACGACTGTCATTTGCGATCCACATGAAATAGCAAATGTAGCCGGCGTTGAAGGGATTAAATATTTATTGGACGAAAGTAAAAATCTTCCCTGTGCAATATATGTGATGGCCCCATCCTGTGTTCCTGCAACTCATCTGGAAAATTCCGGAGCTATTCTTTCTTCTCAGGAGATTGCGCAACTGCTAGATTTACCCCAGGTAATTGGAATTGCCGAAATGATGAATTTTCCTGGAGTTCTTTTTCAGGATGATGAAGTTATACAAAAGTTATCTCTTGGCAAGAAAAGACATGTGCCCATTGATGGCCATGCCCCTGGTCTTAGTGGGAAGGACTTGCAGGCCTATATAGGGAATGGGATACTGTCCGATCATGAATGCGCAACAGCTGAAGAGGCACGTGAGAAGCTGTCGTCCGGAATGTTTGTTTTTATCAGAGAAGGTTCCACGGCACGAAATTTAGAGGATCTGTTACCGGCAGTAACCAATACAAATAGTCATCGTTGTTTGCTGGTTACCGACGATTGCCATCCCGATGAATTGTTAAGAGATGGTCATCTGGATCGGATTCTTCGCAGGGCAATTAAGCTAGGACTTGATCCCATTACTGCACTTCAGATGGTTACTCTAAATGTCGCTAATTACTTTGGCTTAAGTGGACGAGGCGGCATTGCGCCGGGCTATAGAGCTGATCTTGTAATTTTTGATGATTTGCAGGATATCAGGGTCAAAAAAGTTTTCTCGGGAGGCCGTCTAGTAGATAGCGAAAAGCTTTTAGGAATAACCGGACCGAAAGTTCTAAGTGATAAATATCCTGCAGTTTTTGATTCGGTTCATGTTGATATGGAAAACATATCTTTTCAAATTCCTGCCGATGGTGAGTTTGCAAAGGTTATTGGCATCAAAAAAGATCAGTTGCTAACCGAATCGCTAGAGCTTTCCGTGTTGAAAAAAGATGGTTATGCCGTTGCTGACCCTGCTAGGGATATCCTTAAGCTTGCGGTTGTGGAGCGTCACCACTCAACTGGGAATATAGGCCTTGGCTTTGTTCAGGGATTTGGTCTTAAGCAGGGGGCATTGGCTTCAACAGTGGGACATGATTCTCATAATATTACGGTGATTGGAGCAAACGACAGGGATATGGAACTGGTAGTTCAGAAAATTGTAGCACAGGGTGGAGGGCTTGCTATCGCCAATAATGGAAAAATTGTGGCGAGTCTTATTCTTGATGTCGCAGGTCTTATGGCAACAGATACTGCGGAGCATCTTGCAGATAAATTTGCCGATTTACTGAAGGTTGCAGCGAGTTTGGGGGGACGGATTACAGACCCTTTTATGTTGATGAGTTTTCTGGCTCTACCTGTTATTCCCCATTTAAAAATGACCGATCTTGGCCTTGTTGATGTTGATGCCTTTAGTCATACAAGTTTATGGGTATAAGGGGACAAAAAGAGAAGCGAGGTAAGTGTTGTTATGTCAGTGTGTTAGGTGTGGTCGGCTTTCCGTTCTGGGCTGTTTTGCCATATCAGGCTGAATTTTTTAGGAAAAATTAAAAAACATCTTCATATCAATATGAATCTGTCGTATACTAACTAGCGTTACTGTTAACACACTATGTGTTTTATTTGACGGAAGAAATTTTTGTTTTTAGTTTTAAAATTGAAAGATGGTCGCTGGTTACTGGCTATAAGCTGGATTAACAAGCTTTAGAGTTTGTCGTAAAGACTCGTAATTAAGGAAAGAGGTACTTGGCATGAATTATGGAATAGTCAGTCAAGAGCAACTGGAACAGATCGATACGATTTTGGCTGGTAAGCTCATTAAACTTGGTGTTGACTGCGTTATTATTATAGATATGGCAGGAA